>CAZORB010000025.1:0-237 GCA_964581825.1 uncultured Bordetella sp.
GGCGATGGGATCCACACTACGGATTCTGACTGCGATCACCGTAAGTCCCAGGAGCGGCAGCAAAAATCCCACCAGCCCGATCAGCCCCCCATCCATAGTGTGATGCAGATAGGCGTTGTGTACATGAGCCAGCTGCCGTACGTGTTCCAGCGCCTGCGCGCGCTCCTTGGATTCGCTAAGTCCGCTGCTCTGAATAAGTTCTCTTCTTTGATTAGCCCCAATACCGAACCACGGGGA
>CAZORB010000025.1:247-25574 GCA_964581825.1 uncultured Bordetella sp.
GGTGGTAGGATGACACTCTACAACCATCAGATTAGGGAGCGCAAGGAATATCCCCGAACCACGGGGAGTCCAGTACTGTGCGCCAGCCAAGTTCGGCTAAGTAAACCCGCGCGCCGCCCGATGAGTTGAACTGCTGGGTGCTGGTGGCCTGTTGAAGATCACTGATCGCTTCACGCAGGCGTAGCGGATCGCCCGGGTGGAGTGCTGCGAAGGATAGTGCGAGAGCCAGGGCAATCGCACTGATCCCTGCGGCGGCGAGCACTCGGATTCGATGAACGCTCTGGCGGTAGCCGGCGATCAGAGCAACTCCGGCGATCCATAGCGCGACCGGGTATACGCCTCGGGTTTGGCTGAATGCAATCGCCGCGAGCGCGGATGCGATACCCAGCGCGCAGACAACACGCGTGCGAGCCAGCGTTTTGCGATCGATCACCTGAGCAGCTAAAAGACATGCCAACAGTGCTACCGCGGAGGACCATGCTATTGCATTGCTGGGATAGCGCTCACGGTCGGTAGTAAGCGCGGAGACGAACGCGGCCAGCACACAGGCTATCGCGACCGCGATTGAGATGACACCGGGGCTTATTGTCCAAGACGCGCGCTGTGTTGAGCGCACGATCCAGTAAGCCGCCAGTGCGCCGGTAAGCAGCCGGGCTGCTGAGTTGATTTCGCCAGACCGAAGCGGAAAAAGCTCTCCCCAGATTGCAGCAGCAGCGACCCAGCAACCTAACGCGCCAGCAGCGCTCCAAAGCCAGGTTTGTGCGGCCTGGTCAATAGGATTCGGGTTCAGCCAGGGCCTTGTGCGGTGCGCGGCGATTCCGGCGACGATAAAACTCAGTCCCCACAGCACACCCGCAATTTTTGAGTTGAGACTGGATAAGGCGAGCAGACCCAACCCGATCGCAGCCAGCCAGCTGACCGACATCCGATTTGAAGACACCATGGTCAACGAATCCTGCTGGCGATTCGGCGCTGGGTGATCCCGCTATCTGCGCGCGGCGCTCTGCAGAAGTGGCTGGTCATATTTGAGCGCCGCGTACCGGAAAAAACATTCGAGGGCGATGAAGAAACAAAACAGAAATCCTTCCGCCCCACATAGAAACCCACGTCGAAAAATATAGAGCCGAATAAAGATTGCAAGCGCAGAGCCAAAGCCGCGAAGTATGCCGCCGCGCTTCCCTGCAGCAGCACGCTTGGCTGCGCCAAGCTGAACATATTGCGCGAGTTTCAGAAGGCTCTCGTAGACCGTTTCGCGTGATGTGTGTAAGAGCCTGTGCCGCAGGGTGGTTAAGGCAATAGTGGAAGGCTCGAGCACTGCGCCTTCATGTACGACACCCTCGAACCGCAGCAGTGTGTCGGTGCGAAACAGCCGCTCAACACCGCCGGTGGATTTCATTGCGGTGAGCGGTCGGCCGTAAGCCACCTGGTTCCACAGCACCGCGCCACGGACCGGACGGCCCGTTGCAACCAGAGAAAGAATTTCGTCGCGAAGCGGCGGCGTGATCAGCTCATCAGCATCGAGGAAGAAGATGTAGCGCGTTCGTACATGCGTAAGCAGCCGGTTGCGCTGTGTTGCGAATCCCTCCCACTGCTCGTAAACATGTACTTCGGCACCGGCACGCGCAGCGATCTCGCGCGTGTCATCGCTACTGCCGGAGTCAATAACCAGTATCTGATCGGCAAAAGCGGCACTCGCGACGCACGCTTCGATGCGACGCGCTTCGTTCATTGCGAGAATGCCGATGCATAGGGTAGGCCGGCTTGTTGATGACTCAGCCATAAGGTCTCCATCTGATCAGGCCCATGATCCGCCCGTTGAGTCGAGCAAGTAAGCGGGGAGAAAGTGCTAGTGCCCGCAACGGCCAGCTCGCTACGGCAAGCGTTAGGGTTCGGTTGCGCAGTCGCCTCGCCTGGGCGGTTGACTGGTGCTTCTGCGCGAACCAGAGCTTGGATTGCGCGTGATGATAGCCGCGAAGGTATTCAGCCTTCGACCGAGACGGACCCCGCACTGAGCCTCGGGAGCGGTGAACTACCGCGACGCGAGGAATCACGATCATGGCGCGCTTACTGTCAAATAGCCGAAGGCACAGATCGTCATCCTCGTAGTAGAGAAAGAACCGTTCGTCGAATCGGGCCGCATCGCCCATGTTAGCGAGCGCGCACAGCATGGCTGCACCGCAGATAAAACCCACGCAGAGCGGGCCGGTTGCACCAGGTCCCCTGGAACGCCATCGGGTGGCGGGCCAGCGATAGTTGATTTCAGGTTCTCCGCTCGGATTGGTCAGTTGCGGGGCGAGAACTGCGGCTTCCGGGAAGCGTTCAGCCTCGTGAACAAGTATTGCAAGGTCCTCGGGACTGGCTTCGCAGTCGGGATTCAGCAGAAACGCGAACGGAGTGCGCACGCATTCGAGTGCCCGATTGTTGGCTGCGCCAAAGCCCAGGTTGGTTGAGAGCGCAATGACCTGCGCATGGGGAAACTGCTGCCTGGCCTGTGCTGCAGTGGCATCGCTGCTCGCGTTGTCAACGATGATCACATGCGGACAGATACTGAGAAGCGGTGCTAGCACCGGCAGGCAGTGCGCGCTCTCGTAGGTCACGACAATCACCGTGACGCGCTCAAGTACTGAGAGATCGGTATTGGATGCGTTGCTCATGACCGCGAAAGCTCCTGAGCAAACATCTGGCTATAAACCTTACCGATGCCCGAAGCCTCGCGCTCAAGCGTGAACCGTTTAACAACCCGATCGCGTGCGGCGTATCCCATATTGATTGCGGCCGCTGGGTCGGCCAGCAGTGACAGCAGCGCCCGGGCGAGGCCAGGCGCATCACCCGGCTCAACCAGATCTCCGTTGACACCCGGCTCGACCAGCGCCTCAAACGCGCCGGTGCGCGAGCAGATGAGTGCGCAGCCCGTCGCCGCCGCTTCGAACGGTGTGAGCCCGAAGGGCTCGTAGCGCGGGCAGGCGACACACACGAGGCAGCGTCGATACCACTCGGCCACTTGCCCGGCGGGCACCTCGCCCAGGAAGATGATTCGCTCGGATAGGCCTGCGGCGGCGATCTTTTGTCGCAAGGATGCTTCGAAGTCGAGATGCTTGGGCTGCGCAAGTCCCGCGATGATCGCAGTGGCGCCGGGCAAGCCTGGCAGCGCTTCGATCATGGCATCGACAAACACGTCGCTACCCTTATCGGGACGAACGCGCCCAAAAGTACCGATGCCGTAGCGACCAGGCAGCCCGCTCTCGGCCCAAGATTCAAATCGATCGCGGGGCGGGCTGAAGCGTTGAAGATCGATACCGTGCGGGACCACCGCAGTGGTGTTCGGTACAAAGCTTGCCGCCTTATCGGTCGTTGAAATCACGGCATCCATTCGCGAGATCAGCCAGCGCGGAAACCAGCCGTGACGGTGTTGCGCCGCCGAGGTAAATACCAGCCTGACGGGTAGGCGCAGGACATCACGCGCCCAGATGCCCGCCATCATCTCGTGGTCGCGGCGCACATGCCAGATTCGAAAGGGCCGATGGGCTGGTGGCCGCCGTGACAGGGTGATAGTTTCGCGAAGCGTCATGCCAGCGATGCCGTTGGACATCGTGCTGCCGCAGTAGCCCAGTTGCCACTGCGACATCTGTAGCGGCACCAGCGCGTTGACGGTGGCCGACACGCCGGTATAGCGCTGCTTGATATTGAAAACGATGACTTCGGGATCGGGGCTAAGCGGCATCGCGCGTCGTCTGATTTACTTGAAGAGGCTTTGGCGGAGCTTGGAAAGTCGTCGCTCAAGCGGGCTCGTCCGATGGATGAAACCGATGTCGGTCAAGGGAGGGCCTCAGGTCAGTCGGGGCTGATGTGCTTGCCCCCAATGCCCGCAGAGCATAGCATCCGGCCCCAGCATGGTTTCCTCCGCTCGTCCTGCGCGCGGCCCGCTGTGGGTCTACTCGATCGCCTGGTGGTGTCTGACGCCGCTATTGCTTGCGTCGCTGCTGTGGCGCGCTTTGCGCCAGCCCGGCTACTTAAGCGCCTGGCCCGAGCGGTTTGGGTGGATTGCCAGGCGCTCTCAGGCCGCCCGGCAACTGCTCTGGGTTCATGCGGTATCGGTCGGCGAGACCCGCGCCTCGGAGTCGCTGGTACGGGCATTTGCGGCGCGCTGGCCCGAGGCCGATCTACTACTGACTCACATGACGCCGACCGGTCGTGCAACGGGTGCGGCAGTGTTCGCGGATCTGATCGACGCGGGTCGGCTTCGCCAGGCCTGGTTGCCGTGGGACTATCCAGGCGCTTCGCGCCGATTTCTCGCCCGAGTGCGTCCCACCCTGGGGGTCTTGATCGAGACCGAAGTCTGGCCGAATCTGCTGGCGGCGGCGAATCGCTGGTCGGTGCCTGTGGTGCTGGTTAACGCAAGGCTCTCCGAGCGCTCGCTACGGAAGGGGCTTCGCTGGCGTGCGCTGATCGAACCGGCGCTCCGGGGGCTCGATCTGGTGCTGGCGCAAACCCCGTCTGATGCCGCAAGGCTGGCGCAACTGGGCCGGCAGGCGGTTCCTGTCATCGGAAATTTGAAGTTTGATATCGAGCCCCCAGCAGCGATGATCGCCCGTGGTGTGCGTTGGCGTAAGTGCTTGCTATCGACAGGGGCTAGACGCGGCGTCATCGTAGTGGCGAGTACTCGAGACGGAGAGGAGTCGATGTTCCTCGACGCCTGGCGCCAGCACGTCGGGTTGGCGGGTGATACGCCTAGGCCACTCCTTGTGATTGTGCCTCGCCATCCGCAGCGATTTGAGGAAGTGGCCGAGCTTGCGCGCGCCCAGGGTTGGCGAACCAGCCGCCGCTCGGCATTTGGTGAGGCTGATCCCGACCTGTCGGTGGCGCAGTCGGATGTGATGGTAGGGGACTCGATGGGCGAGATGTTCGCCTGGTATGCGCTCGGGGATGTCGCCATCATAGGCGGCTCCTTTGCGCCGTTGGGTGGCCAGAACCTGATCGAGGCCTGTGCGGTGGGATGCCCGGTTGTGCTGGGCCCGCACACCTTCAATTTCGAGCAGATCAGCGAGGACGCCGTCTCGGCCGATGCGGCTGTCAGGGTGGGCAATGCAGCCGAAGCCTTGGAGCAGGCGCTAGCGCTGGTTGAGAACACCGGGCGCAGACAGCAGAGGTCGGCCGCGGCCCTGGCGTTTGCCGCGCAGCATCGTGGCGCTACGCAGCGAACGGTCGCGAGCGTGGCTCCGCTGGTCGAACGCTCCGCACCCCGCTCGGCTTGAGGCCGTTACCGCCAGATGCCGTAGTGATCGCGGAAGTGCTGAACACACATGCGGTTTGCGGCATCCCGGTCAAACCCGCACTCCACATGGTGCTTGAGCGCTGCGATTCGGTCGAAATAACGATCGCGCGGAACAGGTCGTGCGACCGCATTGACCCAAATCTTGGTGCCATTCTTTCGGGCCATACCCGAGAGCCATACATCATCGACTGTCCAGAGAATGTCGGGAATGTTCCAGGCCTCAGGATGCTGGAATACGCCCGGCGCCATCATTGCGCCGTAGACGCCCGCAAAAACGTCGGCATAGCCGGACTGCGAATACACCTGGGTATTGGGTGTGTAAAGCCTGAGTGTTAGCAGTCGCTGCAGGTGGTAACCAAGGGTTTTGCCAAATCGCGGCGACACCTGGACACGCGGCTGGTCGGTAGCGCAGCGCGGCTCGCAAAGCAGGTCATCCACGAACCAGCCCGATTCGCAGACGATATCGTGCGGGCGGTGGTGCCGGGCGCTGGCAAAACGCGCTACCCAGCCTGAATCTTCCGGACGGTCGTCGTCACACAGCAGCAAGTCAATATTTTCGCCGCGCCAGCGATGACTTGCTGGGAGCACTTTGGTGGCCGGCCCAAGATCTTCATCAAGATCGATGATGCGAACATGGTCTGGCAGCTGAGGCAGAGGGGGGCGCGGTCCAGGAAATCGGCGATATGAACGCGGTAGGTAAAGCTCGATTGCATCAGGCTGCACCGTCTGCCGCATCAGCGAGGCAATCTTGCGCGGCAGATTCGCGAACCGAGGCGGGATGCTCGTGAGCGTCACGACGATCGGACGAACTTTCATTAAGGGCGACCCGACGCCGATTGACTCGGCCTTCGTAGTGCCTTGGATGCTTAGTTCCTCGCGGGCTCTGCAGCAACCAGCAGGGCGTTCACCGTTCCGATGTCGGACTCGCCCAGCGAGCCGTTCGTGGTCTTGAGCCTCAGGCTGTTGATGAGCGTGTCGTAGCGCGCGCGCGCCAGGTCGCGGCGCGTGGTGAAGAGCTGCTGCTGGGCGTTCAGCACATCGATATTGATGCGTACGCCCACCTGGTAGCCCAAGAGGTTAGAGTCGAGAGCCAGCTGACTGGACTTTTCGGCAGCCTCGAGTGCGCGGATCTGTGCAAGACCGCTGTTAACCCCATAAAACGCCTGGCGCGCGGCGAGCTCGGCCTGGCGTCGTGCTGTTTCAAGGTCAGACAGCGACCGCTCGTGGCTGGCGAGCGCTTCTTTGACGCGTGATTCGATCAGACCGCCCGTGTAGAGTGGTTTTGCAACCTGCACGCCCAACCCGCCCACGAGTGAATTGGTACCGACCTGGTTGAAGTTTGCGCTGCGTCCATGCGAGACGGAGCTCACCAGGTCAACAGTGAAGTTGGTGGCCAGCCGCTGCCGTTCAATTTCGCGCTTCGCGATTTCAGAGTTGAGCCTGGCCTGTTGAACGGAGAAATTGGAATCGCGAGCCGCGCTGGTCCACTGCGTTTCCTGCGCAGGCAGCGGCGCACTGAGCT
The DNA here is from genome assembly GCA_964581825.1 of uncultured Bordetella sp. Classification (GTDB taxonomy): domain Bacteria; phylum Pseudomonadota; class Gammaproteobacteria; order Burkholderiales; family Burkholderiaceae_E; genus SYIM01. The sequence continues at coordinate 7,042 of CAZORB010000025.1, forward strand.
GAATTCCTGGGCGAAGCCTTGCAATATCGCTGACCGATCGGCCGACCAGCAGCGCCAGGGCGGCGCGCTTCACCTCGAGGTCATTCAGGCCAGCGAGCTCTTGCGCGACGGCAAGATCGAAGCGAGCCTGGGCTTCCTGCTGGTCAGTAATGGTGGCGGTGCCGACTTCAAAATTGCGCTTGGCAGCGGCGAGCTGCTCGGTGATCGCGCGCTTCTGCGAGCCGATCGTGGCAAGGTTGTCCTGCGAGGCGAGCACATCGAAGTACGCCTGCGATATACGCAGCACCAGGTCTTGCGATGCCGCGGCAAGCTGCGCTTCTGCCACCGAGATCTGCAACTTGCTCTGCTCAAGCACCTCTGCGTTTTGAGCCCGGTAAATGGGATAGTTCAAAGAGACCGAGTAGTTTTGATTGGTGAAGTCGGTGCTGTATTGATTGCCTCGCGCCGGAAAAATTTCAGCGTATTGCTGCTGGAGCGATGCGGCACTGCTCACCTGCGGCCGAAAAGCCGCTTGAGCCTGCGGCAGCTTTTCGCGAATCGCGTTCAGCTGCAACCGCGCGCTGGCGACCTGAGAGTCGTTGGCGAGCGCCAGCCGATAGGCTTGTGCGAGATCCATGGCGCCTGACAGCGCGGGCAAGGTTGCGAGCGCAACGACGATCAGCGAGCGGGCAGACGCAAGACGTGTCATGACGCGATTTCTCCAGAGCCGCGAGGATCAGACTTTGGTCGCGGTGTCAGAATACAAAACGCTCTTTGTGGGGGAAGCCAACCAGTGGGGTGGCGATTGTTTCGAACAGGGGTTCTGAGGTGAACCGTGTGTCGGAGGCTCGGGTGATTAACTGCGCAGTCATGACAGGCGGCTCGCCGACGATCGCGATGATCCGCCCGCCCGGCTGCAGCGCTTGGAGAAGCGAATCGGGTACGAATGACACCGACCCTGACAGTACGATCAGGTTGAAGCGGGCACCACCGGCGACTTCATCGAGCCCGTTGCCGTGTTTAACGGTAACCTGCCCAAATCCCGCCCGCGCGAGGTTATCTTGGGCAAAGCTCACCAGCTCAGGCCGGACTTCGCAGCTGACGATCCTTTGAGCGTGCCGCGCAAGCAGAGCTGCCATGTAGCCCGAGCCTGTGCCAATCTCGAGCACCGAGTCAGACGGGTGCGGATTTGCGGCCTGCAGCATGCGTGCCTCGACCTTGGGCGCGAGCATGACCTCACCGGTTCGATGGCCCGCGATATCGAGTGGAACCTCCATGTCGGTGAAGGCCAGGGATCGATAGGCCGGCGGGACAAAGTCTTCGCGATGAACGGCAGCGACCGTCTCAAGGACAGCGGGATCGAGCACATCCCAGGGGCGGATCTGCTGCTCGACCATGTTGTGGCGGGCAAGTTCAAAATTCATGGCGCATCAGGAGTCGGGTTGAAACCGGCAGGAAATCTAGTGTATCAACCAGCGGGCCCGGACGGTGCGGCGGGTGCTGGTTTTCGATTGCGACGCCACCCAGCCAGATCATCCAGCAGCGAATAAAGCACCGGCACCACCAGGAGCGTCAGCAGGGTAGAGGCCACCACCCCGCCGATCACGGCGTGCGCGAGCGGCGCTCGCTGCTCAGACCCCTCGCCGACACCCACCGCCAGCGGCAGCATCCCGAACACCATGGCAAGGGTGGTCATCAGGATGGGGCGAAGCCGGACCTCCGCGGCACGCAGCAGCGCGGCGGTCCGCGCGACGCCCTCGCGACGCGCCTGGTTGGCAAAGTCAACCAGCAGAATCGCATTCTTGGTGACCAGACCCATCAGCATGATGAAGCCAATCATCGAAAAAATATTCAGGGTTGATCGCCAGGCCAGCAGGGCGAGTGCGACCCCCAGTAATGACAGCGGTAGGGACGCCATGATCGACACGGGTTGAATAAAGCTGCCGAACTGCGAGGCAAGGATCATGTAGATGAAAACCACCGCCAGTACCAGTGACTGCAGCGCGTAGCTGAACGATTCGCTCATGTCCTTATTTCCGCCGCCCGTCGCCAGTCGATAGCCAGGCGGCAGGTCGATGCGGTCAAGGTGCGACTGAAGCAGCGCACCAGCCGTTCCTGCGGCAATGCCGTCCGCGTTGGCGGAGACCAGTACCTCGCGGGTCAGCGCTTTGCGGTTGATCTGCGTCGGCCCGAATCCCGGTGTGAGATCGGCCACCTGTCGAAGCGGAATCATTCTGGGATGACCGTCGGTATCGGGCAGCGTAGAGGCAACTGTCAGCCGAGACAGATCGGCGATTGAGCTGCGGCCGGCCGCGGGCAACCGGACACGAACATCGTAATTCTCATCGTCAGGCGCCCGCCAGGTAGTCGCGGACTCGCCCGCGATCAACGGGCGCAGCGCCTGCGACAGTCGAGCCACGCTCAGCCCCAGATCGGAGGCAAGCGCGCGATCAACACTGACCGTGACGGTTGGCTTGGCGGGCTTGGAGCTGCTGTCGATTTCGACGATAGCCTCGCGGCCCAGTTGCGTGTTGACTGCACGCATCGCCTGCTGCACCTGCTGGCCGATTCGCTCGAGCTCGGCCATGTCCTGGCCCTGGACGCTGATCTGAATCGGTTTGCCAGAGCCGACGGTGTTCAGATTACCCAGGTCGGTCAGCGTGACGCCGGGAATCTGCCGAAGCCGATCGCGTACGGGGGCACGCATCTGCTGCACAGACAGGGTGCGTTGCGATCGATCGACCAGCCGGGCAAAGACGCTGGCGTAATTGCGGCCCAGTGCCACGCCGGTATTGATGGTGCCGTAGGTGAGTGTGACCCCGTCAAACTCGCGAAGGGCGGCCTCCACCATCCGAACCCGTTGTTCGGTAAATGCCAGCGGTGAGCCAGCAGGCGTATAAAACTGAACATAAAACTCGTTGTTATCGGCTTGTGGCACAAACTCCTTGCCCACCTTGCTCACCAGCGGAAACGCAGAAAAAAACGCTACCAGCGCCAGCACCATGGTGAGTGTTCGGTGCGCGAGCCCCCAGCGCAGCAATGCAACGTAGCCCCCCTCCAGCTTCAGCATCAATGCCTGAAAGCGGCGCAGGATCCAGGCAATCGGGCCACGGCCGCGCGGACCCTGTGCGTCGGGGTCGTGCCAGATTGCCGACAACATTGGGTCGAGTGTGAACGAGACGAACATCGACAGCAGCACCGCGAACGCCACAGTGATGCCAAATTCCTTAAAGAAGCGGCCGATGATTCCGCCCATGAATCCGATTGGCAGAAATACCGCGACGATGGTGAGCGTGGTGGCGGTAACCGCCAGACCGATTTCTGCCGTGCCCTTCAGTGAAGCGGTCCGGTGGTCTTCGCCCATCGCCTGATGGCGAACAATGTTTTCACGCACAACGATCGCATCGTCGATGAGAAGGCCCACGCAGATCGACAGCGCAAGGAGCGTGACCAGGTTGATCGTGAAGCCCATCGCGTACATCACCAGGAACGTCCCGATCAGGGAAATGGGTAGCGTCAGACCCGTGATGACCGTGGAGCGCCAGGACGACAGAAACAGAAATACGATCAGCACTGTGAGGATCGCGCCCTCGACGATATTGCGCTGAACACTGGCGACCGAATTGCGGATCGATGTAGAGGCGTCACGAACAACAACCAGGCGCACATCGGGTGGTAACTGGTCGCGGCTCAAGGCCGCCGCGGTTTTCCTCACGCCGTCGACCACCGCAATGGTGTTTTCGCCCTGCGCCTTGACCACGTCGATTGATACGGCGCGGGACCCGTCGACCAGCGCGCTGCTCTCGCGCTCTTGCTCGCTGTCGAGCACATCGGCGACCTGCGACAGCAGGATGGGCTGATTCCCACGCCGGCCCACAATGATCCGTCCAAACTCTTCAACCGATTTCATGCGCGCGCGGATCTGAACCACCTGCTCGCGGTCCGATGCAATCAGGCTGCCCGCAGGCAACTCCTGGTTCTCGGTGCGAAGCGCTGCAATCACCTGATCAACGCCGATTCGAAACGCTTCCATATCGGCTGGGCGCAGTTGAATGAGCACCTCTCGGCGTACGCCTCCAACGACGGTGACGCGGCCAACGCCGCGCACGTTCTCGAGCCTGCGCTTGACCAGCTGTTCAGCCAGCGTGGTGAGCTCGCGAGGGCTGCGCGACTCCGACTGCAATGCGATGGAAATGATCGGGTTGTCTTCGGGGTTCACCCGAGTCACCAGCGACTCTTTCACTTCCGGCCGGAAGCTGGGTCGAATCAGGGCGATTTTTTCGCGTACATCCTGCGCGGCGCGGGCCGGGTCAACCGACAGGTCAAACTGGATGATGACGACCGACGAGCCCTCATACGAGCGCGACGACATTTCGTTGACGCCGCTGATCGTGTTGACCTGCTCTTCGATCTTTCGCGATACATCAACCTCGACCACCTCGGGCGAAGCGCCGGGATACTCGGTGCTGACAACGACCACAGGCAGTTGAATATCCGGGAACTGGTCAACCGCAAGCCGCTTGTATGAAAACAGTCCGAGCACGACGAACGCGAGCATCATCATCGTGGCGAACACGGGATGATTGACCGAGACGCGCGTGAGCCACATTGCCAATAACTCGGATTAAGCGCTCAGCGCTGCGCGACGCGCGCAGGCGTACCGGGCCTGAGCAGCCCGACATTGATCGCAACGAGTAGATCGCCCGCAGCAAGCCCTGAGGTAACCTCGACAAGACCCTGGCTTCCGCTGGGTGCACGGGCGCTGTCATCGACCATGCCCAGCTTGACGTCGCGCTCGACGATAGCCTCGCGTTCGATCAGATAGACAAACTGGCGGCCCGCTGAATCGCGCACTGCGCCGGGCGGAATGGCGACCACGCCCTCTCGCCGTTCGAGCACGAGTGAGCCCTGTGCAAACAGACCTGCTCGCAATCGAGGGTCGCTGCGCTCGAGCCCCAGGTAGACCGGGATCGCACGCGTGCCAGCCTGGGTGGCGGGATTAATTCGCAGAACCGTTCCGCGGAACGACTCAGGGATCCCCTCGATTCGGAGGGTCACCGGCTGACCCGCTTTCAGATTACCCGCCTCTCCTGCCGGTACCGGCGCTTCGACCTCAAGCCCTGAGAGATCAATGATCGACAGGACGCGGTTATCGGGCGAGACCTTTTCGCCCGGTTGGACAAACCGCTGTGCAATCAGACCTGACATCGGCGCGAGGATTCGGGTGTCTGCCAGCGACTTTCGCGCCTGTGCGAGCAGGGACTCCGCGCTGTCCCGCGCAGCGGCAGCTACGTCAACCCCCCAACGCGCGTTGTCGAAGGCGTTCTGCGAGATGAAGTTTTTTTCTAACAGCGCACGATTGTTGGTAAGCGTGCGCTGCGCCTGTTCGAGTTGGGCCTGCGCTGAGCGCAGCATTGCTTCGCGCTCGCCGACACGCAGCTGGAATTCGGTTGGATCGATTGTGGCAACCAGTTGGCCAGCTTTGACCGCCATCCCTTCGCGTACGGTGATCTCGCGAATGTCGCCGGACACACGCGACTTCACAATAGTCTGGGTGGGGGCGATGACCGTGCCGGTGATCGGCACCACGCGTGCGAGCGCGCCGGGCTCCAGCCGGATGACTTCGGTTGGACCGAATTCGAGTGGGCGCGCTTGGGAGCTTGCGCCCGTTATGTTGGCCGGCGGAGACGCCTGCGGCCGTTGAGCCTTCCACCATCCGACGCCCGCACCCGTAGCGGCCAGGACGCCTATCAGCAGGATCAGCGCACGCGCTCGGGTCATGCTGCGCCACGCACGGGCCGAAGGGCCGACAGCACCAGGTCCGTGTGAGTTTTCAAGTAGCGTTCGATGGGCACGACCTCGACCTCCGCGCAGTTGGGGGCGATCGAGCGCATCCAGATCGCTTTCAGGATCAGTGGTGACATCCACACAACCGCAGCCGCCGGAACATCAATCTGTCGAAATTCACCAGAGGCGATGCCGCGCTCGAGGATCGCACCCAACAGACGCCAGGTCGGTTGCGCGACCTCTTCGAGAAAAAACCGCGTGACCTCTGGAAAATTGCCTGCTTCGCCGACGATCAGCTTGGCGATACCAGCCAGGCGGGTCTCCCCAATCTGCTGCCACCAGCCGTGGAAAAACCTTGCAATCAGTTCAGCACTGGGAAGGGTGGAGCGCTCGATATCCTGTCGGAATGCCTCAATGAGTGGTAGCGCGTTACTGCGCACGACGGCCTTGAAAAGGTCGTCTTTACCGTTGTAGTAGAGGTAGAGCGTGCCTTTGCTGACGCCAGCGCGAGCGGCAACGTCCTCGAGTCGCGTGGCGGCATAGCCGCGTTCGACAAAACAGTCGAGCGCTGCCTCCAGCAATTCCGCCGGGCGACTGTCTTTGCGACGCGCCCAGCGGGGCGTGACAGCCGGGGCGGATTGGGAGGGGGGCGTCATGGATGGTGTGCCGGTCAGATGACCTATTACTGACTGGTAAGTCATTTAGTGTACATGATTGCTTACAACTCTTGCAGGCTCGCTCTGGTGTGTGGGCGATGCCTTCCGGTACTGTGATCAAGCGCTACTGATCGACTAACTCAATGATGCTCAGGCGCCGAACCGAACCTGAAGGAGTGTTTCAATGAAGGCCCGATCGAAACTTGCGTTAAGTGCCTGTCTGATTGCGCTGTCGCTGCCAACGGTCGCCCAGGCGGATGACGCCTTGCTGGGCGCGATTGTCGGCGCTGGCGCTGGCGCGTTGATCGGCCAGGCGCTGGGTGGGCGCGACGGCGCGATCGCGGGCGGTGTGGTGGGCGCAGTGGCCGGCGCGGCTCCCGGTTATCGCCATGAACCACACGTTGCCTACGGCGGCGCGTACGTCTCGTACCCACCGCACGCCTACATGGCGCCGCCTCCCGCGGTAAGGTTTTATCCGCCGGTGGTTTACACCGCGCCGGTCGGCGGTTATGCAGCCTATGGCTACGGTGCGCCGCCGGTGGTTGTCGTTCGCAGCGCGCCGGTGGTTGTGATTAACGGAGGTGGCCATCCTCATCACTACCACGGACGTCATGCGGCTCGGCACGGCCACCCGCACGGCCATCCCTACGGCTACTGGCACCGTTGATTGGGACGGGTGTCGCCTGCCTGGCCTAGTCAGCCCAGCTGACCAGGCCCGTCCAGGCGGTGATCAGCACCACCGCGCCGAACACAATCCGGTACCAGGCAAAGACAACAAAGCTGTGCGTGGCGACGAATCGCATCAGCCAGTGCACGCAGGCGAGCGCGCTGATAAACGACACCACCAGGCCCACCGAAAATAGCGGCAGGTCAGCCCAATCCAGTAGCGCCCGGTGTTTCCAGGTGTCATACGCGCCAGCACCGATCAGCGTCGGTATGGCGAGAAAAAATGAGAACTCGGTGGCGACCTGTCGGGACAAACCGAACAGCATGCCGCCGATGATGGTGGCGCCGGATCGACTGGTACCTGGGATCAACGCCGCTGCCTGGGCAAGACCAAGTTTCAGCGCATCGACCGGGGTGAGCTGATCGATGTCCCGAATTCTTGGCGCAGACGATGCGCGGGCCGATCGCGCTTCGGCCCACATGATGACCAGTCCGCCGACAATAAACGCGGCGGCAACGGGAACGGGCGAAAACAGATGCTGCTTGATGCTCTTGGCAAACAGGAGGCCCAGGACCGCTGCGGGCACAAATGCGATCAGCACATTAAGTGCAAAGCGCGTGTCGCGCCGGTTGCGGCCGAAACCGGCCACTGTTGCGCCAATTCGAGCACGGAAGTAAACAATGACCGCCACCATCGCGCCGGTCTGGATTGCCACGCTGAATAGCTTGGCCTTCTCGCCCTGAAAGCCGAGCAGGCTCGAGGCGAGGATCAGGTGGCCGGTACTAGAGATAGGAAGAAACTCGGTAAGCCCTTCGACGACGCCCAGAATCACGGCCTTGACGAGCAGGGGTAGCGCCACCAGCAGTTCGAACATGGTTGGGTCTCGATATCAGACAGGGAGCGGTGATCCGCGGCACACAGCCGCCACGCCGACACGGGTTTCGTCGCGGTGCGTTCCGCCGTGCATGCCAATAAAGTTTGCAGGAGCCTCGCCAGGCAGTGTCTGAGTGAGGCAGTAACGATCTCGGCCGACCAGCGTGTGCGATCCGATCCGCTCGCGCAGTACAGCTCCGCAGTGCTGAGCGGGGCCGAAACATCCCGACTGAATGAGCGCTTCGCTCAAATGGCAGTCGAACGCAAAACCGAGCAGCTTTTCTGCGGTATCGGCGAACACGTCTTCGAACCCGCGTCGCACCCTGCAGAAAGCGACTCTCGGCTCACCGGTAAGCGGTCCGTCAATCAATGAGGCGACCTCGGGAAACGCTTCCAGATTGAGGATCTGCTCGCCTGGCACATCGATGAACCCGTGGTCGGCGGTTGCAATGAGCAGCGCACCCGATTGAGAGAGGTCCGCGGCAAGATCGCTGAATAAGGTATCGAAGGCTACGATCGTTCGGTGTGCCCGGTCGCTGGACCAACCGTATTCATGCGCGTTCATATCGAACTGCGGCAGGTAGACGTAGAGGTGATGGCCATCGGGTGCGGGCGCCTGCATCGACTCAGTTACCAAGCGACGGATATCCTCGAGCGTCGAATAGCCAAGCCGCCGCGCCTTGGAAAATGCATATCGGGTGTAGGCCGAATCCGCAATCCACGCAGGTTGGAGCACGGTGGTGACTGCCTGGATTCGAGCGCTCAACGGGACCCATTGAAACAGATCGCCCGCATCGATCGCTCCCGGCAATCCGCGATAGTCAAGCGGCAGCGGCCTGACCACGGACTGATGTCGTTGGGACCACATATGCCATCCCGTGACGGCATGCAAGCCCGGCGCCTCGCCGGTGGCAAACGTGGTGACTGCGGGTGCTGTGCTGGACGGGAAGGTGGAGTCGAGTTCGCAGACGCGTGCGCGCGAAAGAGAGCCCCTGGGGCTTAAGGCCTCAAGCTGGGCGCAACCGACTCCGTCAAGAAGGAGCACCACAACATGCGAGGCGCGAGTAATTGCTTCGAGCAGGCTGGCATTTTCGAGTGGCGGCAGCGCCGCGAGGCCCTGCGCTGCACCGAATCGGATGCCGATCTGAGCGGCCAGATTCGCAACGGTACGGCCTTGCGCGTAGCCCGGTGCGAAATCGATGCCCGACGCGGATTTCACCGATCGGTCCGTCGTTTCATGATGACATCCCAAACGCCATGCCCCAGGCCCAGCCCGCGGCGCTCGAATTTGGTGAGCGGACGGTAGGAAGGCCGGTCAGCAAAGCCACGGGCGATCGCGATATCTTCAGCAAGATACACATCGCCAGCAGTGTTTTCGAGCCGCGGTTCGGCGGACATGACTGCGAGCATCTGCAGTGCGTAATGCGCCCAGTCGGTGGCGCAATGAAGCACGCCGCCCGGCGCCAGTCGCGTGGCAATCAGCTCGATGACCTCGGGCCGGATCAGCCGGCGTTTGTGATGACGCGCCTTCGGCCACGGGTCAGGAAAGAACACATGAACTGCGGCCAGCGAGGCGGGTGCGATCATGTCGTGCAGTACATTGATCGCGTCATGCTGAATGATTCGCAGGTTGGATAAGCCCGCCTCATCAATGCGCCTGAGCAATGCGCCGACCCCGGCTGGATAAACCTCGATACCGATGAAGTTGCGCTCAGGTTGTGCCTGCGCGATCGCCGCGGTGGTCTCGCCCATGCCAAAGCCAATTTCCAGAACCAGCGGCGCATCACGCCCGAACATGACCGTTGAGTCGATGCACGTGCTCGATACCGGAATCGAATAAAGCGGGAGCAGCGTCTCATAGGCGCTACGTTGGCCAGAGGTGAAGTGTCCACGACGACCGGAAAATGAGCGGATATGGCGATGATCGGTTTCGGGCGACGTCATGATCGGCAGCAAGCGGCGGTGCAGGGCGGGATGATACCTGCGACCGGCCAACGGGCCGGTGGTCAGGTTATCGCGCAAAGGATTGATGCCGTGCAGCTGCCACGCACGGTGTGAGCGGAGGATCTTTGAGCGGACAGCCGGTTGTGGTGTGTCGCGATTGCTTAACATCCGTGTGTTTGAATCACCGATTGCTTCAGCGGTCAATCCTCATGCCCACTCGATCAAGGTTAGTTCCACTCAATCGCCTGGCCCGCGTCTCGGTGCTGGTGTCAGCACTGTGCGGCGGGATTCCCGCATCGCCGGCGTTGGCCTCCGGCGTTGTCGCGGTGACTGCGTCCGGTTCGGCTGCAGAAGACGGCGCACCGGGTTTATCGGCCACCCACCAAGGCGCGGACACGCCTGGTGCTGAGGCTGCGCGGCCTGAGGTGCGCGTACGTTGGGGGGTGAGCGCAGCCTCACATGTATACCGCGAGCCGAATATGCGCATTGCAGGCGTGGGTCTGGGTTTGCGGGGCGAGACGTACGCCGAGGCGTTTCAACAGCCACTTGCGATTGAGGGCGAAGTGATTGCCGGGCTGTCGAACTACACAAGCCCGGTAAGCGGTGACATTGATGGATTGCGCCGGATCGGGACGATGCTACACCTGCAGTCAGCGCGCCTCGCGGGCGACGCCTGGGTGCCGCGCCCCGGCCTGATGATGACGACCGAGTGGACCGATCTTCGAGGGGTCTCTACGCTCGGAAAAGCGGGCTATGAACGTTTCAACCTGTCGGTGTGGTTGAGCGGGACCTGGGACATCGAACGCGAGCGTAGGTCCGGGGCAACCCGGCTTCGCGCAGCACTGTTACTCCAGGGTCGACAGGTTTCGCTGCTGTCGCAGACCGGTCTGGGTTTCCGCGACGTCACGAACATTCAGCGCCGCGGCCTGATGGCTTCGATCGAAACACCTTTTCAGATCGAAGACCGGCACGCTTCGCTTCGACTCTCGATCAAAGCAGTGGGCCGCTCCGATCTCGTTCAAGCTTCAGCGACAAGCTACGCCTACGAGCCGGTCAATCGCGCTGCCGAACTGACGTTCACGCTGTGGTGGTAGCTTCAAAAACGTTTCAGGATTCCCAGCAGATTTGAAAAATTATCGGTCCAGGGCTTAAAGCCTGGACGCGGCTCCAGTCGGGTGAAGTCGCGCAGCAGTTCAGGAAGCGTTTCAAGCCTGGCAGGATCAATAATCAACGCAAAGTGCGAGGGTCGGCACATTTCGTTGTCGGCGACGCTCTTTACCTGATACGCCAGGGCAACCTTACCTAATTCGGCCGCAGCGGCCGCCATCACAGGCCGAAGATCGAGGTAGTGGTTGGTGATGTTGAACACCAGATAGCCATCAGGCCGCATGTGCCGCAAATAGACTTTGATTGCCTCGACGGTGGCAAGATGGGTCGGCACCGAGTCGCCTGAGAATGCGTCCATCGCCAGCACGTCAAACTGCTGATCGGGCTCACGCTCGAGCATCAGCCTGCCATCACCCAGAATGGGTACGATCTTGGCCGGCGAGTCGGAGAGGAAAGTGAATTCGCTGCGCGCGAGATCGAGCACCTGCTCGTTGATCTCATAGATGCGCATTTCGTCGCCAGGCAAGCCGTACACAGCAAGCGTGCCGGTTCCAAGCCCGAGGATGCCGAGCTTACGCGGGCGGTCGGTAGGCAGACTGCGGAAGACCCGCCCAATACCAGAGCGCTCGCAGAAGTAGGCGGTTGGCATCCGGCGAAGCTTTTCGTCGAGATACTGTTCGCCATGATTGATCCGGCCGTGGAGCATCACGCGACGCATACCGAAGTCTTTGTCCATCACATCTTCGACGCGGGTCTGGCTGTAGAAGTTGCGCACAACCGCGCGATAGCCGTTCACGTAGTCGAATGAAATCATGGTGAGCCGCAGGCCGTAGAACGCAACCAACACGACAAGGGCTACGCGCCAGAATCGAGAGAGCTCGCGCCACAGCACGGCGAGCGTGAGCACCGCACAGAGGAAAAGTCCGATTGGGAGTTCGTAGTACGCGTTAAAGATTGTCGGTGCGATCAGACCGACCAGAGTGCCTCCTAAGGCGCCGCCAATGGAGAGCATCAGATAGAAAAGCGTCAGGTGCCTGACTGGCGGTTTGCGTCGAACAAGCTCGCCATGGCAGACCATGCAAAACACAAACAGTGAAATGCAGGTGACGCCGATCAGCAGCGGGACCCAGGTGTACACATCGTGTACCCGGTCGAGTGCGATAAACGCAATTGGTAACAGCGGCAGGAACAGTTTGCGCACGTAGTAGCGCGGCGCATCGAAGCACAGAATGAAACTGAGCAGGTAGATGCTAAGCGGCAGCACCCACAGGAATGGCACTGGCGCAATGTCCTGGGTCAGGTGGCGCGTCATGGACAGCAGCAGAATTGAGGCGGTCGCCGACAGTCCCACCCACAGCGCAAGCTCACCAAACCTGGGGCGTGGCGTGTCATCGGTTGACGCGGCTGTGGTGTCAGCCGCTGAGTCTCCCGTACCGGCGCCGGCCCGCCAGGTTAACCAGGCGGTTCCAAGAGCGGCTGCTACGAACACGACATACGCAACGGACCAGGTATTGGCCTGGGCCTCGAGCGCTAGCGCAGGCTCGATCAGCACCGGATAGGTGAGCAAAGCCAGCATCGATGCGAGATTGGAAAGCGCGTACAGCCGGTACGCGCGCGACCCATCGCCGCTTGCCACGCCCACACGCGCATACCAGGCCTGCATCAGGGGGCCCGTGGTGGATAACAGCAGATACGGCGCGCCACAGGCCACCGCGAGCACGGCCAGTACCGCGAGCGACGGGTAGTCGAGCGTCATGCCCTTCCACGAGGCATCGGCTGCCACCGGTAGCGTGACCAGCGAAATAATCAGAAGTGCAGCATGAACAATGGGCTGGCGGGAGCGCGAAACCCTTTCATGCAGCCAGTGCACGTAACCATAGCCAAGCAGCAGCACGCTCTGGAAAAAAACGATGCACGTACTCCAGACCGATGATGAACCGCCGAACCAGGGCAGGATCATCTTGGCCACGATAGGCTGGATCTGAAATAAGAGAAACGCCGACAGGAAGACGGTTGTGGCGAAGACGACCATTGCGCTCATGAATCCGCTCCAGCGGCGAAAAAATAGGGCCCTAAAGCAACCAGGGTCTTTAAAGCGGGCGCAAGGGTAGCAAATTCCAGGCTAAATCAAGCCTACTCGGAGGCGGATTTTCAGGATTACCCCTCCATTGACTGGCTGGCTGGGCTGTGCGGAGCGCCTTGGTCAGCCCGACGGGGTGCCAATACCAAGCGCGACCCGGGCGGCGCTCATGACGTCCTCCCGGTCGGCGAGCACATAGCCTTTTTCGAGCATCCGGATCATGAATTGACGGTTGTAGAGAAACGCAACGATCACCTGCCAGAGCCCGAAGGTAAAAAACGTAAAAAGCAGGTGCAGCGCCGCCACGCCAAGTTCTCCGCGGATCAAAGGTACCCACCAGCCAAAGAACAGATAAGTCCAGCTGAAACCATAAAACCCGTTCCGGACAATGCCGGTTTGTGGATGCTGGAGCATCACTTTTCGAGCCATCGGGAAATTCCATCTTTGATCGACCGCTATATTGTGCCCCAGCCCGGCAGGTGACTCTCCCATGTCGCCAGCGGGCGGGCTGCCAGATTGAGCATCGGCAATCATTCGACATAACAAGGAGACAACAGATGACGACACGACTGCTTGCGGCTGCTGTCGCGACGGGCGCCCTGGCGCTGGCGGGATGCGCGCACCAGCACAGTCCGGGCGCCGATCACTTCGCGGTCAAAGAAGTGGGAAGCTTTCATGTTGGCGGGCGCCAGGTGACCCTGTCTGGCTTGCCTGTGAAAGAAATCGTTTTCACCGCAGGAGCCGCACCATTTCGAGTCGACCCGAATGGGGACTTCGAGGTCGAGCAGATGTATGTGCAGTACGTGAAGCTGCATGAGATGAGCCGAAAGGGCCGCTATCCCCTCCTGATGTGGCATGGCGGCGGCTTGTCCGGCGTGACCTGGGAGAGCAAGCCCGATGGCGCGCCCGGCTGGCAGCAGTACTTTCTGAAGGCCGGTCACGATGTTTACGTCAGCGACGCGGTCGAGCGCGGTCGTGCGTCCTGGGCGCGCTATCCGGAAATTTTCAAGACCGAGCCGTTCTTCCGCACCAAGAAAGAGGCCTGGGAGCTGTTCCGGCTCGGACCGGAGGGTAGCGGCTACAACACGGATCCGGCGCGCAGGGTGGTCTTCCCTGAGGGCACCTTGTTCCCGGTGAAGGCTTTCGATCAGTTCGGTAAACAGGGCATTCCCCGCTGGGCTACCAACGACGCAGCGACACAAGCGGCCTACGACCAATACGTACAAAAAGTTTGCCCCTGCGTCATTGTCGTCCACAGCCAGGGTGGCAACTTCACCTTCAATGCGGCGCTGAAGGCACCTGACAAAATCAAGGGCGTCATTGCTATTGAACCGTCAGGCGCACCGAATCCGCAGCGAACCGATCTGTCGCCTCTGAAGGGTGTGCCGCATCTGTTTGTATGGGGCGACTATCTCGATCGGCATTCGCTGTGGCAGAGAATCATGCCGGCGGTGAATGCTTATGAGGATGCGCTACGCAAACAGGGCACTGACGTCACCCGAATCGACCTTCCAAAACTTGGCATCCGCGGCAACTCGCACATGCTGATGATGGACACTAATTCGGATGACATTGCGGCGATGATCCAGAAGTGGATGGTCGACAAGGGGTTGTCACGATAGCTACGAAGGCAGCAGCAGGGTCGGCGGTAGCCGGCCACGAACCCCTGCCGGTCGGGCCGCTGGTACCTGGTTGGGCGGGCGCTCGCGCGCCTGCTCGCCGGGTGTTCAGCGGCCGTTATTGCAGGCTCGAGCCGCTTGAGCTTGCAGCGCACGCAGATTCGCTGTGGCAGGCGCATCAGGCCGATCCGGATGGTCGTCACTGGACCTACCTGTCCCAAAGCAGGCCGGCAACCTTCGAGGCATTTCAAGGTCTGGTCGCGGCAATGCAGGCAAGCAACGATCCCCTGCACTGGGCGGTGATTGATGAGCGCTCGAGCCTTGCAATTGGAACGCTGTCGTTGATGCGAATCGATGTGGCAAACGGGGTGATCGAGGTCGGTAACGTTAACTTCTCCCCGGCACTGCAGCGTACGCCCGCATCCACCGAGGCGCACTGGTTGCTGATGCGATACGTATTTGAAGATCTTGGATATCGGCGCTACGAGTGGAAATGCGATAGCCTCAACGCACCGTCTCGGGCGACGGCACTTCGCCTTGGATTCCAATTCGAGGGCATATTTCGCCAGGCGGTGGTCTACAAGGGGCGATCTCGCGATACCGCTTGGTATTCGCTCATCGATCGCGAGTGGCCTGAAGCTCGTGATGCGTTCGAGCGGTGGCTTGCTCCAACCAATTTCGCATCCGATGGTAGCCAGCGGCAGCGCCTTGCGCAGTGCCGAACTTAGCGCAAAGTTTTGTCTGCAGGCCGTACGCTGCGAAATCGGCCAATCGTGAAGCAGCCGGCCGCCATCGCGTGGCCCAGTGCGAGCAGGCCCTCCAGGATCAAGATAAGCAGTGGGTCGCGGCTCTCGTTGATTTGCTCCGCCAACGAAATCTGCTGCGAGCGCTCGACCGCGAAGCCCCGTTCGAGGGCGCTGTATTCGCGTAAATCATGAAACTCACACTGATGAAACCCTGCCTCTTGCATCCCCTGCAGGTAGTGTTCGCCAGATGCCAACGCGGGAATCGCCCAGAGTTTCTGAACCTGATCGAGTAAGGCCTGCGTATGTGTGACATCAGGCGCTGCGCGCCGCAACCAATCTTCGCCGGCAAGCCTGCCGCCGGGTCGAAGCACACGGAAGGCCTCTCGGAAAAATGCCGATCGGTCCTCAACATGGCAGAGTGATTCGAAAAACACGACGGCGTCGAAACTGCCTGAGGGGAAGGGCAGATGCTCTGCACGACCCAATTCAATTCGCGCTGGCTTTGCAAAAACCTGCCCGTGCAACCATAGATCTGACAGATGCTTCTGCTCGGGAACCGGGGTCAGGCCAACGGCCTCGACCCCTAACTCGCGCGAAAGCCATCCCACCGTCGCGCCGATGCCGCAGCCCACATCCAGCACGCGCATGCCAGGTTTGAGTTGAGCGGACTCGGCGATAACCCGAATCATTCGCTCCTGGTCATCTGGCGAGGGCGGGCCCGAACCAGGCTCGTACCAACCCGTGTGCCAGTGGCGACCGAGAAAGTCCTGATAGATCGGGATACAGCGCCGGTAGTACTCGTCAATCAGTGCGGGCTCGGCCCCCACGCCCTGACGGATACGGTCGACCAGCTGGGCATCGGACAAACGCTTTATGGAGGTCAAGGCCATGATCGGTCCGCGTCTGCCCGGCCACCTAACGTCGTTCGAGCACCACCAGGCTGGGGCGCTCACCATCAGCCTTGCCAGTGATGGGTGCTCGCGGCCAGCGCGCCTCTCCAGGCTCGATCACGAAGGTCTGCTCGAGTGAGTACCACCGCCCCCGGACGTCGCTATCGGGGGCTGGCTCATGGTCGTGAGCCTGATAGCGGCCAATCAGCGAGCGCGTGACCGCGAATTGCACATCGGAATCCAGGTGGGGATCGTCGCTTGAATAAATCTGCGAGAACTGGGTTTTGAAGCCAGGTTTGTGGATTAGAAAGTGAATGTGAGCAGGCCTGAGGTTATGTCGACCTTGGGCGCGCAGCATGTCGCCGACAGGGCCACTGACCGGAATCGGATAGCCCTCAGGTTTGATGCTGCGAAATCGGAAGCTGCCGTCAGAGTCGGTCGTGAAGCGGCCGCGGAGATTCATATCAGCCTGTGCGGGGTCCTGGTTTTCATAAAACCCTTCTGAGGACGCGTGCCAGACATCAACCTCTGCGCCTGCAACAGGACTGCCCTGCGGATCGCGCACCCACCCGGTGACAAAGATGGGATCACCGGGTGTTGACCCGCGAACGATGCTTGCACCATTGGCTGTGGCAGGCGCCTGGTCGCGCCAGAACGGCCCGAGCAGATTGGCGGTGGTGGGATGCGCACCCCCTTGACCGTTGTTGAGCAGACATACGAGCGCCGAGAGTCCGAGCGATCCCGCAGCAAGCACGACTTCATTATGCGAGGGGCCTGTCATTTGACCCAGCCGTGCAATGGTTGCGCAGATTTTCTGGAACTCTGCTTCGGTGACACGCGTGTCTCGGATGAAACCATGCAGATGCCGAACCGCAGCCTGCATCAGCTCACGCCAGCGCGCGTCGTCAGCGCGATCCAGTTCAGCCAATACTGCGGCAGTCAGGTCATCAGGATGTTCGACAATCATCGTAGCCTCGCTCGTTGATGAAAGCCCGGGGAACCTACTGTGCAACTAAAGCGAATCCGCGCGTCCAGCTGAGCGTGTTGCCACCTAGCTTCGCCGCGGCCTGTACCTGCTCGGGCTGCAGGCCAAGACCTTCAGAACTAAACAGCAATGCATGAACGAAGGTGCCGTTTGCACAGGCATTTTGAGCGAACCGGTTGGCGGGGTCGCGTTTGATGAAGCGGGTTACCTGCGTACCGTACGCATCGACCCCTTCGCATTGCGCCTGAAGATTGCGGCCGAGCGCCTCGGGATTAGCGAGTGCCTGCCAATCCGACAAAGCGAAGAACACCGAGGACACGCCGACCCAGCGATTGACGGTCTCACCAGACAGGGCGCCGCCTACGCGAAACGGTTTTAGGACAGCCTCGTAGAGCGCGCTGCAGGCGCGGAAGCGGTAGTGACTGTTGGTAATTGGTTCGGCTTGGGGTTCGGGGCTGAATGCGCTGAGGCCGCCTGCGTTCGAGGCGTTGTTCGGATAGCAAGGATTGACCGATGGAGCGGGCAGACCGCGGCTGGCCTGGATCATCGCGCGTCTTGCTTCGTCCTGGCCCAGGCCAAGCCAGCTGATGCTTACAACATAGTGCGTGCGTCCGTTGACGGACAAGGCGGTGACGCCCTCTGCATTGGGCCG
Organism: uncultured Bordetella sp.; assembly: GCA_964581825.1. GTDB lineage: Bacteria > Pseudomonadota > Gammaproteobacteria > Burkholderiales > Burkholderiaceae_E > SYIM01. The sequence continues at coordinate 25,027 of CAZORB010000025.1, forward strand.
ATGGGTCTGGTAGGCAATCTGAGCCGACCCGCCGCCTACCTCGACCATTCCGACCGGGTTGGCACCCGACTCACTCAGGCTACCGTTCAGATAGTTGACGTCAACCCACGCGTAGGCCCCCTCCAGCTGGCCGCTCAAGGTTTCCACGCGACCGACTCGCATGCCAGTCAGGGTGAGGGAACTGCGGGCCGCAGCATAAATCGCGGCGGCCGCGTCGGGGTTGCGCTGCTCAACCCGTCGCATCCCCGCGGTGGCGAGCAAGTGGAGATGCACTTCATTGCGAGTAACACCAAGCTGGTCGAGCCGGGTGCTCAGCGTATCGAGTAGCGACTGCAAACCTTTCACGCCCGCCTCAGCCGGCGCCGTGTCAAAGCTGGACAGTGCCTCGCCCGATCGCTCAGACAAAAGCTCCCGCACCTGTGCTCCGCTACTGCTGCGATGGCGGGCGTAGAGATGGATTCGAGAGCCGCTGCTGCCCGCGTCAATCACTGCGATATAGCGCTCGGCTTCCTGCGCACGAAGGGGCAGGGGGAGCAACACTTCGAGCG
>CAZORB010000025.1:25674-34880 GCA_964581825.1 uncultured Bordetella sp.
TCAGCGGCCTGAGCTCGCCACAACCAGGCCGCCGAGGCGGACAACAACACTGTTGCAACCAGGTTCGCCCACTTTAGCGCGTCCGCTGCGAGCGCCGGCATGGAAGTGAGCGCCCAGATCATGAGCGGGCCAGCGATCTGCCCGGTCGCGAAAGCAATCGTCATTCTTGCAACCAGCGGGGTAGGGTTATCCGGATACCGCTGACGTGCCAGTTGCAGGCCTGCCATGGTGGCAACCATGAAGGTGCCGCCCACCATCAGCGCGGAGAGAATCAACGCGCCAAGTGTGATGCTTAATAACGGTAGCGCGGTACCGATCGCCATGACTGTCTGCGCCAGCGCCCAAACGCGTTCGCGCGATAGGGTCGAGCCCCATTTGGCTGAGAGAGCAACCGAGCTTGCAGCGGCGAGCCCGAAAATCGGCCAGGTGAGGCCAAAGACCAGAGGATCGTCAACACCTTGCTGCGCCATCGCTGGCAGATAGGTGGCAAGCACGATGTAGCCATAGCCGAATGCGCCGTAGCAGAGAATCAATTGCAGGTCTGACTGTCGAGCTGCGTAGCGGCCGAGTGGCGGCGGTGTGTTTACAGGCTGTCCCGAAGCGTGTTCGTTCGCGTGACGTGTTTTGCCAGCCATTCGGGCGGTGAGCGCAGCGCCGAGTGCGGCCATGGCACCAAGCTCCAGCCATAGCCAGCGCGCGGGTTGCATACCGCCCAGCCAGGCGATCAGCCCCGCACCCGCAATGCCAATTCCCACACCGGTGTAGATCCAGGCTGCCAGTGCCGCCTGCCTCGCCTTCGCGAGAGCGGTCAGGCACCACCCGCTGGACCCGACCAGCACCCAGGCGCTGCAGATGCCGGCAGCACCGCGCAAAATCGGGCCCATCGCAGGAAGTGCGCTGTCTGGCAGACAACCGATCGCGAATGTAAAGAGCGACACGCCTGCGAGCCCGACCAGGGTGGCGCGTCGAGGGTCTGCAGCGACCCGCGCCGAAGTGAGCGCGCCGATCAGGTAGCCGATGTAGTTGGCCATGGCCCACTGTGCGCCGGAGGCCGAGTCGAGCTGGCCGTCGCGCAGCATGAGCGGCAGAAGTGGCGTGAATGCGAAGCGGCCGATTCCCATTGCCACCGCAAGCGAGATCAGCCCAGCGCCTACCAGTCTCAGCGCCTGTGTGGAATCCGAATCGCGACTCATCGCGGCATTATGCGCGCGGGCCAGTGGGCGAGGCGCCCGCGTGCTGACCGTCTGAGCATCGCGTCGCCATACCCGTCCCCGGCGCGGAAACGCGTATTCTTATGAATATGTTTTGCTACTTCGCTCATTTTCGCGCGCCCGGCCCAACGTCGGTCATGCTGGACGCTTCCTCGCTCGCAAAGATTGCCGGGATCGTGGCGGCAGTGCCAGGCTTGTCGCGAGCGCTCTTGCATCAACCCACCCCTGCGGGCACGCGGCACGCGTTTCCCAATGATGAATCGGGCCCGCCGCTTGCGATTCAGCTGTATGCCGATCGCATCGAAGCGCTTGAAGAGGCACTTCGCGCGGACGGCGCACTCCAGGCGTTATCGCCTGATGGTCCCGTTGACGGGCTTCGCGGCATGCGGGTGCAGCAACAGATCATGCTGGTGCGTGTGTTGCCCATGGAACCGCTGGATACTCCGGCGCCGCAAGCCAATCGCTGCAGCTATCTGGTGCATTACCCGGGGCAGGCGGCTGATCTCAGCGCCTGGCATCGTCACTACATCGATCATCACCCGCCCATCATGCGGAAGTTTCCGAAGGTTCGCGAGATTGAGATCTGCACCCGGCTGGACTGGATCGGCGGGTTACCCGGTATGCGTGTCGACTTCATGCAGCGTAACAAGCTCATGTTCGACTCGCCCGACGATCTGAGTGCCGCGCTGGCATCGCCGGTGATCCGCGAAATGCGGGCAGACTTCCACCGCTTTCCGGAGTTTGCGGGTGGCAACGTTCACTATCCGATGCTGACCACTGACGTACCGCTCGCCAGCGCCGCCAACCGATCCGCCACCGATCACGATCACTCAAGGAGAGACCCTGATGGAATCACTCACCCTTAAGCAGGCGCACCAAATTATTGACGGTGCGCTGGCTCGCGCCCGCGCAGAAAACTTCAAGCCAATGGGTATTGTTGTCGTCGATGACGGCGGGAACCTGAAGGCGTTCGCGCGCGAAGACGGTGCAAGCATGTTCCGATTCGACATCGCACGCGGCAAGGCATGGGGCGCGGTAGGCATGGGGGCATCGAGCCGAGTGCTTGCGCAGCGCGCCAAGGACAATCCCAACTTTTACGTCACGCTCGCGGCGTCAGCTGACGGTCGGTTTTTGCCGCAGACAGGCGCTGTGCTGATTCTGTCGCCCGATGGCCAGGTGCTCGGTGCGGCGGGTGCGAGTGGCGGATCGGGTGACGAAGATGAACTGATCTGCATCGCCGGTATCGAATCGGCAGGCCTGAAAGCAGGCTGATCGGAGACACCTCGTGACGGTTGAAATGGCCGCCAGCGCCAGGTTGGCGCTTGATGCGCTCGAAGCCGCGCTGCCGCAGGCGGTTCTGCAGCGTTCACCGATTGATGCGCGTTATCTGAAAGACTGGATGGTGTCGGCCTCGCCTGAAGCACCGCCCATTGCACTCGCGCGGCCTCGCACCGCCGACGAAGTTGCAACGGTGCTGCGAATTTGCGATGCACACCGGGTACCAGTGGTGGCACAGGGCGGTCTGACCGGACTCACCGGCGGCGCAACGCCGTCGCCAGGATCGGTCGTACTGTCGCTTGAACGCATGGCTGCAATCGAGTCTCTCGATCCCGATGGTTCAGTCATCACAGTTCAGGCGGGTGTCACGCTGCAGGCAGTGCAGCAGGCCGCCGACGAAGCAGGATTAATGTTTGCACTCGATATCGGCGCGCGAGGGTCATGCCGGGTTGGCGGCAATGCGGCCACCAATGCGGGTGGCAACCGTGTATTGCGCTTTGGCATGATGCGCGAACTGGTGCTGGGCCTGGAGGCGGTCTTGGCTGATGGCACGATTGTGTCCGCCATGAACTCCATGCTGAAGAACAATGCGGGTTATGACTTGAAGCAGCTGTTCATTGGCACGGAAGGAACCTTGGGTGTCATCACAAGGCTGGTGCTGCGGCTCCATCCTAAGCCGCGCAGCGTCTGTACAGCGATGGTGTCGGTGGCCGACTATCAGCAGGTCCTTGCTCTGTTGAAACTCGCGCGCGAACGACTCGGCCCCACGCTGTCAGCCTATGAGGCGATGTGGCCTGATTTCTATGCCTTCGCACGCGAGCAGCGCGGGAGCGTCCCGCTACCTGAGAACGGCACGATTCACGTGCTGCTGGAAACGATGGGAACTGACCAGGCGCGCGACACAGAGTTGTTCGAGGCAAGCATTGCCGCGGCGCTCGAGAGCGGCTGCGCCGCTGATGCGGTCATCGCGCAGTCGGGGCGAGAGCGCGCTGCCTTGTGGTCAACCCGCGATGCGTCGGGCGAACTCGCGCGGGCGTTTTCGCCGCATGTCGATTACGACGTCAGCCTGCCAGTGGGAACGATCGGTGCATTTGCCGACGAATGTCGCAGACGACTGCATGCGTTATGGCCAGAGGGGGGCGTGGTGTGTTTTGGTCATGTGGCGGATGGTAATCTGCACCTGAGCGCTCAGGTGCGCGACGGCGTGCGAACCAAAGACGATACCGATCGGATTGTGTATGGCTGCGTGGCTGAATGGCAGGGCTCTGTGTCGGCTGAACATGGCATAGGTCTTCTGAAGCGAGCCTATCTGGGTCATTCCCGAAGCGACGCTGAAATTGCACTGATGCGACGACTGAAGGCCGCCCTTGATCCGCACGGCATTCTCAACCCGGGCAAAGTGCTCTGATCGACCGTGCACTGAGACTGCGCTAGCGGGTCAGTTCGCAGCCCTGCGATTCAGCCTGACGGGAATGCCGCGAAAACCTCGAAACCGGATGCGGCGATCGCGGTCGGGTGGGCCGGCGGGTTCGATATCCGGGTAACGCGCCACCAGACGCCCGATCGCAATGCGCGCCTCCAGACGCGCGATGTTCATGCCGGCACAGGCATGTGCGCCATGCCCAAAGGCGAGCTGCGGATTAGGACGGCGTCCGATATCCAGTCGGTCAGGATCGTTAAACACCTCGGGGTCGCGGTTGGCCGCGCCCACGCCCAGGGTGATGAAGCTGCCCGCTTCAATCGTGAAGGGCTCGCGTCCGGTGAGCGGGTCGGGTGGCAATACGATATCGGCGGTTGCCAAACGATTGTTGAGTTGCAGCGGGCTTTCAAAGCGCAGCAGTTCCTCGATGGCAGTTGCTATCAGCGCCGGCTCGCGAACCAGTCGTTCCAGCTGATCGCGGTGGCGCATTAGCGCTTCAAGGCCGTTGCCGATCAGATTGGTGGTGGTCTCGTGTCCTGCGTTGAGCAGAAAGATACAGTTGTGTAGAAGCTCGGCCTCGCTGAGCCGCTCGCCATCGGTCTCGCCTGCGATCAGCCGGGTGAGCATATCCACCTCAGGATCGCCAGGGCGCTTACGCCGACGTGCGACCAGATCACGCAGGTAGGCCAAAAATTCGCTGACCGCCCGGTTGCCACGCTCGAGCAGTCCGGCATCAGGAAGGGGTTCAAGCGCTGACAGGATCGCGATGGACCAGCCCTGCAGTGGGCCACGCTCCTCATGGGGTACATCCAGCAGGGAACCGATGACCTCAACCGGAATGCGCGCGGCGAAGTCGGCGATCAGGTCGGGGTGTGACGCGTGTGCCAGCCTGTCAACCAGGCTGTCGACGAGTTCGATGAGTCCCCCTTCGATTCGTGCCACCGCGCGTTGGTTGAGCGCGCCCGTGAGCAGTCGCCTGACCCGCGTGTGCAGGGGCGGGTCGCTAAAGACCAGACTGGTGGTGTGATGCGCGAACAGGGGCGAATCGAGTCCGAACTTGGGGGCGAACTCGCGCTTCTTGTCGGAGCTTGCCGCAGGATGTCGATACACGGTCATCAGATCCGCGCAACGTGTCAGGAGCAGCGAGTCGGCTGTCAGCCGATGAACAGGCGAGTGGCGCCTGAGCGCGGCATACCAGGGATAGGGGTTGTCGATGAAGCCTGCGGGCGGGGCTGCCAGCGAAAACGCTTGAATGGCGCTCGGGATAACCGGAAGCGACGGATTGGCAGTGTTTGGCGTGAGGGTCATCGGCGTTAGACCGTGCACTTAGTCGAGCTGTGCGCCCGATGCCTTGGTGACCTTGGCCCACCGTTCAACCTCCGAGGCGATAAAGGCTCCAAACGATTGCGGGCTGCTGCCCGAGGACTGCAGTCCCTGCTTTTCAAGGCCTTCTCGGACATCGCCTCGCTCGAGCGACTGGACCAGTACCGCGTTGAGCTTCTGGATGATGTCAGCCGCGGTGCCCGCTGGCGCAACCAGGCCACTCCAGAAGTAAGCGTCGTATTGCGGCAGGCCCGCCTGCGCGAAGGTGGGGACATCGGGAAGCGATGCATCGCGGCGCTCGCCGGAGATCGCAAGTGCGCGGATTCGGCCCGCGCGGATCTGCGGCGCGAGCGTGACCAGGCCCTCGAAAATAGCCTGCGCCTGCCCAGAGGCGACATCGGTGAGCGCCTGTGCGCCGCCTTTGTAAGGCACGTGGAGCAGGTCAACGCCTGCAACCGACTTGAAAAACTCGGCGGCCAGATGCGGTGGCGTACCGCTGCCGGCGGACGCGTAAGCGAGTTTGCCAGGCGAGCGCCGCGCCTCGGCGATGAACTCGGCCAGCGTAGTCGCCGGGACCGAGCTGTTGACGGCGAGCACAATAGCGCCGCGCGACACCAGGCTGATCGGCGCAAAAGCGGTGCGCGGGTCGTAGGGCAGGTTCTTGTACAGGCTCGGCGCAATCGCCAGCGTGCTGGTACTGCCGAAAAGCAGCGTGTAGCCATCGGGCGCAGCCTTCGCTGCTGCGGCTGATCCTACGGTGCCGCCCGCGCCGGGCCGGTTTTCTACCACGACTGGGCGGCCCAGGCCGTCGGACAGCCGCTGGGCCACGAGTCTGCCGACGATGTCGGTGGGGCCACCCGGTGGAAAGGGCACGATCAACTGAATCGTGCGCGCGGGATACTCTTGCGCGGTGACTGCGCCCGCCGTGAGGACGAGGAAGGCAGCGATCGCGTGGGCGAAGATTGCGCCCAGGGTTGTGATTCTCATCAGAGCTCCTCAGTGGTGGCGTCGTATCGGAACAGCCAGTCGTAGCGGTCAGAAATCTTGGCACCTGCCCACTCGCGTTCAATGAACTGGCGCCCTGCCTCGAGCTCGGCCAGAACGGGGTTATGAAACCGTCCTTTGTTGGCGGCTGCGCCTTCGACTACGCGGGTGGTTCGTGTGAGCCGGGCGCGCTCGAATCTTTGCAGGGCCTCGTCCGGCTCGAAGTGTGAGAGGCAACGCGCAAGCATGTAGCCGTCTTCAATCGCCATGACTGCGCCCTGGGCAAGAAACGGCAGCATGGAGTGGGCTGCATCGCCGAGCAGGGTAACCCGGCCCACGCTCCAACGCTCAAGCGGCGGCCGCAGCATCAGCGCCCATTTGTTGGGTGACTCGATCTGAGCGATGAAGCTTTGAATATCCTGATGCCAGCCGGCGAAGTCTTGCGCCAGCTCATCGCGCGAGCCACGATGGCTCCAGGACTCCACCTGCCAGTCGTTTCGCTCGAGGGCACCCACGAAGTTCATCAGCTTGCCGCTTCGAAGCGGGTAGTGGACGATATGACCGCCAGGGCCGACCCAGTTCGAGCCGACCATCCGTGCCATATGGGCTGGCAGGCGATCCATGGGGACGACCGCTCGCCAGGCCACCACGCCGCTGAATTGAGCGCGATCGGCACCAAACAGACCCTGCCGTACGCGCGAGTGCACGCCATCGGCACCGACCAGAACGGCGCCGGTGACGCGCTCACCCGATTCGAGCCGTAACGCAACACTTTGGCCGTCCTGCTCGAAGCCTGCGATTTTCTGACCGAGGTGGATTGCATCGGGTTTGAGTGCTCGCACAGCGGTGGCAAGCACCTCGAGCAGATCCGGCCGGTAAACGGTGAAATACGGAAACCCGAACCGTTCGATGGACAGGGGCCCAAGGTCAAACAGTTTCCAGGTCTCACCCGTTTTCCAGTGCCGGATTTCCTTGCCCTGCGCTTCGCATGAAAGCGCGCGTAACGCCTCGGCGAGTCCCAACGCCGCCAGTACGCGTGTGCCATTTGCCGATAGCTGAACGCCCGCGCCGACTTCCTTGAGTTCGGTCGCCTGCTCATACACATCGACATCGAACCCGCGTTGAAGCAGCGCAGTCGCTGCGCACAGGCCGCCAATGCCTGCGCCAGCAATCAGTATGCGAGAAGGTCGTTGCATGAGAAACGCTGTCAGGGTGGATGAACTCGGACCGGCGTGCCGGACGGAAGTGTCGGGTCGGGGTACAGTGGTGGTTGTTCAGTTTGGAGTATTTCGCATGATGACCCGAATCGCAATGCGTTGGCTCGCCGTGCTCTGTCTCGGAATTGCCTCGGTTTCGGTTCCGGTATCCGCTGCGACGGTGCAGGGGTTCAGTAGTTGCGACGAGTGGCTGGCCGAGCGCCAAAAAGACGCGGCTGGTTCTGAGGAAGCCTGGATCATGGGGTATCTGTCGGGCGCGAATATGTGGATGGCTTCGCGTAAGGACATCCTGAAAATGATCGAAGCCAAGGACGCCTACGCCTGGGTGGATCGTTACTGCAGAGCGAACAAATCTGGCGATACCGCAGACGCTGTAGACGAGCTGGTAAAAGATCTTCAGAAGCGCTAAGCGACACGCGGTCGATCCCGTCCTCATGAGCCCCGCCGCGACCGAGACCAACCCGCTGATCGAAAGCCGATTCGCCTGGCTGCGGCTGGCTGCAAGTCTCGCGTTCATGACGCTATCGAGCTGCGGCATTTACGTGATTGTGGTCGTGCTGCCCGCTGTGCAGAGCGAGTTCGGCGTTGACCGTGCGTCGGCATCCTTGCCCTACACGCTCACCATGATCGGATTCGGTGTTGGCGGAGTGGTGATGGGGCGCGTGGCTGACCGGTATGGGGTTATCGTGCCGCTCACCATCTGCTCGGTGGCGCTTGGCGCGGGATTCGTGGCTGCAGCCTATGCGCCAGATCTGCTCACCCTGTCGCTCATTCAGGGCATTCTGATCGGATTCCTGGGCACTGCGGGCGGCTTTTCCCCGCTCATCGCCGATACCTCGCTGTGGTTTACTCGGCGTCGAGGCATTGCAGTAGCAATCTGTGCCAGTGGCAATTATCTGGCGGGCACCGTTTGGCCACCTATTGTTCAGGCTCTGACTGAATCATGGGGGTGGCGTTCAACCTACATAGGCTTAGGCGTGTTTTGCCTGGTCACCACCGTGCCGCTGCTCGCGATGTTCCGCACCAGGGTGCCGCTGAGCGAGCCATCCCCCGCAGCCCCCGCTACGAACCTCGCGAATGCGGTACCCGCGCCCACGCACCCCGTATCGGTGCCCCTTGGTATAGCCGACAAAAGCCGCCCGTTCGGTTTGCCAGCCAACTTGGTACTGGTATTGCTATGCAGCGCGGGCGTTGCGTGTTGCGTCGCTATGTCAATGCCGCAGGTTCATATCGTCGCTTATTGCGGCGATCTCGGGTATGGCAGCGCGGCGGGCGCCCAGATGCTGTCGCTGATGCTGGGCTTTGGCATTGTGAGCCGATTGATATCCGGCTGGGTGGCTGATCGAATTGGCGGACTTCGAACGCTGCTTGCTGGTGCGGTGCTGCAGGCTCTGGCGTTATCGCTTTATTTGCCCTTCGATGGGTTGGGCGCGCTGTACGTGATCGCTATTCTGTTCGGACTGTTTCAGGGCGGCATCGTGCCGTCGTATGCGCTGGTGATTCGGGAGTATTTCCCGACCGCGGGCTCTGCAACCCGAATCGCACTGGTCATTAATTCAACGCTATTGGGCATGGCGCTGGGTGGTTGGCTCTCGGGCGGCATCTTTGACCTGACCGGTTCGTACGACGCAGCCTTTGTTAACGGCATCCTCTGGAACCTTTTCACTGTAGCGGTAGCGCTATTCCTGTTGAAGCGCAGCCGCGGCGTTGCGACAGGCTTACGCCCAGCCTGAACGCGACTCAACCCGTTCGATTGCGCCGGCCTGGTCGATA
>CAZORB010000026.1:0-12748 GCA_964581825.1 uncultured Bordetella sp.
GCTTACAACAAGGCTGATTGCAAAGGTCTCAAGCTCTCCCAGAAGCAGGCCGTTGACATCTTCCTCGGCAAGATCCGCACCTGGGATCAGCTGAAGTGCGGCAGAGAGTGTTCTGCCTCGCTCGGTCGTACGCAAAGCCTCAGCGTTGGAATCGTGGCCACCACCGCGGGTGGCGCGGATAGGACCGGGCGTGAGGTCTTCGCGGCCGTCGTTATCGCGATAGGGATAGGGACGGTAAGCACTCGATACCCAGTGCCAGACGTTGCCTGCCATACCGACCACGCCATAAGGGCTTACGAACGCTGCGTGAGCGCTTACGGCTGCGGTGTTGTTCCAACCGCTCGCGAAGCGCGCGTGCGCAGCGGTAGGCATGTCATCGCCCCACGGATAGCGGCGGGCATCGGTGCCGCGAGCGGCTTTTTCCCACTCGGCCTCGGTGGGCAGTCGCTTGCCAAGTGACTGGCAGTAGATGAGCGCACCCAGCCAGCTTGCTTCGACGACAGGATGATCTCCAAACCCCTCGTCCGCCTGCCACGCGCCCTCAATACGATGAATGCGGGCATCCCCATCGTCCCAGTCAAAATAGCGGCGCCCCTGAGCGTCTACCGTGCCGTGGCGCTCTAGAAACCGCGCGAACTGCGCATTGGTGACCGGCAGTCGATCGATCTCAAAGGCGGCAAGGCTGACAGTATGCGCGGGGCGTTCGTCGTCGCGGCTGCTGTCGCTGCCCATGATGAACGGACCCGCTGGGATACGGATCATGTCCTGGGCCAATGCTCCACAGCTGAGCCCAGCCAGTGTGAGCAGGATGGCAAGTTGCTTTGGAAGCATCGCTGGATGGTGCGTGTAAAGCTATGGGCATCCAGATATCACCCGGCATGACACGCGCACCGTTTGCCTAGGTTGCGTGTCAATCGAGGCCCAATTTGATTCGGCGTGCCACGTCGCCCCATTTGCGTGAATCAGATGCGGCGACGGCAGCGGCCTGCTCGGGGCTCGACCCCACTACAACCTGATCGGAGGCTGCCAGGCGCGACTTTATCTCCGGAATGTTCAGGGACTGGAGCAGTGCTTCGCGCATACGGGTGACGATATCGTCCGGCGTAGCGCGCGGCGCCTGCAGGAAGAGCGCGAAATCGGCCTCGTAGCCGGGTACGCCAGCCTCGCTCATGGTTGGCACGTCGGAAAGCGTTGGCGAGCGCGACTTGCCGGAAACAGCTAGGGGAACCAGGCGCCCGGCACGTATGTGCGGCAGCACTGTGGGGCCGGCAAGCAGCCCGCAGGGCACCTGGTTGGCCACTACATCCAGCGTGGCGGGCGCCGGACCTTTGTAGGGGACATGCGCCATGCTGAAGCCTGCCATATGCATCAGCAGTTCCATGGACAGATGGCCGGGCACGCCGGCACCGCCCGATGCGTAGGACAGCTTGTCACTGCGTGCCCGGGCTATAAGCTCAGCCACTGTTTTGACGCCGAGCGCCGGATTGCAGACAAGCGTCTGGCTGAACTGCGTGGCGATCATGACCGGTCGAAGGTCTTCCACCCGGAAGCCCAGGCTTTTATAGACATGCGGGTTGACGGTAACGATGGTGTCGGTTCCGAACATCCAGGTGTAGCCGTCAGGCGCTGCGCGAGCAACCTCAGCAGCGCCAATATTGCCGCCTGCTCCAGCCTTGTTTTCAATCACGATGGGCTGCTTGAGCAACGCCTGCATGCTGTCCGATGCAGCCCGCAGGACAATATCGCTGGGGCCACCGGGCGGATGCGGCACCACAACGCGAATCGGCTTAGTAGGCCAGGCCGTCTGTGCCCGGCTGGCGCTGGGTGCAAGGGCAAGCACTGCGGCAATCGCGATCAGCGCAGCTTTGCCGGATTTCGGGAGCGTGTACATACGATGCCTCCTCGGCGACGTTACATCGAGGCAATGATCAGCCAGCAAACGCAAATCCGTCGTAGCCGCGCTCGACCACCTGCTCACACAACTTTCGGTAATGGGGCAGGCCGCCCGCATAGGGCATGAAAACGCGTGGCTTCCCCGGTACGTTAGCGCCGAGGTACCAGGAGTGATGTGCCTTGGGGAGCAGCGTGGCATTCGCTGCAGCCTGAACCTGCGTGAGCCACGCGTCCGCCGCCGACTCTACTGGTTCGACCTTCGACAGACCGTGCTTTCGCATGTGGGCGATGCAGTCGGTGATCCATTCAACATGCTGCTCGATTGCAACTGGCATGTTGGTAAGCACTGAGGGGCTTCCCGGACCGGTGATCGTGAACAGGTTGGGGAAGCCGGGTACCTGAAGGCCGAGGTAATTGCGAGGTCCTTCGCGCCACGCATCGGATAGACGAAGCCCGTTTCGCCCTTCGATACCGATTCGAAGCAATGGACCCGTGAGGGCGTCGAACCCCGTCGCAAAAACGATGATGTCCAGCTCGAATAATGCGTCTCGGGTTTTGATGCCTGTGGGCACGATTGCTTCGATGGGATCGGCGCGCAGATTCACCAGCGAGACATTGTCGCGGTTGAAGGTTTCGAAGTAGTGGGTATCAATCGGCGGGCGCTTTGCCGCGAAGGGGTGATCGATATCCGACAGAATTGCGGCCTTCACTGGGTCGTGGACGATCTGGCGGATCTTCGACTTGATGAATTCAGCAGCGGTGTCATTGGCTGCCTGGTCGGACAGCAGGTCGCGGAACGAAGCACGAAACTGAAGCCCGCCTTTTTGCCAGGCCTCTTCGTAGATTGCCTCGCGTTCGTCTGCGCTGACATCAAACGCTGACCGGTCGTGAAACCGAAACGCATGTGCGTTTGGGGTTGAACGCATGACCTGCCGTATCTCGTCTGAATGCTCGCGCACGTATTGCTTGAACTCGGCCGAGAGTGGGCCGTTGTTTGCCGGCATGCTGTAGTTGGCGGTGCGCTGGAACACTGTAAGGTGAGCCGCGGTCTTGGCGATTTCTGGCGCGCACTGAATGCCGGTGGAGCCCGTTCCGATCATGCCAACGCGCTTGCCGTGAAAGTCCACCCCTTCGTGCGGCCACTGACCGGTATGCACCCAGCGCCCTGAGAAGTTCGCAAGCCCGGGAATGTCGGGAACGTTTGCGGCCGACAGGCACCCGACAGCGGTGATCAGGAACTGCGATGTGTAACGCTGACCATCAGTTGTTTCGGTGACCCATACGTTGTCACGGGCCTCATAGCGCGCGGTGCGAACCTGCGTGTTCAGGCGAATATCGGGGCGCAGGCGGTAGCGGTCGGCGACGTGATTGAGATAGCTGCGAATTTCCTCATGACCGGGGTAACGCTCGGTCCACTCCCAATCCTTGAGTAGGGCATCGTCGAAGTAGTAGCAGTAGGAGTGGCTCTCGGAGTCGCATCGTGCGCCAGGGTAACGATTCCAGTGCCAGGTTCCTCCGACCCCATCTGCCATCTCAAGTACGACGACCTTGAGTCGCAGGTGGTCGCGCAGCTTCAACAACTGGTACATCCCGGAGAATCCGGCGCCAATGATTACCGCATCAAAGTGCTCGGCGGTATGAAGTGGCGTTGAAGATGACTCGGTTTGGTCGGCTGACATGAGTCGCGAGGCTCCAGGGTGGTGGGCAGAGTGTTGAACGCAGCGCCTAGTATGAACCTTGATAGCGGCGCTGATGGGTTGCCCTGTGGAATTGATCGATCATGGTCAGAAAGTCGAACACCGGCAGACCGAGAGCCTGCTGCACGGCGTTTGCATAGGGAGGCAGCATTGAACATTCAAGCAGGATGGCTCCCATGGTCGGGTTCGCCCGCTGCATATCACTCGCGACGCTGACCACTTCGTCCTCGATCAGCCCAGCGTCCAATGTGCCCTTTTCGTCGAATACCGCACTGCGAAACTCGGGTTGATCCTGCAGTCCGCGGATGATGAGCGGGTGGTTGGGCGTAGCAAGCCCGGCACGTTCAAGAAAGGCGGACGTGAGATTGCCAGAGTCGGCCGTGATGATTCCAATAGGCCGTTGATGGGCCAGGCTCGAGGCGATGATGGGCAACTGGAGCATCGGTGAGAGCGCCACCGGAATTCGCACCGCTTCGCGCACTGCTGCCTGGAACTGCAGCATGAAACCGCAGTCGCTGCTGATAACGCGCACGCCCTGGGTTTCGAAGTCTCGCGCTGCCTGCACCACCGCTTCGGTCATTTCCGGCGCACCGCGCAGACAGCTTGCGGTGGATAGTCCGGGGATTGCCCGATAGATCACCGGGTAGTCGTAGGTGGTGGCGTTATCGACGTCGCCCGGGATGAAGGGCAGCGAGCAGTCGAGCTGCAGGATGCCCACTGCAAAGCCGTAGTTTCGAGCGCCACGGCGGGTGCGGTAGATGGCCACAGTATCGTTCTCCGTCAGGCCGCTTCAAGCGTCAGGCCCGCCAGGTCGATTGCAGGCTTGCGTCCCCCGATGATGTCGGCCACCACGCGCGCCGAGCCCATCGACATGGTCCAGCCGATGTGCCCTTGCCCTGAATTGATGTACAGGTTGCGTTTCGGGGATGCGCCGAGTATTGGCGTGCCCTTTGGTGTCATGGGTCGTAGCCCGGCCCATCGGCTAGCCTTCTCGTAGGCAGCGCCGTCCGGAAACAGACGTTGGATGGTTGACAGCATATGGCTGAAGTCGCGCTCACTGTGCGAACGATCGAAGCCCGAAAAATCAGCCATTGCAGTGACCCGCAACCGGTGACCGAGTCGGGACCATGCGATGAGGTATTTTTCGTCGACCCCGGGAAGCGTTGGCGCGCCGGCGTGGCCCTCAATGGGCACGGTGAGCGCGTATCCCTTCACCGGATAGATCGGCATGTCGACGCCAATTGGGCGGCTAAGCAGCGGGGTGTAGCTGCCCAGTGCCAGCACATACGCATCGGCCTCAAGCGAGCCCTTATCGGTGACGACGCTGGTGACACGGTCACCCTCTGCTTCGATTCTTCGGATTTCGGTGCCCCACTGAAACTGCACGCCAAGCTTGGTGGCGCAGTAGTCAGCGAGTTGATTGGTGAAGGCATGACAATCGCCGGATTCATCGATGGGGCAATAAATGGCGCCAGCGATATTGCCCCGGTCGGGCGCAAGCGCCGGCTCGATCTCGACGGCCTCATCGGTACTGACCGCGCGCAGCGTGACGCCGTTGTCGGTGAGTACGCCCGTGGCGCCTACGCCGCGTTGATAGTGGTCTTGGTCTCGATAGATGTAGATCGCACCCTTCATGGTGCGGTCGTATGCAATGGGGACAGTGCGCGCGAGCTCGGTGAAGCGTTCGAGCGAGTACAGGCAGAGCCTCACTTTATGCGCAGTGTTGATGGCTGCACGCTCGGCGCTGCACTCTTTCAGAAAGCGCCAGCACCAGGCCCACATGCGCAGATCGGGCCGCAGCCGCAACCGCAGCGCCACATCGTCGCGAAACAGCGACTGCCAGAGAATCTTGGGCGCACGAGGCGAGGCCCAGGTATACGCATGGCCTGGCGAGGCCATGCCGGCATTGGAGAAACTAGTCTCCATCGCGGCTTTGTCCTGGCGATCGACAACGGTTACCTCGTGGCCGTCGCAGGCGAGTTCGTAGGCCGTTGTGACGCCAATGACGCCTGCACCTAAGACAACAACTCTCATGGTTTCACCTCACTGTGTCAGGCTTGGTAGCCAGGTGGCTGTCCATGGCCAGATGAAGACGACCACCGCCGTGAGCAGCTGGCAGATGATGAAGGGGAAAACGCCTCGATACATCTCCTCTGTGCGGAAGTTTTTCGGTGCGATACCCCTCAGATAGAAGATTGCCGGCGCCATGGGCGGCGTAAGGTATGAGGTCTGGATCATGATGATGATCAGGACCGCGAACCAGAGCGGATCGATACCCGCCGGCTTCAGGAAGGGTGTAAACAACGGGATGCAGATCAGCACGACGGAGACCCAGTCGAGCAGCGCACCCAACACAAAGACGATTGTCATGAAGAGCAGCAGCAACCCCATTGGACTGGGCTGCAGTGCGTCGATGACTGCGGTGACAAGCTGCGCGCCTCCCTGAAGCCGGAAGACGCTGGTGAACATGGTGCCGCCGGTGACGATCAGCAGAATCATGGCTGAGATCAGCACGGTTTTGACCGTGGCACGCCACAGCCCGCTCCAGGTGAAGTCGCGGTAGAAGATATTGAGCAATACCGCGCCCGCCGCGCCGACTGCTGCAGCCTCGGTGACTGCCGCGGCACCGCTGAGGATGGAACCGATGACCGTAGTCACCAGAATGACGGGCGGCACGAAGGCCTTCACCGAGAAGGCAAGCTTCTGGCCAAGCGGCATCCGAATTTCTTCTGCAGGGACCTTGGGTGCGGCGTCTGGCCAAATGAGTGCGTAGATGACGATCCACGCGAAGAACAGCACCACCATGACGAGCCCTGGGATCAGCACCGCACCCAACAGCGCGCCGACGGGAATTGCGCCAACCGATGCATAAATAACCACCACAATGGAGGGCGGGATCATGGTTCCGAGCGACCCGCCTGCGCAGATCGTGCCCGAGATGAGAGACCGCGCGTAGTTGGCCTTCACCATGGGGGGTATCGCGAGCAGGCCCACCATGACCTCGACTGCGCCCACTACCCCCGTGCCAGCAGCGAACAGCGTGCACATGCCCATGGTGGCAAGTGCCAGCCCGCCAGGCAGTCGGCCGAGCCAGAGCTTCATGGCTTCGAATACTCGTCGACCCATGCCCGATTGTTCGAGCACCGCGCCCATGAAGATAAACAGCGGCACTGCGGCGAGCGCGTAGTTGGAGGCAACGCTACCAACGAATCGCAGCAGCTGGAGACCTGCAAGTTCGCCAAAGAAAGGCAGTGCAAAGACAACCGCGGTGACAATCAGGCTGAGTGAGATCGGGATTCCCGCGAAAATAAGCAGGAACGCGAACGGGAACATGTATACCGCGAGCGGAAAGTCCTGCATCGGCGGCGCCTCAGTGCATGGAGGAAGAGTCGGGGGATGACGGCGCGAGGATGCGGGCAATGACCTGCAGCCAGAGCGCCGACAAGCCGGTGGCGAGTACCAGGTGAAATGGCCAGATTAGCGGGCGCCAGGCACTGACCTGCTCGAGCTCGCCGGTGACCCAGGACTTCCAGAACTGCCCCCATGCCGCGTAGCAGATGAACCCCAGCGCAGGGGCTACCAGCAGCGTGAAGGCAACGACCTCGATTTTTCGCTTGGTCTGTGGGCTGAAGCGCTGAGACACGATGTCGACCGTGACGTGCTGGTTGAGCTTGAGAGCCAGCGCGCAAGCGAGAATGAACGCCGCGCCGTTGAGCATGTAGGAAACATCAAAAGCCCACAGCGTGGGCTTTCCCAGCACATAGCGCGCGAACACCTCGATCAGCATGACGCCGATCAGGGCGAGCACAGCAAGACTGGCGGCTGCCCCGCATACCCAGGACAGCCGCTCGATCAGTCGGACGAATCCCTTCAGCATGTTCAAACCTTGAAAAAGAGGAAGGGGATCAGTACCGGCTGATGTGCGCTATTGCGGCAAGCCCGCATCAGTCAAGCGTCCGGTAGTTGGCGTTGGTGAGCCACGAGTCATAGAAGCCGTAGTAGGAATCGGTGACCCGCTTCATCCAGTTGTCGCCTGTCTTGGAGCGCTCAGCCGCCTTCTGGTTGGCCCAGTCACGACCCGCTTCGCGGATATCCTTGATCAGCGAAGGATCGACTTCGATCACTTTCGCTTTACCGGCCCGGATCTTCTTCATTGCCTCGATGTCCTGCATGGTCCAATCAAGCAGGATTTCGAGCGTGGACAGCTTGGCCGCGGCCTCAATCGCCTGTTTGATCTCGGCCGGCAGCGGATCCCAGGTGGCGATGGGCAGCATGAATTCAAATGAAAACGCGTTGGTGTGCGCGCCCGGCACCATGATGAAGGGCGCCGCGTTCTGCAGGCCCATCTTCAGGTTCTCGGCCGGGCCAGACCACTCGACCACATCAACCCCTTTGCGTTCCAGCATCGGGTACACCTCGGAGCCCGCGACAGTGGTTGCCGCAGCGCCGAATTTTTCGTTGAGGATGGCCGCCCATGCGCCCGAGGCGCGGAACTTCACGCCCTTCAGATCGGCTGCAGTGCGGATCGCCTTATGGCCGTGCCAGATTTCTGCAGGGCCCACACCGACCACCATGGAGTGCATTTTCATGGTGGTGCGGCGATGCTCGGCAAGCAGCGCCTGACCGCCGCCGTTGTAGAGCCAGGCAAGCAGCATTTCTGGGGGCATGCCGCCGGGATGGCCGCCATAGTAGGCGTTGACCGGGTCGCGGTTCACGACATAAAGCGGGGTGAGATGGCCGGCGTCTGCGAGCCGGTCTTCGACCGCTTTATAACCCTCGAGTGCCGGGGCAATGACCCCGGGCGGGAACACTTGCAACCGCACGCGGCCGCCTGTCATTTCGGCGACGCGCTTTACAAAGGGAGCAGCCATCTCGTAGAACATGGATGACTCGGGGACGACTGTTGTCGTTCTCCAGCGCCAGCTTTGCTGGCCTTGTGCGATCGCGGGCAGCGCTGCGGCACCCAGTGCGGCGCCGCTCAGGCCTACCGTTTGTAAAAGCTTGCGCCGCCGCTCATTTTTGCTGACTTCGTTTGCCGACATGGTCTCCTCCCGTGGTGTGTTTGGCTGGTTCTATTGTGAAGAACTCGAGCAGCCAGTGTATACAGTTTGAAGCCTGAACCGCAAGCACCCTGTGCATGCTTACCCCATCGTGTGTCAGGCAATACCCGCCGGGTGGTGCGAGGCCAGTTCGAGCGGGGCAGATCTTGTCGGTTTACGCTAATCCGGTACGGTACAACCGGCCAAAGCCTTCAATACGGTCATCAATGCCAGCAAGCCTCAGCATGTGCCAGGCGAGCGCATGATTGCTCGACGTGACAGGCTTACCGATCAGTGCTTCGGCCTGCTCGGCGATGCGCATGACCCGCAGCGATGTGCAAGAGACGAACACGCCGTCGCAGGCGGACGAACTGCCGATCTTGACGATTGCATCGAGCAGCGACTTTTGCGTGATCCGCGCGACGACATCGTCGTCGGATTCGTTGAAGGACCCCATCACGGGAATTCGGAGCCCGCGTTCCATTAGTGCAGACCGAAGCCGCAGATTGATTGGGCGAAGATACGGGGTCAGCAGGGCGACTCGCTTGACGCCGGTGGCATTGAGCGCGGCGATCGCGGCGGTGACTGGATCGGTGACCTTTGCGTTGGGTCGTACGCGTTGGATTAACTCAGCAACGCTTGCTTCGCCAATGACCAGTGCCCCAGACGTGCAGGCAAACGCGACAACCGATAGATCGACCATGAAGGGAAGCAGTTGTGTCGTCGGCTCGATCAGCCCCCGCATCTCAAGCAGGGTTTCAGGCGTGATCTGAACGTCGTTATGCAAACGTGCCGCGTACAAAGCCACCCCCAGGTCGGGCCAGACTGCGCGAAACTCATCCTCGATTGTCTGGTCAGTTTCAAGCACCAGAAGGCCGAGCGCTGCGCGCGAGCCAATGCCCTTGTCCGTTTCGAACGGCAGTTTCTCGAGATCTACGTCGAGGCGGTCGCTTTCCGCGGTTTGGATGGCGCTCATGGGGAATCTCCGCGGGGCTGTGGGGCCCGTGTTTCATTCGTCGGAAAAGGCAGCCAGTACGGTACCCGCCCCAACTGGGCCACGCAAGCCGCGCAGCCGATTTTCTGAATTGGACAGGCGAGCCTTCGCTCGTCGGCATCAACGACTCAGCCGCGGATGCGGGCAATGACCTGCTCGGTCACCGCGATGGCTCGTTCACGGCTCAAAACGATGTGGCGCTCGATCAGATCGCCGGCGCGTCGTGCGTCGCGGCGGGCGAGGTACTCAAGGACTTGCGCATGTTCAAGATGGGTTCTCTGAAGGCGATCGGGCGATTCCTGGTCGACATGACGGAAGTAGCGGATTTGCGCGTTGACGCGCTCAAGCGTTGCCTCGAGTTGTTCGTTACCCGATAGCCGCGAGATACCGCGATGGAAGGCCTCGTCGGCAGTTGTCAGGCGATCGATCCGGCGGGCTGAGGCGTTCTCGGTCGCTGTGTTCCAGGCGCGAGCCAGCTTCGCGATGCCTTCGTCAGTTGCGCGCTCGCACGCAAGCTTGACCGCCGCAACCTCGATCGCCGCGCGTAACTCATAGAGATCCCGAACCAGTTCAGGGGTCAGGTCGCGGGCGAGAAATCCACGATTGGGAACAAACCGGACAAAGCCATCGCTCGCCAGCCGGTTGAGCGCTTCGCGAACCGGGGTACGGCTGACACCCAATTCGCGCGCGAGAGCCACCTCATTGATGCGTTCGCCAGGGGGGAAGCGCCAATTAATGGCCCGCTGGGTTGCTGTTCGATAGACGCGATCGACACTGTCGGCTGAGCGTGCTGATGCAGTGTGGGTGGCGCTGGCCGGTTGCGGCGTCGCTGAGGTTCGAGGGGCGCGCATCATGACCGCATTGTAGCGGCCTCCGGGATCGAGCCTTTTCGCGGCGGAGCTCGGATGAGATACCTTTTACATCGCGAGACCGCTACTTGTGATGCGGTTGCGAAGCGGGTAACCTCGACCGAAGAAATCAACGACTTTTTTGTCCAAGGAAACAGAACGCAATGACAATCCATCGAATCGAAGCGGGTCCGCGCATGAGTCAGGCCGTTGTCCTCAATGGCACCGTGTATGTGGCAGGGCAGGTCGCACTCGAGTCCCCAGGCGCAAGCGTGACCGAACAGACGCGTACGGTACTTGCGCGTATCGACCGTCTGCTGGCTGCAGCGGGAAGCGATAAAACCAAACTGGTGCAGGCAACCATTTGGCTTACCGATATCTCAACCTTCGATGAGATGAACAAGGTCTGGGACGCGTGGGTGGCGCCCGGCTGCACGCCGGCGCGCGCAACGGTTGAATCTAAGCTGGCTGCGCCGCAATTCACGGTCGAAATCGCGGTCGTTGCAGGGCTCTAAGGCAGCGCCGGCCGGCTGGCGCCGCCCGGTGTTATGAACGGATGCCGGTCAGGACGTATGCAGTTCTGGCCAGGCAATCTCAAGTCCCATCGCCTGTTCGAACCGCTGCAGCAAGTCCATTAGCAGCACTTCATGCTGCGGCGGAACGACCACCTGCAGGCCAACAGGCAGCCCGGTTGAAGTAAAGCCGCACGGCAGCGTGGCTGCAGGTTGGCCGCTCAGGTTGAACGGATAGCTGAAGAAGGTCCAGAGCCGAAAGTTTTCGCATCCTGGGGGCATGCGCTCGCCGATTTTGAGCGCCGGCCAAGGCATCATGGGCGTGATCAGAACCGGCCAGCGCTCGAAAAAAATTCGCAGCCGATTTCGATGCGCCTGGCGCCTTCGAAGCAGTTCGGTGTAGTGCGGCGCGCTCATCTCACGAAACCGGCGCAGCATCGCCAGCAGGGCGGGGTCCAGCAGTTCGGCCTGTAGGTCGAGATCATTACCGAATCGCGCACTCACGCCGCCGATGAACTCGGCGCTGAACACCTCGGATTCATCTTCGCAGATGGGGCCTGTGATCTCTTCAATCGGAAAAGACGCAGCAAGGCGGGTGACTGCCTGCCGAACAATGTTGGCCACCTCAGGGTCAGCCAGCCCATAGCCCAGCGTGGGGGCGAACGCGATCGCGGGCAGGCCGCCTGATGATAGGCTGGGACGCGAGTTCATGTCGGCCAGAAGCGAGCTCCAGTCGCGAGCGTCTTCGCCGGCAATCGTCTCGAGCAGGTGTCGGGCATCCGCGGTACTGCGCGCGATGGGTCCGACATGCGCGAGTGTTGCGGTGGCGCTGGCAGGGTAGATGGGTACCCGGCCGAATTGCGCTTTGATGCCCACCAATCCGGTCAGGCTGCTGGGGTTGCGGATTGAGCCGCCCCCGTCGGTTCCGATGGCAAGCGGTGTGATACCGGCTGCAACCGAACTGGCTGCCCCGCCGCTGGATCCACCCGGTGACCGTTCGATATCCCAAGGATTACGGGTGAGTCCGGTGACCCGATTATCCGTGTAGCCTCTGAATCCGTACTCGGAGGTGTTGGTCATGCCGACAATAACCGCACCAGCAGCCCGCAGACGGGCAACGCTTGGCGCGTCCTCAGTCGGCTGATGGTGCGCCATGGTGAGGGAACCATATCGGCAGGGCAGACCGGCCACCTCGACGAGTTCTTTTACCGAGACGGGGATGCCCTCGATGGGCGATCCGCGCGGCTCGGTGCTCCGCCGCCGGACGCGCAGCGAATCGAGTTCGCGGGCGCGGGCTCGCGCGCCCTCGGCATCAATGTGGCTGAATGCGTTCAGCAGCGGCTGTGTTTCATCGAGCCGCGCGAGCGTGTTTTCAATGAGTTCGGCCGATGAGACCGCGCCGCGATCGAGCAGCGAGCGCAGCGTGTCGACCGATGCGAAATTAAGCTCACGGTCAGAGGCCATTCAAGGGTCCGTTCAGCAGCCGCATGGATCTGGGTAGAACACCCCCTGCGGTAGCACGCCGCGCCCGGCGGCGCCGCTCCAGAGGCGGCGGCAGCAGGCCTCGGTGTGTGCCCGTACCGCTGCCATATCGGCGCCCAGCACGCGACCGTTCTGCACAACCGGGCGGCCAGCGACCACGGTGGCGCGGATATTGGCGGCTGTCGAGTAGTACACCAGCGATTTGATCGGGTCGAACACGGGCGCATTGAAAACGCCTGTTTGATCAATGATCACCGCGTCCCCCTTCGCTCCCGGCTCAAGA
>CAZORB010000026.1:12758-34273 GCA_964581825.1 uncultured Bordetella sp.
GTGGCCTTCGCCATCCACCACCTGCTGGTCCCGCGGCTCGAGATGGCCAAGGTCGGGCCGGCCGAGCGCGGTCGCAGCGCCCCAGGTCGCGCAGCGCAACACGGTTTCTGCTGTGATCTGGCCGCCCCCCCCCGCGCGGATCTTGCCAAGCATGGCAGCGAATTTCAGGTCGAGAATGAAGTCGTGCGAGTAGCTGTCTGTGGCCAGCGCAACGTTAATCCCGTGGTCAATAAACTCGCGGAACGGGCTGGTAAGCGCCTCCTTGGCTTTGCGGTAGGCGATATGCACGCAATTGGTTCCCGTGCGCGCGAGGATGGGGAAGTCATCCGGCTGCAGGTAGGTGCAGTGTGTGGCCATGACATCGGGGCCCAGGAACCCGATCGATTCGAGATAGGCCACCGAACTCATGCCACGGTTGCGGGCCCCTACGGTTTCCAGCTCGAGCTTGTGCTGGGCCAGATGCAGGTGGATGTGGATGCCTCGCCGAGTGGCTTCCTCGCGCGTGGCGCGCAGAACCTCCTCGGGTACGGTGTCGGGGCCATGCGGTGACAGGTGCACCCGCAGACGATCATCGAAGGCGCCATGCCAGCGGTCATGCAGCGCGAGGTTATTGTTCAAGCCGGCTGCGACATCGCCGCGATCGCCCAGCAGTACCTTGCCAGAGGCTTTGTCGTAGTAGCCTATGGCTGAGTAGGTGCTTGGAAAGGTGGTGCCGAGATCGCAGCGAAATCCCAGTCGCTCGACCAGTGCGATCCACGCATCGGCGGTTCCGAACTGCTCGGCCACAATGGTCGTGGCGCCACCCATCAGCATCGCGAGGCAGTCCCATTCGATGATGCCGGGCAGGTCAGCCGCACTGATGACTTCCGGCGAATACATCTGAACCGGCATGGTCATGTGATAGTAGGCAGCGCCCGGTGGCAGATCGATATCCTCGGCCAGCCCTCGGCTGCGTGGGGACGTTCCCGGATGGACATGCGCGTTGATGAGGCCGGGGATCACCAGGCAGCCCTCGGCGTCGATCTCGTGATCGGCAGCGCCTCGATAGTTGGGCTCGAGGGACACGACCTGGCCCGACTCAATCAGCAGGTCGGTCTTGTGCAGCAGACGGGGCGACGCGCCGCCGGTCCAGACGGTGCCGCCTCGAATGACAGTCCTACCGGTTCGATCCACACCTGCTTGTTGTTCAGACATCAGGGGCTCCGAAGATTATGGGTTCACGTTGATGCCAGCATCGCGTACAACTTTGGCCCATCGCGCCAGATCGGCGCTTAGCTGCCTGGCGAAGCTCGCCGAATCACTGCCCGAAGGCTCGACACCGAGTCCGATCAAACGTGTGCGCATATCCGGATCCGCCACGATCGCCATCGATTCACGCGACAGTCGCTCGATAACTGCAGCGGGTGTACGAGCCGGTGCCATGACGCCCAGCCAGGTGTCCACGACGAAATCGGCGAGCCCCGCTTCAACGAATGTCTGAATGCTGGGTAGGAGCGATGATCGTGCGCCAGTCGTCACTGCCAGACCCTTGAGCTTGCCAGATTCGATCAGGGGCTTGGCTGTAGCCACCGCAGTGAATGCGAGCGGGATCTGACCCGCCATCACATCATTCACCGCTGCAGCGCCGCCTTTGTAGGGCACATGAATCAGCTCGAGTCCGCTTGCCATGCGCAGCATTTCGCCCGATACATGGCCCGGACTCGCGGTGCCGGAGGTCCCGTAACTCAGGCCTTTCAGCGTGCTCTTTTTCGAGATCAGCTCGGACAACGACGACGCGGCTAAGCTGGGCGCAGCCACCAGCATCTGAGTGGAATTACCCACTTTGCTGATCGCAACGAAATCTGTAATGGGGTCGAAGCCAGGCTTCGCGTAGACATGGGGGTTAATGGCCATCGTCCCGTCAAACGCGAAGAGCAGCGTGTACCCATCGGCTGGACTGGTGGCCACTAGCGCGGTACCGATATTGCCGCTGGCGCCTGGGCGATTCTCGACCACCACCGACTGCCCGACCCGGCGCTCGAGCGCCTGCGCGTAGGCGCGCCCGACAATGTCCAGAACGCCTCCGGGGCCGAAAGGAACGATCAGCCGAATCGGCCGGGCGGGGTATTCCTGGGCGATTGCCTGCGGGCCGATCAGGCCCAGCAGCAGCGTGATCAGGGCGGTGACAGATCGAATAAGCAAAGACATGGGTTACTCCAGTGGGGAACAGCGGCCCGGCCGGGCCGACCGCTATTTGAGCGCGAAGTCAGAATTTGCGCAGCCAGATCGTCGCCGACTGGAATTCGGTGATGCCGAGTGGTTCGATCTGTTTCTGATCAGTACATCGCATCACGGAGCCGCTGGGGTTTCTCCAGATCGTATTGGGTAGCGTTCATCTCGCCGCCCGACAGTGCGGCAAAGATCTCGCCAGCGCTGGGGGGAGTGGGATCGCCGGCGGCGCGCTGCCGCCACAAGCCCGAGCGCATCATTGACTTGCCGCACTGAAAGAAAACCTGGTCAATATGGATCCACAAGGCACAGGCGGGCGGCTTACCCTCCATGGCCAGGCTGCTCATCAAGTCGGGGTCAGCAGTGATGCGGGCGCTACCGTTGATACGCAATGTTTCATCGATTCCGGGGACAAAGAAGATCAGTGAGATACGTGGGTCATGCAAGAGGTTGCGCAAGCTGTCGATGCGGTTGTTGCCCTTGCGCTCGGGCAGGACGAGGGTCTTGTCGTCGATGATCTTTACCAACGGCACCGGGTCGCCGCGCGGTGAGGTATCGAGTCCCGACGGTCCGCTGGTGGCCAGCACGGCAAAGCCGGAAGCCTCGATCCAGCGCCGATAGATCGGGTGCAGGTGATCGGTTTCCTTACGCAGCGCGGTGGCAGACGGCGCCCCAAACAGGGCATTGAGCTGATCGTGCGTCTGGATAAATTGCATGGCAGCAGGTACCTAAGAGGTGGGCAAACATGATGCCGCGCCTGACAAGCAATCCCTACCGATGACCGTCTCAGACGCGACCCAGTCGATACGGCTCTTCGAAATCGAGGAAATCGCGCTCCAGAAGGGCCTCATCGATCCACGCTTTTACACCGTCAAGCTGTACCACACGAGCCATATAGAGGCTGATCTCTGGCGGCACGGGCAAGTTGTAGGTGATCAAGCGCATGACGACCGGAGCATAGTACGCGTCCGCAATCGTAAAGTCGCCAAACAGCATGGGTCCCTGGTGCTCGCCAAGCAGTTCAGACCACATGCTCACGATCCGTGAAAGATCAGCGCGCAGTGCGGGCCGGTCGCGCCAGGCCAGTGCGCCCGCTTCGGGCAGCCTTGCCTCGATGTTCATCGGGCAGGCGCTACGCAGTGCGGAAAAGCCGCCGTGCATTTCCGCGCAGATGCTGCGGGCCCGGGCGCGATGCGCAGGATCTCGGGGCCACATCGGGGTTTCTGGGAACCGTTCAGCCAGGTATTCAGCGATCGCCAATGTGTCCCAAACGGCAAGGTCTCCGTCTACAAGAACCGGCACCTGCCCCGCTGGGCTGATCTCGCCGATCCGTTGTTTGAAAATGGAATCTTGCGAGAAGCCATCGAAGCGCACCATAACCTCTTCGAAGTCGATATCGAACTGCCGCATCAACACCCAGGCGCGCATCGACCAGGACGAATAATTTTTGTTCCCGATGAATAGCTTCAGCATGGCTGATTACTCCGGCCTCGCGTTGACTGGAGCACGGCCGATCATCTGGAAACCTGCACCCCAATCGTCGCGTATCGGAAGCGGGCAAAGTTATAGATCGAAGTCTGATCCACTCCTCCGTCAAGCATGCGTACGCCGGCGAAGGCGGTTAGTCCCGGCTTAAGGTCATACGCATAGCGGGCTGTCAGATCAAATGCACGCCCAGGGCCACCGGCGAGGCCGTCCGCTTCAAAAATAAGCCGGGATCTGTCGCCGAGCTTCGAGTCGCTGTACAGATGCAGCAGCGGGACGAATCCAATGTCCGACCGTGTCGCGGAGACTCCGTTCTGATAGAGCGAGATCTCGGCATCCCGGACTTTACCGGTGAGACCTGCCTTGAGCGACCAGGTGGCCGAACCGTGTAGCGCGTATCGCCAGGTTGCCCGATACGAATCAAACCGATACACCGCTCGCGTGCTGCCCGGCTGGAAACCGACACCCTGAAATTTTGTCGCGGTGTTGAGTGTCGTCGCGTTGTCGAGCCGAAGAGGAGCGGCCACCAGACGAATCTCGTGGCCTGACTGGCGGGGCAGCGTCAGTTGCAGACGAGGCGCGAGAAACGGTCCGTCACCAGTGAGGCGGCCAAGATCAAAGCGAGTGCCCGAGGCATCGTTGGGCGACTGCACCGTGTTGCGGTCTTGCCATGCCGCGCCCAGCTCGAGATCGACTGAGAAACGTTGAGCGGCATACGCAGCCCCAATAGACCAGCCAGCCATGAGTGCCAGGGCCGATAACCGAGTTAGCGCGTTCATCAGAGTCACCGTATGTGAATCGCATGAGAGGGACCTGATGATGCACCGGGATTGAATAGCGCTGTCTGATAGCCGGCCCCGAACCGGGGAAAAATCACTCAGATACCGAAGCACCCAGGCAGACGGGGCTGCCGCTTCATTTACACCGGCAAGAGAACACGATCCACCAGATGAATTACCCCATTACTCGCCAGCGTGTCGGTGGCTGTGATGGAGACCACGCGCAGGCTCGCGTCGGTGATCTGATTTGCAGGGCTGATCGAAAAGGTTTGACCCTGCACGCTGGTGATGCTCTGGTTTGGAACGATATCCGCCTTCAGAACGCGCGCTCCAACCACGTGATAGGTCAGCACCTTGGTCAACAAGCTTGTGTTGGCGAGCAGGGCATCAAGCGTGATGCCCAACTCGACCAGGAGCGCATCGAAAGCGGTATTCACTGGCGCGAAAACGGTGAACGGGCCCGTACCCGACAGCGTGGCGGTGAGCCCCGCGGCTTTGATGGCCGCGACCAGCGTACTCGTCTGCGGGACGGCTTGGGCGGTTTCGACAACCGTACGGTTGGGTGGCAGTAAGACCCGATCAATTCGATGGAGCGCCCCATTTTCGAGCAGGACATCGACTCCAGTGATCCGCGATGTACGATTTCGGCCATCGGTGATAACGGGCGGGGAGCCCGTCTCAAGTTTGAAGAAGCTACCGCCTACAGGTTCGATGGCTTTCCCGGAGACCCAGTTCGACTGGGTCTGAAGCTGACCAACCAGATGGTAGGCCAGCACAGACTGCAGGAGCGCGGTATCGGCAAGCAGAGCCTGGGCGGTGATGCCGAGCTCGGTGAGCAACGCTTGAAATGCGGCATCGGTTGGTGCGTACAATGTTCGCGGGTTGGAGGCCACCGCGTCGCCGAGCCCGGCGGCCTGAATCGCCTGGGTCAGTATGGTCAGGTCGCTTTGCTTCTGCACATAAGTCCAGATTCCCTCGCTGTCATCCGCGCATCCCGGAAGGGCCATCACTCCGGACGCGGCAAGGAATGCCAACAGAATATCGCGGCGTTTCGTAAGCGGCTGCATAGGGACCTCGGTTCGTTGATCGGGTGAGAAACTGGACGGAGTCTGCAGCTGCCCTCACCTGATCGCTTTGATCAACGTGGGTCCGGATGGATTGATTCGCCGATATCCTTCGAAGGATTGAGTCAGGTCATGATCATGGTTGGCGCGCAACCACGTTGCTGTGTGCCGCGTTAAAGCAGCTGTACTGGCAGGCACAGCTGATAACACCCTTCCTGCCGAACCGCCTGAATCGTGGTGCCTTCAAAACCTGTCCCGTTCAGCTTTTTGCGCAATCGTGTCATGCGCACAGCCAGACTCCCCTGATTGGCGCCGGTCAGTCCCGGTGTCATCACCTCAAGAAGCTGCCAATACGCGAGGCGTCGGCTCGGCGCGCGTGCGAGCGCTGAGAGCAGAGCCACTTCAACCACGCTCAGTTCCACCGATCCACCGGGGCCGGTTGCCTTCAGTCCGGCTGAATCCAGCACCAGGCCGTCCGGGACGGAGTGCGTGGCGTGTTGGAGCTGAAACCGTCGCTCGATGGATTTCACTGCTGCGCTGAGCTCTTCGATGCTGACTGGCTTGGTCAGGTACAAGTCGGCACCTGCTTCGTATCCATCGACCTTATCGCGAACGGTGTTTCGCGCTGTCAGGATCAGAATACTCAAGGCGGGCTGAGTGTGCCGGAGCCTGCGCGCGAGGCTCAAACCATCTTCGCCAGGCAGATTGAGGTCGACCACGAGCAGATCAATTGGGGTACGCGCTCCCTCGTCACTCAGTGATTCGGCACAGGACAGACCGACAACCTGGTGACCTCTGGCATCAAGCACTTCAACGATAGATTCGCGTAAGTCGTCATTGTCTTCGACGACCACAATATTCAGACGGGTAGCCAAAGCACAAACCTCACGTGCGGTGTTTCGAACTGATACTTCAAGTTGGCGCCAAGTCGGTTGGCGATCTGCGATGACAGGTACAAACCCAGGCCAGAGCCTGCGGAGCGCGTCGCGCCGGCCCCACGCCAGTATTTATCGAATACCCGGTCTGGATCGGGATGACCCGCTTCACCAGGCTCATTGATCACGCTAAGTTGTACGCCTGGCTTTGTGTCGCGTGTCTGATAGCTGAGCGTAACCTCGACAAGGCTTGCCGGAGCGCGGTACTTCAGGGCGTTATCCAGCAAGTTGCTAATGACCACAGACAGTAACTGCCGGTCGGTGGCGCAGGTGTGCGGCCTGGTGTCCGCTTTTACGACAATATCGGCAGCGCTCTGCGTCTGCTCGCAAGCCTCCTGCAGCAGCATCCGAACATCAACCGGAGCGATCTTCGGCAACGACTTGACCACTTCCAACTCGCCGCTGAGTGCGCAGCGTTGAAGGATATTCCGAATGCTGTCAATTGCTCGGTAGCCACGTGCTCGCATCGGCGATGACGGGTTGAGACTGCCGATGGCGAGATGCGCAGTTGCCAACGCGTTGGTTAATTCATGGGTGAGCATGGTCATGAACTGATCTTGCTCCCGTCGCATGTCGCGTTCGTAGCGTATGGTCTGCTCGGTTAGGGCCAGTTGAAGTTGGGCTTCACGGCGGGCCGTATCCAGATGCTTCGTGCGCGCGCGCAGCAGGCTCATGAGAATCATGGCGCTGACCACGCCGTAAGAGATGGCGCCGTACATGGCCCAGGGCGGGCTAGGTAGCCAGCCGAAGGCAGGCAAGGTGGCATTCCACAAAATGAGTAGCATCAGGCTGTAGGCCAGGACCAGGTAGCCGCGGGGGACTCTGGGTTCCTCTTCAGGCCTGCGCTTTCGGACCAGGAGGGCCAGTATCAACAACACCAGAGGCGTGATCAGAACCACGGTAAGCGCGATTTGAAGCGCAAGACTCGACTGTCCAAGCAGCATCAGTACCAGGGTGAAAGGGGTAAGGATCCCGAGCCATTTCAAGCCGTGCATGGCGATTTTGGGCGGCTGGAACTCGCGCAGCAGGAACCAGTGGAAGAAAAGCACCCCGCTGGCGGTGAGGGGAACCGATGCAGAGGTCAGATGACTAATGGCGTGCGGCGAGAGCAGGCCTGACAGATACACCCGAAAGAATCCGAGTATTGCCAGGCTGAAAAATATTGAAAACAGTTGGTGGATGACGAAGGCCAGAAGTACCGGATCGGGGCGACTGATCCAGGCGTTAATGGCCCAGCCCAGGATCATCACCAGAAAGACAACTACCGCACCGATGATCAACTGTTGTTGACGATCCATGTCCTCAACATCTTCCCAACGGAGCGCCTCGACATGAATTCCATGATGACTGGTGGTTCGAAGTCTCAGCAGAATCACCACCGGCTCGTCGGGCGTGTCGATCACCAGGTTCTGGTTGAAGGACCGGTACTCGCCGCGACGCCAGTCGTAGAGGTCACCCGCAAGTAGCGGGGGCTGACCGGATCGCCTCGGGTCGAAAAGAGCGATTTCGTCGATCTGACCGGGCAGCATCCGGAGCACCAGCCGCGCTTCTCGGTCAGCGCTGCGCTGACCTTTGTCGGCCAGCGGTTGGACCGTCAGCCTTATCCAGGTTGTAGAGGTTTTGAAGCCCCGCCTGAGCGGACCAGAGTAGGGGGTCCAGTCTGTCCTAGCCAGCACCTGCTCAGGCCCGAGGTCGTTGGAAGGGTCGTCTAGCCAGGCGCGGTCGCTGATCTGGTCGCGCAGGTCGCGGGCCGGATATGGCGGCTGGGCGTGACCCGCCAAATGCCAGACAGCGAGCAGCCAGATCAGGCCGAAATGCACCAACGCTGTGCATATCCGACGATTTCGGACCGCGGCCGACTGATGGGCCTTGCACAAGATCATGGGGTGCACCTCATTTCCGGATATTAACGAGCCTCCGCCAACCAGTGAAATAAACGAAGCGTCAGTAGGCGAAATCGGCTGTCTCCAGCTCTGGTGGACCCCCGTGAAATCTCAGGAAATATTCGGCCGATCCAGTCACCTAGAGTCGCAAGTTAGCCAAAAAGTGCTGCGAATGTGTTGTTGGGATTTCAAGACGCGACATCCCCGACTGGAGGGTCTACATGACAAGTCCAATACGTGCCCGCTATTTACGACACAGCGGGATTCAGACCATTGCGTCGTCCCGTGTTCAGCCCCTTAGAGGCCTACAGGGTCCGATCGGGCGGTTTGTCGTTGCGTTTGCTGCGACAGCGGTACTGATGTCGGTACTCCAGCCGCTGGCACATGCGCAATCCGCCGCTCAGAGTGCCGTGCCCGCGCCCGAAGTCGATCTGCCGTTGAACGGGTTCGTCCGTCAGATTCGAGCGGCGAACAAAGCTCTGCTCAGCAAGCGCACCGAGCAGGCGATTGCTGAAACCGGAATCGAGCGTGCAGCGTCAGCATTTCAGCCGCAGGCATCAGCCTCCATTCTGAATGGTCGACAGAAGCTGAAAAACACGCCTGAAGAAGATCTGGTGCGGCAAGGGCTGGGGCTGTATTCGCGCACGGGTGTGGATTATTCAGCGGGTGTTTCGCAGTTGCTTGAGACCGGCGCGAAGGTTGAAGCCAAGGCGACGCTATCGAAGTTTCTAACGAACATCACGCGCAATATCCGCCAGTCGGACACCGATGACATCAAGACCTTTTATGGCCTGTCGGTGACGCAGCCGCTTGCACGCGACGGTGGTCGGGACGTGACGCTGGCCCGTGTCAGGGTGGCAGAGCTCGATACGAAGGCCGCCGCCTTTGCAAGCGGCGATACCGAGGCAAGCGTGGTGGCGGAAGCGGTGTTTTCGTATTGGGATCTGCTGCTTGCGCAGGAGCGCTCCGCCTCAGCTGTCGAGAAGGTGAGGATGGGCGATCGGCTGCTCCAGGAAGCGCGTGCGCTCAACCAGCAGGGGCGCCTGCCGCAGTCTGAAATCTGGGAAGTTGAGAACAATCTCGGGCGGTTCCAGGCGGGCCTCAGCGAAGCTCGGCAGGGCGTGCAGGAGCGCGTCAACAAACTGCGCACGCTGCTGATGAGCGCGGTTAACGAAGCGCCGGCTCGTCTGCGCGCAAGCGATCGCCTCCCGGCGGTGAATGCATCGGTCATCACGTTTGATCAGGCAATGCGTACTGCGATTGAACGCCGCGACGACTACCAGATGCGCAAGGCGATGGTCGAGCGCGAAGGAATTCAGGTCGCGTACGCCCGAAACCAGGGCTTACCCCGTGTGGATCTGATTGCGAGCTACGGCCTCAATGGGCTCGACTTGCAGGCATCGGATGCCCTTCGGTATTCGCAGATGAATGATTTCCCGTCGTGGACTCTGGGACTGCAGGTGTCTATGCCGCTAGGCGAGAACCGGCAGGCCAGAGCGGACCTTCAGGCAGCCAAGCTGCGCAAAGAGGATTCTCTTTTGCAGCTGAAGGCTCTGGAAGTGGCGATCGCCAACGATATCGATACCGGTATCGGCATGGTGTCGAGCGCGAATGAGCGTTGGGTGCTCTGGCGTGAAGTGGCCGAACGCGAGCAGCGGCAGCTCGAGCTGGA
This sequence comes from uncultured Bordetella sp., assembly GCA_964581825.1. Lineage (GTDB taxonomy): Bacteria > Pseudomonadota > Gammaproteobacteria > Burkholderiales > Burkholderiaceae_E > SYIM01. The sequence continues at coordinate 22,785 of CAZORB010000026.1, forward strand.
GCGTACTCGTCTGGCGGCCGGCCGCAGCGATATGCGCGAACTACTGCTTCGCGAGGAACGTGCAATCAACGCGCGGCTCGCCGTCGTTGAGCAGCAGGTGGCATGGAGCAAAGCGGATGTCCTACTTGCTGCCGCCCAAGGAATGTTGCTGGACCGCTGGCGCTGACCGCAGCCCGTTTCGTTGCGTCGATCTGAATTTCTCTGGAGCATCTGATGGATACGTCCCTGGTCAAGCGATTCAAGCGCTGGTCTGTCCGTGGCCGAAGGCTTGCCTACGCTCGACAGCGTGCGCAGGTCGAACGGCTTGAAGATCGTGTGCTGCTGTCTGCCGAGCCGATGGTGCAGCAGGTGCGGCCCAGTGCAGCCAGCGACTTGTCCGCCGACAACGTATCGCTCGTTGTCGTAGAGCGAAAGACCTCAGAGGTCGATCTTGACCAGTTCGAGGCGGCGGCCACCCGTATCGACTTGACGCGGGGCGCGCTTCAGGGCGGTGGGCTGGTAGGGGACGGAGACCTGCTTGGGCTCGCAGGAAATGTTTCGAATCTGATTGTCGATCTTTCGGCGGGCGATGACAAAGTCACGATCGGTACCGAGCCCGATGGTCGCCTGCGGGTCAGTGCCGACGGGCTCTACGATCTGGTCTTCGCCAAGCCTTCGGGGCTATTCGCCATTCGAGGGCTGGGCGGCGCCGACCAGGTCGTGGTCAAGACCGCCGACCTCGGCACGGCAATGCTGGTGCTCGAGGCCGAGACCATCGAAGTCAGCGAAGGAGCAGTGCTACAGGCTGCTGCGGGCGTTTACCTGATCGCCGAGGCATCCGCTTCGGGTGCTCCAGCCACCTCTATCAATCATTCCGCGACCACGTCGATCAATGTCAATGGCACGGTGAAGACCGACGGCGATCTGTTTGCGCTTGCCACCTCAACCCTTGACTACACGGCCAAACCTGCCTCGACGCTGGCTGAGCTAAGCATTGCGGCTGAGACTCGCGCAAGCGCGGTTCTCGGTACCAAGGCATCGGTTACGGCGGCGGGTGTATTCGTGGTGGCGGACACCGACGTACGCCTTCAGGTCGAGCGCACCGGCGTTGAGCGCTCCCGCGTCACACTCACTGCCACGCAGAAAGCTGAGGCGGGTGCACGGGGCAATGCGTCGATCCAGCTCGTCGGCGCATCGCGCGCCGTTGATGTGCTGTTTGAAGCAACCGACTCGACCCAGCTTCGCAGCGTGATCGGTACGAAGGACTCGGTGCTTGCCGGGACTGCGGCCGGGGAGGACGTTTGGAATCGGTTGGTGGTCAATCGCGAGGCGAAGGCTTATCTGGGCGATGGGTCAGGTAAAGCGGCGGTTCGCGCCGCAGAGGGCGTCGAGGCGCCCGTCGTGCAGGTGGCGGCCATGGGCCGCGATCGCCCGACGGGTGGGGTGCTCAGCGACTTCTCGGCTTCCAAGCAGGTGGGTAACAGCAGCGTTCAGATCCTGTCGGCAATTGAGGCTGTGGTGGCGGGTGCCGAGCTTGATGTGGCGGGGCTGCGTACCTTTGCGGTGGATGCCACCAGCGTGAGCGCACAGGCGCGGCAGGCACGTAATACAGGTACCACCAGCACCGCAGTCAGGCTCGACTCAGCCACGATTCGGGCAAGCAGTGATGTGAGCCTGATTGCGCAGGACCGTTCGCGCTGGAGCGCCACGGGCGGTGGATACACAGGCGAGCTAAAAGAGTCCTGGTTTGGTGTTTCGTCATTGCCGGCAAGTATTGCCGGTAATGACATCACCGCATCGGTACTGGTTACCGTGGCTCGGTCCAAGATCACGGCGGGCGGGGTTCAGGCCTATGCGCTCGCCTCTCAGGCGCTTGACGCCGACATTAAGAGCGGCAGCATTGGTCCACTTGCGCCGGGTTTTTTAGGGCTCACGCTCGGCTTTGATATCTCCATCGGTTCGCTGCGAGCCTGGAACACGCTCAATGGCGGGGTCGGCGTAGCGCTCGACTCAAGCACTGTTACCAGCACTGCAGCGATTGATCTGGCTGCACGTGACGCGGCTCGGCTCGAGTCCACCACGCCAACTGGATTCAGCGCCTCGCCCACCGGCGACCAAGGTCCAGTCATCGCAATGAACCTTGTCGGTCGTCATGTAGGCGATCTTGGCAGTATCGAACTGACAAAGCTTGCGGGGGGGGAGCCGACCGACACAGGTAAGGCTCGCGATGTCACCGTTACCGTTGCTGCCAGTGCGCTGCAGGCCTCTGGCTCGGTGGGCATCGACGCCCGCTCCTCGCTCGTCATGAACGCATTGGCCGACGCGCTCAACGAAACCACGGTTCGCGTAGCCGCCGCTGCGGTTGTTGCAGTCAATCGCTACCGAGGCAGTACCCGCGCTGAAGCTGAGTCAGCAACTGGCGTGACCAGTCTTAAAGCGGGCGGAACGGTATCGGTCGTTGCGCGCGAATCGATGACCCTGGACGCGCTCGCGCGTGCAGGCGGCAACGACAGCCGAATGGCCGTTGGCGGTCTCCTGGTGCTGAATGATCTCAACCGAGATCTGTCTGCGCAGCTTGATGGCCTTGGGATCGACTCGGCAGCACTGGTGTTCGAAGCGATTGATTCAGCCAGTATTCGCGCGCAGGCCGAGGGAAGCGTTGACGCCGCCTCGTTATCGCCCCTTGGCGACTGGACGGCGCTGGTCGCCAGGGGCGCAGTGGCCACCAACTGGATGGTGGGCGGCGTACGGGTTGCCGCGAACGATGTTGATCTGCGCGTGCGTGGCGATGCATCGATGCGTGCGGATTCAAACGCCACGCTTTCCGCAACCAACAAGGTACTGACCAATGTGCTGGTTGGGGCGGGTACAGCACTGGCCTACAACTTGATCGGCCGGGAGGGTGCGGGTGGACTGAAATCGGGTGGTGTTAAGGCATTCCTTGATGGCGCTCCAGGTGCGCTTGCCACCTACGAGGTCGGGGCGAGCTTTGACCAAGGTTTCGTTGATGTCGGTGGCGATTTTCAGGTGGTCGGCAATCTCGCATTGAAGGCTACAGCCACGCTGTCTCAGGAGGCCCGCGCTACGATTGGCTCGGCAAGCGCGGCGCTTGCGCAGAACATCAGCGACGCTGCAACGCGGGTACGTTTTGCACCCACCGCCAGCGCTGAGCACTATGTGGGTCGGGATGTCCAAATTACCGCTACGGATTCGGTCGAGCTGACCGCCACTAACACCCTCAGTAGCGGCTCAATGGCTGTGGCAGCGGGGCTGGCGGTGGTCCGTAACCAGGCAAATCACCTGGTGGACACGCGCGTTATCGGCGCCCTCCTGACCGCTGGCGGTGATCTCGACATCTGGGCTGACTCCACCGCACGGATTCACGCAGTCCTTCGCGGCGCCATTGAGACCGGCGGCAGCGCCTCGGGTGGTAGTGGTGTGGGCGGACTAGCGCTCAACGGGCTGATTGCCACCAACCTGATCACTGGAGGCGTTTCGGCCATCGTATCAGGGGGCCGCCTCGCTGCAGCGGGCGATCTCGACCTTCACGCAGCGAACGATGCCGATATCCAGGCGGTCAATCAGGCCACCACCGCCGGTAAAGCGGCTGCCAGCCTTTCGCTCGCTTTCAATTCCATCGGCTGGCAGGACCAGCAGATGGCCGACCTGGCGATTGACGCGCTGCTGGGTCGAGGCATGGGAATAGAAGTCCCGCTTACCAGCACTGCTGCGGTTCAGGATGCCCACCTGTCGATTGCAGGCGATGCGTCCGTTCAGTCATCGAGCCAGGGGTCGATTGATGCGCGTCTTGGCTCGTCGACCGAGGGCGGATCAATCGGCGCGGCGGGCTTTGCGCTCGCGATGAACCGCGTGAGTTCGGGCGCTCGGGCCTGGATCGGCTCTGGCGCAGAACCTGGCGCGGTCGTGGGTCGCAGCAAGGTGCTGAATATTGCAGCCGGCGGCGACCTTGAAGTGCGTGCCTCGGATGAAACCGGTATCGAGGCTTCGTTAAGCCTGGCGAGTTCGGGCGGTAATGCCGCGGTCGGCGGGTCGGTTGTGCGTAACGACGTTCGGGGCCGCACCGTCGCGTCGGTTGACGACGCCAGCGTTGCAACGGGCGGACTGTTTGCGGTGACCGCTGTTGAATCCGCAGGGCTCACCGCGACCGCCGACGGGACGGCCAAGACCGATCAGGCGGGAATCCCTCTCGTGTCGAGCGGCTTCGCACTCAACGGGTTAATCGTCAGCAACCTGATGCTCGCCGAATCCGCCGCTACAGTAAGCGATAGCGACCTGGTCATTGCTGGCGATCTGGTCGTCGATGCGGTCAACTCGGCCACGATCACGGCCGACAACACGGCTGCGCTGCGCTCAAGTGGCATGGCGGCGGGTGTATTGCTTGCCTACAACACAGTCGGCTGGAATGCAGCCGACCTGATCTCGCAGACCGTCGACACCATTGTCGGGCAGGTTGGCTCCGAGAAGCCCATTACCGTCACCGCGCGGGTGTCTGACAGTACGCTGAAGGTTGGGGGCGATGCCACGATCAATGCGGACGTGACCGCTGATATCTCGTCCACGATCAGTAACAAGGTGTCATCTCGCGCAGGTGCCGCCTCTGCGAGTCTGGTGCTGTCGGCCAATCAGGTCAGCTCAGCCGCCAGCGCGGTGCTGGCCGATGCCGGCAAACAGGTCGGCGCGCGCGGCGGGGCAGAGGTGCGGGGCGAACTGACAATCGAGTCGAGCGACTCGCCGAAGGTGTTCGCCGACACGGTGATGGTGGCTGTGTCCGGAGAAGGTTCGCAGGAAGATCCCGACGCGCTCAACGCCGATTTCGTCTCGTCTGACGGGACGCAGACAATCGAGTTTGGCAGCAAGGTTCGGGTCGTTGACGGTTACCGTCATGGGGGGGATGGCGGGCACGTCTACCGCTTCATGGGGAGCGGGCCGATCGAGCTCGATCTCTCCAAGGAAGACTATGGGGATACGGGCTTCTGGTTTGAGGTCGTACCTCGAAATTCGCTCCCCGGTGTACTCAAGGTACTGACCGATCTGAGTCAGAACGCCACGCAGCTTCTGAAGCTGCCCGAGACAACAATTGGAGCGGGCGCCTGGATGCCGGCCCTGACGCCAACTGACGCTGGCAGTAATGGGGCGTTTGAAGCCCAGTCGCTCACGATCACGCCATCTGCCGCGGGGACTGCGGGTAGCTTCAGTCTGGCACTGGATCAGATCGAAACCGCACCGATCACGCTGTTGCCGATTGGTTCCCCGGTTGCTGAGGTTCAACGCCTGACGCTTATCAATCCGCTTGGCGCGGTAGGCAGTCGCGTTCGCCTGTCGCTCGGCGAAATGGAAGATGTCGAATTTCAGGTGAAGGGCACAGCCGCCCAAACCGCAGCCGAGATTCAGAGCGCACTTGCGGGCTGGTTTGGCGCAGGCGGCGTCACGGTGACGGCACTGCCCGATCGCGCGGCTGGCTGGGCGTTCGATATTGTTCTCGCAGGCGGGCAGGTAGGGCGGTCGATTGACAGCATCTCAGCCCGGGTCACTGCCCAACTTGGCGCAGAGCGCTTGGGTGTCAACGTTGCCACGATTCGGGAAGGGCAGGCTGCTCCTACCCGCGCTGATCAGGCGGCTCTGATTCAGTCTGCGCTTCGTGCCGCACTGGACGAGTCTGCGCTAGCGGTCACCCCGGGAACCGGCTCTGCACTCACCTTTGAGGTGACGTTCGGCCGCAAGGGCGATCGGCCGCAGCTGCGAGCGCTGGATGTCAGTCCTGGTTTCACCGTCAAAGCTGCCACCCGGACCGTAGGCTCGGCGGAAGCGGGTTCGCAGTTCACAGTTGGCTTTGACAAGGCCACCAGCACGTCGGGCAATACCAGCAACACGATCAGCCGATTTGATCTCGCGTTTGACTTCGCGGGCAGCCGATTCACCGCAGAAGGCATCAACCGGGAAGCCACTGAAGCGCAGATGATTGAGACGATTCAGCAGGCGACCAACAGTGCAGGCAAACGCTTTGACAGTGTTGGCGGTTCGGTGGACGTAGCCCTGGTCACGATGAAAGACGGGACACAGTCCTGGCTCATCCAGTTTGGCGGCTCACGCGCCCACACCGCCTCGAACCTCGCCCTGCGTGCGAGCGATCCGAGTCTGGGCGGTTCGATCGGGGATCTGACGGGCGATATCTCAACGACCGGAGGTTTCTCGCTCGGCGGACTGGTTGTTCGGAACGATGTTCGCGGTGATGCGCAGGCGCTGCTGCTACGAACGGATCTCGTGGCGGGTTCGCTTCATATCGAAGCGAATGATCAAGCGGTGATCGATGCGATTGTCGACAGCGTGGTCGAGGCCACAGGGGGCCTGGCCGGCGGCGGAATGGCCGCCAATGGCGTGATCGCCACCAACACGGTGCTTGCCGCATCGGTAGCCGATATCCGGTCCAGCCAGGTGGTCACCCGTCAAGGCGATGCGGTGGTCAGGGCATCGGAGGCGGCTTCGATCCAGGCGATGAACAGCAGCTTCACCAGTTCTCAGGGACCCGCTATCGGTCTAACGTTGGCATTCAACATCGTGGGCTGGCAGGCGCCAAACCTGTTCACGCTGGCGGTGGACGCGATTGCCAACACCGAACTTGGCCGCGCGCAGCCGGTTCGCTCCAACGCAACGATTACCGAATCAACCGTTAAGGCTGCTGGTTCGCTCGTTCTCGAGGCGGAAACCGACGCCCTCATCGAAGCCGAGCTTAAAAACGAAGTGAGTTCGGCTCCGGGTCTGCTTTCCAGCTTTACGAAGAGCAAGATGCCGACCGTATCGGTTGGCCTTGCAATTGCCAGCAATATGGTGAACGCCGAAGCGAAGGCTGGTACGTCGGGCAGCGGCGTCATTCTCGAGGCGGGTGGCGCGATCACGGTCGATTCGCGCAACCAGTCGGGCATCGACTCCACGGCCTTGCTCGAACCGCTCGCAAGCGCCACGGTGGGCGGCGGCCTGATCGACCTGGCATTGGGCAGCAAATACGATATCGATTTCACCGACCGCTCGGGCCGACGCCAGGTTGGCGTCGGCGATCTGGTTCTGGTTGGGCCGGCTGATTACAAATCCACAGAGCGCCCAGAACGATTGTCCGCAGGTGAGCGCGTCGAGTTGATGCAGTCCACCGGTGGCGGGCTCGCGGGCACTACCTACGAATATCTGGGCGCCAAGCCGCTCAGTAACGTTGACTTCTCCCAACAGAATTATTCTGACAAGACAACTTGGCGAGCGCTCTCAGGTCAGGCGGGTAAGACCTACATGCGTACTGGCGCTGCGGGCTGGTTCGACCTCGGCTTGCAGAACTACACGGGCGACGGTTGGACTCGATTCAACGCCGAGGATGTGAGTAATTTTGGTCTTGCATTGGCCGGAGAGGCCTTTGATGCGTTGGTTGGCAAGGGTGCTGGTAGCAAGGTTGGATTTGGCGGTCTGGTTGTGCGCAACGACTCGCGGTCAGCCGTCGATGCATCACTTGACCAGGTGGCCGCCAAAGGTGTGGGCGGAATCGCGCTCAGGGCGACTGATAGTTCAAGCGTCAAAGCAGATGACGAAAGCTCGGTAGAGGCTGGCGACATCGGGCTCAATCTGGTCGTTGCAACCAACACCGTGCTGGGAGGCGCGCGCGCGTGGGCCCAGGGCGGCAGCCTTGAAACTGGCGCTGCGGGCGACGTAATAATCGCTGCCGTCAACGATTCGAATATCGACGCACGGGTGGATAGCTCGGTCTCGGCGGGTGTGTCGATCGGTGTGACGATGGCGTTGAACACGATCGGCTTTCAGCCAGTCAATGTGCTGAAGAATGTCGCCGATCTGATTGCGGGGTCCTCCTACGCAGGGCAGCAGCCGCTTGTCACACAGGCCTGGGCCGATGGCACGCTGATTAAGAGCGGCCGTCATGTATCCGTCGATGCTGCAAATACGAGTCAGATCGAAGCCATGATCGAGAACTCGGCGCAGGCGGTCAGCCCCGAATTCAGTAAGGACGATGCGACCGCGGTGACAATCGCGCCCGTGGGGGCGTTGAACCGGGTATCTGCAGACACACGCGCGTATCTGTCAAACATCAAGGACCTCAGCGCTGCTGGCAATCTGTCGATCACAGCGGATGCGCGGTCGCTGATCGTCTCGGATGTGGCGGCGAGCGCGATTTCGATCGCTGCCGGCGGCGGTGGATCGGTGGCCGTCTCGGTGGGCATTTCGTTTAGCCGCAACGAGGTGTTGAACGAAGTTCGCGCCTATCTGGCTGGCGCAGCGGACGGTCTGGGCAAGGCGCAGGTTGGCGGCGATGTGCTCATCTCAATCGATCGTAGCGCAGTCATTAATGCAGAAGGCAGCGCATCGGCCGTATCGGTTTCGGCAAGTGTCAAGGGCGGTCCTGCGGTCGGCGGTGGCGGTACGCTGGTGTTCAACCGGATCAACGGCGTTGCAGACGCTTATCTCTCCACGATTGATCTGGTTACCACCGGTATTGGCGGCGGGAACGGTGATGTTCAGATCAATGCGAGAGATGACGCCCAGATCGGAGCAAAGGTCAAGACCAGTGCCATCTCAGCTTCGGTAAGTGGTAAGGAGCCCGCTACGGGCGTCGCCCTGGGCCTTTCGATGGCCCGCAACATCATCGGCGCGCGTCCTGTCGCAGTGGCTTACGATTTCAAGGCCTCGCTGTACGACGCTGAGAACAAGCTCACCAAGCTCGAAAAGGGCAAGAAGGTGATGAACGACGTGGGCCTCCTGCGAGACGAGGTCTATGAGTTCGTAGGCGACACCTATGATGATAGCGACGGCATTGACTTTCCCGCGCAGAATTGGTCCGACGAAAGCCGCTGGAAGCTGATCAGCTACTCACCTTCCACCGCTCGGGCGCGGGCGCGAATCGCCGACGCGGCCGTGAATGCTGCGGGCAGTCTGGTGCTCGATGCTCATGGAGATGGGGTCATCACAGCAAAGGTGACGACCCTGGCTGCTGCAGTGGGCGCGAGCAGCAAAAACGCGATATCGGTCGGCGCGGCGGGCGTGTATGCCGAAAACCGTATTTACACGAGCCTCGAGGCAACGATTGATGACAGCGTAGCCTCATCGCGCACGATCTCTGCCGATTCGATAAGGGTAAGCGCTGATAGCGGTGCCTCGATCAACGCGATGGCGGGCGCGGCGGCGCTCTCAGCGTCCTTATCCGGAAAAGCCGGGGTAGCGGTATCGGTTGGCCTGTCGCTCGCATTCAACAGCATTGATACCGATGTGCTTGCGCAGGTCAGTGGCGCACGGCTCACCACTCGCACGGGGGCGCTCGATGTCAGCGCGACCGCGAGCGGCATCAAACTGGGTGAACTGACGCTTAGCGCTGCCCGGGAGCGAGGCGTTACGCCAGCAACCATCGACGCTCTGGCCGACGCCGACAGGAAGGCCTCCTTCTCCAGCACATCGGGTCAGCAATGGGACTATCTGCCGACCGATGGCGTGGTCATGTTGGACGATGGCGAGAAGGTGCGCGCCAACGACGGTCGAATCTACGAGTTCGACCGTGGTGTCGGTTCTCATCCGCCTGTTTCGCTCAACCTTGCGACGATCCAATTCGCAACCGATGGTGACTGGCGCGAGGTCAACACCAAGGCGCAGACCCTGCGCGCCGGTTACACAGTCAGCGTTGATCCACTCCACACCGCGGGCGGCTTGCCGGGTAAGGTTTATCGCTTTCTGGGTCAAACCGAGATGTACACCACGCACGAGATGGTTCGTGAGGTGAAGCCGGGCGATGTGGTGCGCGTTGCGAGCAACTACGACAAGAGCGACCTGGTTGGCAAACTTTATCGGTACAAGGGCGAGGCGCCTGCTGTTATCAACCTGACTGATGCTGCCTTCAATGCGAGCACGGTATGGGAGGAGCTCGAAGACGAAACCCGGGTGGACCTCTGGAAAGAAGACTACTCGAACACCAGCCGGTGGCAGCTGGCCACGGACTTCGCCGACCCCGCAGTCAACAAAGCCTTAACGCAGATGTTGCGTGATTCTGGGGTCATCCTCCCGGAAATAGCGCCGGTGCTCTCCTCATTCCTCTATCGCAGCACTGACGGGACGCAGTGGGACTATGCGACCACCGACGGCATCAAGACCCTGAAGCAGGGTAATAAGGTCGGGGTCGCCACCGGATCATGGGCGGGCAAGGTCTATGAGTACATTGCCAAGCCAGACTTGAACACTGATCTGTCTAAACTCAATTTCGCCGATGACTCGCAGTGGCGCGAGGTGGAGGCTGCCAAGAAGACCCTTAACCGAGGCGATACCGTCAAGCTCGCAAGCGATCATCGCTACGGCGGCGAGGGCGGATTGATCTATCGCTACATCGGAAAGAACCGCGCCCAGGTTGATCTGCCGCAAGCCGATTACTCTGATACGACGCGCTGGGAAAAGACGGTCCCGGGGGTCTGGGTGTCCGTCGTGATGCCGGGCAAGCGCTGGATGGTCACTGATGCCAACGGCAGCGCCTACGTGCTCGATCTGATCGGCGACAAGATCGAGGTGAGACGTATTGGACTGAATGCCATATCGGCGGCTGCGTCGGTGGCGCTTGGAATTGGACAGACCGGCATTGCCATTGCAGGCGCTGGCGCGGTATCGGTGAATTCGCTTTCCGGTGATATTGATGCGGTCGTCAGCAGCAGTACCGTAGCGTCCAAGACCGATGTATCGCTTAAAGCGCAAAGCGATTCCGGTATCGCGTCAAGTGTTGTTGCGCTTTCGGTGGCAATTGCAGGCGGTAGCCAGACCGCCGTGGGCGCTGCGATTGGTGCGTCGATTGCCCGCAACCTGATCGGCTACGAGGGCTTCGGGAAATCAGGCGACGCGTCGATTGCCAATGTGCGCGCGCTGGTCATCGATAGCGATATCACCGCTGAACATGACCTCAATATCGGCGCCTCGACCACGCAGCTCATCAGCTCGAAGGTGTTTGCCGGGTCGGCTGCGATTGCAGGCGGGCAGACGGGCGTTGCGGTCAGCGGGTCGGGTGTCTGGGCGGAGAACCAGATTGGGATTCGAGTGCAGTCGGGCGTCGCCACCGCGTCGACCACGGTGGGTGCACGACCCAGTCGAATCATGGTTGAAGATGTAGACATCCGCACGTCAGACGTATCTGCCATCGTGGCGTTTGCCGGCGCGGCCAGTATTGCCGCTGCATTTGGCAACACTGGCGTGGCGGTCACCATCGGGGTGTCGCTTGCAAAAAATGTAATTGACGGCGTCACCCAGGCGGGCATCGCGGGTGCAGAGCTCGACGCACGCGGGACGGTTACCGTTCTTGGACAGTCGTCGTCAACCATCCGCGTTAAGGCAGGCGCTGCGTCGGTGGCGATCGCTGGCGGCTCGACCGGCGTGGCGGTGAGCGGTGCCGGTGCAAGCGCGCTCAATGTGATTCTCGGCGATGTGTTCGCCAAGGTCGATGACAGCCTGATTCGGTCAGGCGGTGACGTGAGCGT
>CAZORB010000027.1:0-33840 GCA_964581825.1 uncultured Bordetella sp.
ACATGCATTTTTGAATGAGTACTAGTCTTAGTATTGTACTAGAAAACATACATTCCCTAAAGTCCTTAGGTCTACCCTACAATACTACATTATAGTAGATCATTGGCATTGGCCTATGTCAGCGACACAAAGCATATCCATGAATATGTCACATAACTCCCCTCACCATCCCCCTTCTTCCCCACTACTCTCCCCTGTAACTCTCTCCCTGTCCCTTACATTCTCCTTTCACTAGAGGACTTAGGGAGTTGAAAAGCATCACTCAGAAAAAAATGCAAAAGCCCTATGCATAGTAACTGCCCTCTCCACAGTAACAAATCATAATAAGGGTAAATGAGTATGAGCTACAGGATCCATTCCTTGCATAAAGCTGCATATTTCCATCAGCATAAGACATTTGTTTAGCTCTATGTATTATGCTGAGACAATTGAGCTTTTTGGGTTAATGAAGTCCACTGTCTCATAAGATAGCCACTGCAGACCCCATGGTTGGTGTGGACAATGTATGAGACACCAGCACTGTTGATGGATGTGAAATAATTTTCAAACCTTGGAAGAATTTGTACCAGGCTATGTAGAGTTCTTGAGAGTGCTCAGCCCATTCTAGGTAGATACTAGTACTACAAACACTTGTTGTTGAAGTTAAGGGGAAAAACCTAAACTACAAAATTAAGCTTCACTTGCACCTTTTTCAGAATTTCAGCCGAAATGCAAGAATTTTGCAAAAGAACAAATTTCTGGTATTTTGTCCTTTTGCAGAATACGTGCCTTCTTGTGGGAATACGTACTATTTTTTCTACAGACTTACCAAAAAGTCGTCCTTTTCAAAATTACGGCCGTCGGCTAAGATACTGTAAAATGTCTTAATAAAGAATTTTGTCCACTAGCAAAATTCCAGATGGCAGAGGTAGCGCGCTCGGCGCCGGACGGCTACACGCTGAGTTTCGCCTCTCAAGGCACATTAGTGTTCAACCAGGCTCTTTACGACAAGCCGGGTTATGACTCGACCAAAGACTTCGCGATGATCCGGTTTGTTGGCGGGGTCTCAAACGTGATGATTGCGCCTCCGGCAGCAGCGGTCACCCGGCCAGCAGAGTTGGTGGCGCTGGCCAAGGCCAAGCCCGGCACGCTCACATTTTCGTCAGGCGGCAGCGGTACAAGCCACCATCTGTCGGGCGTACTGTTCGCCCGCATGACTGGCACCGACCTGATTCATGTGCCGTACAAGGGGGCGCCGCAGGGGATCCTTGCGGTGATGTCAGCCGAGGTCAACATGGGTTTCTTTAATACACCCACCGTCATCAGCCAGATTCGCGAAGGTAAGCTGAAGGCACTCGCGGTAACGAGCCTGACCCGCTCCCCGCTATTGCCCGATGTTCCGACACTCGACGAGCTCGGCATAAAGGGCTACGAGGTCAACACCTGGTTCGGATTTGTCTCACGTGCAGGCACACCCTCAGACATCGTTGATCGCCTGCATGGTGAGATTGGCAAGATACTCGACGAACCCAGTTTGAAGACGCGGTTAGCACAACAGGGCTTCGAACTTGCCGCCGCCGTATCGCCTGCTCAATTCGCAAAAATCGTCAACGACGACCTGGCGAAATGGGTGCCACTGGTTCGCGCGTCCGGGGCCAAGGTGGACTAAGCGCGCATCGCCTCGCGCCCCGAACGGCAGTGCTACAGACCGACCGACGACTTCACGAGCGATCCCAGTTCGCGCCTAAGCTTCTCGCGCGTTGCGGCGTGCGCGCGCGACGCGTTCAGGTTCTTTAATTCCCAGGGGTCGCTTTCGAGGTCATAGAGCTCATCGAGCTCGCTGTCTCGACCGCGGTTTACCCAATGGATGTACTTGTATCGGTCGGTTCGGATGGCTTTGTAACTCATGCCAACCAGCCAGGGCATCGCGTTTTCCGCCCAATACTCAACGAGTAGCGAGCGGCGCAGGCGCGCTCGTGAAGATGCGAACATTGGAAGTAAGGAACGCCCCTGAATCTGCGGGCCTGGCTTGCCCCCTGCCAGCTCGATCAGGGTCGGGGCAATATCCTGGCAGATCACCAGGCCATCGCGCTGTGAGCCGGCCCGAATCGCGGGGGGATAGCGCACCGCAAAGGGCGAACGAATGCCTTCCTCATACGCGAATCGGCGCTCTGGACCAAGGCCGTGTTCACCAAAGAAGTACCCGTTATCGCCCAAAAAGACGATGCAGGTGTTGTCAAGCTGACCGCGTGCTTCGAGGGCTGCAAGCATGGCACCAACGCCCTCGTCGACTGCAGCCATCATCTGCGCGCGCAGGCGGATCTCGCGCTGAGTTCCCGAGTGCACGGCTTTAAGTATCTGACGCGACAGGCGTTGCTCGCGTAACTCGAAGCACTCGGCCCATGCGGGTTTCGACTTCACCACCTCCGCTGGGCTCAGCATGTTGGGGGTGGGCGGAAACACATCGCGCGCATAGAGATGACGGTGCCGATCAGCCACCACATACCCACCCTGCGCAGAAATCTTGAGCGTGCCATCGGCTGCCTGCTCGGCATCCGGGTGGACAGCCTTATGCGCGAAGAACAGCGAGAAGGGCCGCTTATGGGGGCGATCGATAAAGTCGAGCGCCAGCTCATTCATGATGTCAGTGATGTAACCCCGATGGTGGCGATACCGCCCATCGTGGTTCAAGATCGGATCATTCAGACGGCCATGTCCGTCGTAACTGACCCACCGGTCATAGCCCGCACGCGGCTTTCCATCGTTCCCCATGTGCCATTTACCGATGTGGGCGGTTTCATAGCCGAGACGCTGCAATTCCAGGTGGTAGTTCGGAAGCCGATGACTCATGGCGTCGCGTGCGACGTTATCAATGATGCCGTGTCGGCTTGCGTATTGCCCGCTGAGAATCGATGCCCGGTTTGGCGAGCAGATCGGAGTCGTGTGAAAGGCCCGGGTAAAACGAGCGCCTTCGTTCGCAATACGATCGATATGGGGCGTTTTCATATAGGGGTGACCACCGGCGCCGTATTCATCATGGCGAAGGTCATCAATCAGGATCACCACCAGGTTTGGACGTTGCGTGCGCTTCAAACAAAACCTCCCTAATAGAGCGTTGGGGACCCCACGCGATGCGAATGTCCCTGCCCGAACATACACCAGACCGCTACGAGGGATCAGCCGGATGCGTTAGTCTCCGATCTGCGCGCCCGCGGTCAGGGCACTTTACGACCTCCGACTCCGACCATGCAGACGATTCATACGATCAACGATTTGCGTCAAGCCCTCGCGGGACAGCGTTCGGTTGCATTTGTTCCCACCATGGGCAATCTGCACCAGGGGCACCTGGATCTGGTGGCGATGGCTCGCCGCTACGCGGACGTTGTGGTTGCGAGCATTTTCGTTAACCGCCTGCAGTTCGCCCCCACCGAGGATTTCGACCGCTACCCGCGCACGCTGGCCAATGATGTGGAGGCGCTGACCGCCGCAGGCTGCGGCCTAGCCTTCGCGCCCGATGAGCGGGAGCTGTATCCGGAACCACAAGGGTTCAAGGTCACGCCCCCGGCTGAAATCGCTGACATTCTTGAAGGCGCCTTTCGGCCCGGGTTCTTCACCGGCGTCGCTACGGTTGTGCACAAACTGTTCAATATCGTGCAGCCTCAGGTGGCCGTGTTTGGCAAGAAGGACTATCAGCAGTGGCTGATCGTTCAACGAATGGTGTCGCAAATGGCGCTGCCGATCACGATTATTGGTGCGGAAACCACGCGCGCGGCCGACGGCCTGGCGCTATCCTCGCGAAATGGTTACCTGAGCGCAGCCGAGCGGGCTGAAGCCCCCCAGCTCCAGATTGCGATGCAGCGAATCGTCGAACAACATCGCCCGACCGATCAACGCGATCCTTCTGCCGTCGTCACCAGCGCAGACCAGGCTCGCGTCACGCTCGAGCAACGCGGCTGGAAGGTTGATTACCTAACAGTTCGCCGTCGCACTGACCTGCAACTGCCCCACTCACCGAATGATCCGCTGGTCATTCTGGCGGCCGCCAAGCTTGGAAGTACTCGCCTGATCGACAACCTGGAGTTTTAAGAGGCGCTGCAATGGGTGCTTCGCTGCTCGCACTCGACTGGGGAACAACCAATCTGCGTGCTGTATTGCTTGATCAGCGCGGCCGCCCGCTCGCCGAGAGGCATCAGGCAGCGGGCATTCTCCAAGTCCCTGACCGAAACTTCGAACAGGTACTATTCTCCCTATGCGGCGACTGGCTACAAGACCGCTCAATCGCGATCATTGCCAGCGGAATGATAGGAAGCCGCCAGGGCTGGGTCGAAGCGCCTTACCTCATGGCTCCGATCACCCCGACTGCGGCCGCCCAGGCACTGACGCGCATCCCGCTACAAAACGACCGAACCGTGTATCTGGTCCCGGGTGTCAGCCGCGCCGTGCTCGATTCCGTAGATCACATCGACGATGTGATGCGAGGCGAAGAAACCCAGGTCTGGGGAGCAGACCTTAAGCCGGGATCCATAGCAGTCTTGCCGGGAACCCACTCGAAATGGGTTCAATGCGGGGCGGCTGGATCGATTGATCATTTTCGGACGTGGATGACGGGTGAGCTATTCGCTGTGCTCAGTCAGCACAGCATTCTGGGGCGACTGATGGAACCCGGTGATCCGTCGGAGGAGGCGTTTACGCTTGGGGTACAGCGGACGCTTGCAGCCCCAGAGGCCTTGAACGCCTTGCTGTTCTCGGTGCGCACCGCAGGGCTGATGTCCCGAATTGCGCCGTCTGCGCTTTCTGACTATCTGTCCGGACTTTTAATTGGCGCAGAAGTGGCATCGGCCTTGCCTCGGTTCAGTACACAACCAGAAGCTGTACAACTACAGCTGATCGGAGAGCCTTCGCTTTGCAACCGCTATGCGCGCGCATTAGCCCTGGCCGGTGTGAAGGCTGAGAGCCTGGCGCCGGGGCTCGCAGCGCGCGGCGCATGGCGACTTGCCCGAGCCGCGGGACTGATCAGTGAAACTTCGATCTGATCTCGTTCGCGTCTGATTAATCCAGCCTCGCGCCGGAGTCTCTCACCAGCTGCCCCCAGCGTGCTTCTTCTTCGCGTAGCAGGGCCGCAAAGGCCGCTCGCGACATGCCTCCCGGCTCAAGCGACAGCGCTGCGACATAGCGCTCCCGATAGGCGGGATTAGCCAGGATACGGGTGACGTCGGTATGGATTCGATCGAGCACCGCCTCAGGCGTTCCCGCAGGTGCTGCGAGACCGAACCAGACACTGACGGAGTATCCCGGAACGCCAGATTCAGAGACGGTCGGCAGATCAGGCCGCAGCGTGAGCCTGCGATCCGTTGCGGCCGCGAGTACCTTGATCCTGCCGGATTTCTCGTGTTGCTCGAACACGCTTAGCGTGACAATCAGCATGGACAGCTGCCCGCCCAGCATGTCGGTGACCGCTGCCGCCGAGCCCTTGTAAGGCACATGGATCAGGTCAATACCCGCCATGCGCTTAAGCTGCTCGGATACAACGTGTGGGTAGGAACCCGCGCCGAACGACGCGTAGCCGAGCTTGCCTGGATTGGCCTTGGCGTAGGCGATGAATTCGGCCATCGTGTTCACCGGCAGCGTCCCCGAAACGGCCACGACCGGCGCGAGCCTGACCACCATCGTAATGGGCGCGAAGTCGACCAGCGGCCGGTACGACATCTTCTTCGATAGATGAGGGTTGATTACGAAGGTAGCGCTATCGGAAAACAACAGCGTGTAGCCGTCGGCTGGCGACTTGGCCACCGCTTCCGCGCCGATCATCGTGGCAGCCCCGGGCCGGTTTTCGACGATCACCGATTGCGACCACTGCTCGGACAAATGCTGCGCCAGGCCTCGCGCCACGGTGTCGGTCCCTCCGCCAGCGGTGTAGGGGACGATAATTCGAACCGGCTTGGCAGGATAGGAAGCGGGATCCGTCTGTGACCAGACAGCGCCAGACGCGCTCAAACCCAGCAACAAGCCTAAGACGGCAATCGTCCTTTGCATCATCTTCTCCCGGTGACGATCAGAGGCCGCTCGCAACGCGCATCGTGCGAGGCCCGAACCAGGCGAGGTATAGTCGAAACTCGTGATGACCGCCACTGATCAGTTCACTATGCGAACCCCAGCCCCGTCCCCCCGCCAGTCCAAGGCGACCGCAATCGTGCTCATGGCCTTCGTTGGTGTGGCGCTTTTTTGCCGTCAGCCCGTTGAGGCAGCGCCCCAATGGGAGGCGATCACTTTGGCTGACCAGGGGACGTTTTACATCGACCCTTCATCGATCCTTCGCGAAGGGTCTATCCGTAAGTTTCACAGCGCTTTAGACCACAAGACCATTCAGAGCACTTCTGACGGCAAGCCCTTCTGGTCCAACGAAACACACGTACAGATTGACTGCAACGCACGCCAGGCCCGTGTCGTGCACCTGACGCTGTACTCCGGAAAAATGCTCACCGGCAAGCCCGTGCTGAAAGAGGGCATTCTTCGTGAGTGGCAGCCGATCACGCCCACTTCGGCAATGGAAAAACTCGCCCGACGCGTTTGCTGACAAAGGTGAAACCATTTATGAACGCTTTGCCAACGACAAAACACTTCCGATGCAACCGCCGCAGGTTCGCGCAGCAACTGCTTTCGGCAGCCGTTCTCGGCGCGGCCAGCCTTGGTGCCAGCGCCCAATCGTTGCCCGATCGCCCAGTTCGCTGGGTTATCCCATTTGGCGCAGGCAGCGCAGTGGATACGATTGGGCGGACTATCGCCAACCAGGTCGCCGCCCAGACTGGGCAAACCATGGTGATCGACAATCGTACCGGTGCGAACGGCATCATCGCAGCAGAAATGGTTGCCAAATCGCCAGGTGACGGCACCACGCTGTTCATGCCGAACGACGGCATCCTGGCGGCAAACCCGGTGCTGTATGCCAAGCTCCCTTACGATACCTTGCGTGACTTTTCTGCGGTGACGCTCACCTCGACAGTGCCGCTCGCCCTGGTTGCTCATCCCTCGTTCCCTGCCTCAAGCGTCGCCGACCTGATTGCTCAGGCGCGATCACGGCCAGGAGCGATCGACTTCACCTCGACTGGCGTGGGTTCAGCCCAACATCTGGCGATGGAATTCCTGGTTGATCTGGCAGGCATCAAAATGAACCACGTGCCCCATAAGGCAATGGGTCAGGCGCTTGCTGACGTAGTGGGCGGCACGATTCCCGTGATGTTCTCGGGCATGTCGAACGTCATCGGATTTGTACGGGACGGCAAGCTCAAACTGCTGGGCGTCAGCTCCCCCAAGCGCTCGCCGGCCGCGCCGCAATGGCCCACGATTGCCGAAAGCGGGCTGCCCGGATACAGCTATGTCGCCTGGAACGGAATTGTGGTGCCGTCCTCAACGCCCGCCCCGATCGTACGTCGACTGCATGAAGAAATTTCGCGGGCGATGAACGAGCCAGCGGTTCGCGACAAGCTCGGAAGCCTGGGCTTTGAACTGGTCGGTGCCGGACCCGAAGCATTTTCGCAATTGATTCGCGATGATGTCGCACGGCTGGGCAAGCTGGTGCGAGCCGCCGGTATCCAGCCCAACTGATTGATGCCCTGACATGGCAGAGAATCACACCGACGCGCCGACTGACTATCTGGATCAACTCGCCAGATTTGTTGGATCGTTTCGGGCGGAAGACATCCCAGAACATGTGCTGGAGCGCGCACGCCTGATTCTGGTCGACACCGTCGCGGTGATTGCTGCAGGCATGCGGACACCGGAGTTGATTGCGCTTTCCAATGCGCAGCTCGAGTCGAGCGCGGCAGGACGCGCCTGGGTGATCGGTCGCGGCCAACGCGCCAACCGGTTCGATGCAGCACTGCTCAATGGGATTGCTGGCGCCTGGCACGACTTTGACGAGGGCAACACGCTCGCTAATGGTCACCCTGGCATTCAGGTTCTGCCCACCGCACTGGCCATTGGACAGGAGCGACAACTGCACGGGCGTGACGTACTGGCCGCCTTCGCGCTTGCCTATGAGGTCGTTGCCCGAATCGGTATGGCAACCCGAGTCAAACTCATCGTCAATCCACACGGAACGTTCGGCGTTGTCGGCGCAGCGCTGGTCGCCGCCCGGCTAACCGGGTATCCAGTCAGCAAAATGCGTGCACTGGCAAGCCTCGCCGCCTCAACCTGCATGGCTACCAATCGGCACACCATGATCGACGGCGCAACCATTCGAAATTGGTATGCCGGCCACAGCAGCCAGATGGGTCAGATGGCGCTGCGGCTTGCCGAAGCGGGTCTCACAGGTCCCTCAGACGGGGTGAATACAACCTTCAGTCTGGTGCTGGGCGATGGCTTTTCAGGCGAATCCGCGGTTGCGGAGCTGGGCGACCAGTGGCTGCTACCCGACGGGTACCTGAAGCTGTACCCGACGGCGCGATACGTTCACTCGGCCATCGATGCCTGGCACGACGCTGCCCGCCAGCTGCCGCAACCGATCGATCCTGAAAGCATCGACAGAATTGATATTCGGGCCTACCGTCTGGCCGCGTTCCTTGCCAAGCAGCATCCGACCGACTGGTTTGGCACCCGTTTCTCGCTGCCCTTTGCGGTGGCGACGCTTGCGGTGGGCGGACGCGCAGGCCTCGACGCCTTCGACAATGAAGCGGTAGCCGACCCGGTCATTCGTAGTCTTTGCTCGCGTATTCATGTCAGCGAGGCGCCCGAGTTTACGGCGCTCTATCCGCAGCAACAGCGCGTCAGTCTCACCGTGCACCTTCGTGGCGGTGGTCAGGTCAGGGGCGAGTGCATCACCACGTCGGGTGAACCGAGCCGACCACTCAATCTCGCCGATCTCGACCATAAGTTCGAAACGCTGGCCGAACCCATCTGGGGATTAGCCCGGGCACGCCAGCTGCGCGACGCCTTAAATGCCATCGATCGCTGCAGTGATGTGTCGGCGCTCGTTGACTTCAACCCCTAAACTCCGACGACTGTCCCAGGAGTTGATACGATGAATTTCTCTGCGCCCTCACATCGCCCGGTCATGCGCACCCGCCGGCACCTCACGGCCGTATCGATGGTGCTGCTCGCAGGACTGACCAGCGCGCCGCTTGCAGCGCAAACCGCCGCCTGGCCCACGCAACCCATTCGCTTGATCGTGTCGCAATCGGCTGGCGGTAGCATCGACATCGCTGCGCGATTACTCGCCCAGCGCTTGGCTGAACCCCTGGGTGTCAACGTGGTGGTTGATAACCGCCCTGGTGCCAACGGACTGATTGCTGGCGAAGCGGGCGCGCGCGCCACCGACGGACACACCTTTCTGATGACCTCGCCCAGCGCCCTGGCGATCAATCAGCATGTCTACAAGAAGCTTCCCTACGACGTGCAGCGAGACTTCGCTGCGGTGACGCAAACAACATCCATTGCATTCATGTTGGCGGTTCCCGTGGCAAGCCCGTTCCGTACCACCGCGGACCTGATTGTGGCTGCGCGCGCGCGGCCTGATGCGGTCAAATATGCATCGGCGGGAATCGGCAATCAGAGCCACCTTGCCGCTGAACTGCTGGCGGGTGCGGCAGGCGCACGCATGCTGCATGTTCCGTACAAGGGTGAAGCGCCCGCGATCACCGACCTGGTCGGTGGTCAGGTTGACTTCATTTTCGGCACCATGCCTGCACTTCTGACCCAGGTGCGAGCGGGTAAGCTTCGTGCGCTCGCGGTTGCGCAGCCCAATCGCGCCGCCGCAGCGCCCGATATTCCGACCACCAATGAGCAGGGTGTCAGCCAGGTTGAAGTCACAGGCTGGACCGGAATCGTGGCGCCCATTTCGATGTCGCCCGCCGCGATCTCCCGAATGCATGCCGAAGTGACTCGCATTCTTCAAATCGCCGATGTTCGCGAAACGCTTGCCAAGGCCGGCGCTGAACCGGTGGGCAGCAGCCCTGAGCAGTTCGCTGCTTTCATTCGCGCCGAAACCGTTAAGTGGGGCGATGCCGTGCGCCGTGCCGGCATTGTGCCGGAATGAACTCCGTAACACTCACGCTAAGTCCCCCACAGCTGTCCAGCCTCGAGATTCAGCAACGGCGAGCTGCGGCCGAGCGCTTCATCGAGCAAAGCGGCGACGGAGTGGCTATACGCGCGCTCGGTGGCCTCAGACGCGATCCGAATGGCTGGTTTGACCGATTGAAAGCGGCGGCCACCAGCCAGACGACCCTAAAGGTCGCATTGGGGGTTTTCATGGGAGTCATTGCAGCTGAAGCAGCGCTGGCGCTGCTGCGAAGCGATGCGCTTGATGCGGCACTGCGTGAGCTGGACGCTGCGCTCGCCGACGGAGTCTCTGACCCCTCAGGCGAACCCTTCCAGCTGCACGCCCCCGCTTCGTTTAGCGGGAACACCAGCCTGGGCTCCGACGCGCTTGCACCACTGGACGAAAGCGTGGAAGAATTTGGTGGCGATTTGGACCTTGATTCAGCAATCGACGCTGCAATAGACAGCCTGCTCGGTTAGCGCCCGGCCGCAACAGATTATCGAGCGGGATCCATCCCGTGGCGCCGAATCAGGGCGTCGTGCTTGGCGCTGGCAAGCTCAGCGAGCAGCGCACGGGCATCGCCTGGGCGCTCGGATCGGCTGGCTACCGCACCACTGAACACTGTGGTGACCTGGACGCTCGCTGGCAGAGGCCCCAACACCGTGATGCCCTTCAGGTGCATCAGTTCGCTAAGTTGCTGAAATCCAATCTCAACTTTCCCGTCTGCGATCAGCGCTCCCACTGGTACCCCCGGAGGCGCCTGAATGATCCGAGACGCGAGCATGTCAGCGATGCCCCAACGCTCGAAGAGCTTCAACAGCGCCTGCCCGCTTGGACCAGTCGAATAGCCTACTGATGTCGCTGCAAGAACAGCTTCGCGAAGCGAGGCCTCATCGTCAATCCGCGGCGCGCTCGCGCCGGCTCGGATGGCGACCGCAACGCCCGAACGAACCAGCGGCGTGACAGTGACGGGGTCGAGGTGACCGGATTCGGCTAGTCGCGAAATGGCGTTGTCGGCCAGAACAACCACATCAAAGGCCTCGCCCGCCTCAACCCGGCGCGCAGCATCCACGCCCCCCACGGCTTCCAGTTCCACTACAAGTCCTGCGCTACGCCGAATTCCACCTGCCTGCTCGGCTAGCAGCAGCCGGGTTGCCATCGAGGAGATGATTGTCAGCGCGCTCGACATGAAAGCCTCTCGAAAATCGGAAATGCCATGACTGTACCAGTGCACCGCCGCACAGCGCGGATCTACAATTCCGGCTCCGAATCAACGAGGTCTCTCATGAAGCTCACCGGACTGCGCGTCATCGACTTGTCGAACTTTTTACCAGGTCCGTACCTGACGCTTGCCCTGGCCGATCACGGCGCCGATGTCATCAAAGTTGAGATGCCGGGTGAAGGCGACCCCGCACGACAGATCGGGTTACGCGATGGCGAGCATTCGGTAATGTTTCGCAACATCAACCGTGGAAAAAAAAGCGTTGCACTCGACCTGAAAAATCCGGCTGACCGCGACGCGCTACTGAGCCTTTGCGACAGCGCGGATGTCTTCATAGAAACCTTCCGGCCTGGCGTGGTCGATCGTCTGGGTCTCGACTACAAAACCATCTCCGCTCGCAATCCACGCATCGTTTACTGCTCGATTTCGGCTTTCGGACAGCATGGCCGCTGGCGCGACCGCCCCGCTCACGACCTTGCTACGGAAGCGATGGCCGGTGCATCCAGCATTACCACCGGCGAAGACGGTAAGCCTGCCATCCCGGGTATCGCGATCGCCGATATCGTCGGTGGCTTGCACGGCCTCGCTGGCGTCCTGATGGCGCTTTACCGCCGAACCGTCACCGGTCAGGGCGACTACGTTGACATCTCGATGCTCGACTCAGTGGTGTCTGCGTGCGTCAACGTGGTGGGTCCCACCTTTGCCGAAGGTCGTCAACCCATCAACCAGCACGAGCGCACCACGGGCGGCTCAGCCTTTTACCGATTCTATGAATGCGGCGATGGCCGCAGGCTGACCTTGGCCGGTCAGGAACCAAAATTTGTCCGAGCGCTGCTGAGCCACTTAAAACGCGAAGACCTGATCCCTCTTGTGTTGCAGGGCCCTGGCCCCCACCAGCAGCCCGTGATTGCATTCTTGTCCGACGCTTTCAAACAGCGTCCACTTGCTGAGTGGGAGCCCATTCTCGACTCGCTTGACCTGTGCTGGGGTCCCGTTCGGACACTGCCCGAAGCGTTTGCCGACCCGAACCTGGTCGAACGTCGCATGCTGCTACGTGATGAACACGGGCGCCCCTGTATTGGCAGCCCGATTCATTTCAAGAATGAGCCCGCTCAGATCGGGTTTGACGTACCCAAGCTGTCCGAGCACTCAAAAGAGGTGCTCGGCCGCTAAGCAATCAGCGGCCGCTCCAGCGGGGCGGCCGCTTCTCCCGAAACGCCAGTTGCCCTTCAACCGCGTCTTCCGTCGCTGCGAGCAGACCGATCTGCCCCTCCATGAAGCGAAGCGCCTCATCAAATGACATCGATTCGATCGCATAACTGGCGTATTTTCCGCGTCGAATCGCTGTTGGCGAACGATGGCTGAGTCGCATCACCAGATCATTGACAGTGTCGTCCAGCGCCTCACGAGGTACCACCCGATTCAGTAGACCCATTTCTCGAGCGGTCGCCGCATCGACCGGATCGCCTGTCAGGCAGAGCTCCAGCAGGTGCCTGCGCGGCACCAGATGCTGAAGTACGCTCAGCACCTGCATCGGATACACCCCCACCTTGACCTCTGGCAGCCCGAACAGTGCATGATCAGCCGCAATCGCGAGGTCGCAAATCGCCAGCAAACCCATGCCGCCAGCCATACAGGTACCGTTGATTCGACCTACGATCGGCACATTGCAGTCTCGCGCGATTCGGTACATCTCGGGCATGGGCAGGCGCGGCTCGGCGTAATCGAATTTGAACGACTGCCCCGTTGCCAGATCAGCGCCAGCGCAGAACGCCTGATCACCCACTGCAGTGAGAACGATCACGCGAAGCGATGAATCCTGTCGCGACTCGCGCAGGACTGCGCTCAATCCATCCACTACCGCCGGACTGATCGCGTTCCGACGCTCAGGCCGATTGATGGTAAGCGTGAGAATTCCGCCTTCTCGGCGAACCAGCAGATCGTCACTCATCGCAGCCCCTGGTAGAAATCAGAGGTTGCGAGTATAGGTTGGACGAGTCTTGCCCTGTACGTCTGCTCCGGTAAGATCGAACCGTTAAAAACAGGAGGAGCACTGATGCGACACACTCGCCACAATCCCACCCGCCGCCGCGCAGCGTTGACCCTTGGTGCGCTGGGCGCTCTGGGCACCTCACCGTCCACATTCGCGCAGTCCGAAAAGGTCACGCGTTTCATCCTGCCCAATGCGACGGGCTCGGGCGTGGACACCATTACCCGTTCGGCATCAGCAGCACTGTCGCGCGCGTTGAATACGCCCGTAGTGGTAGAGAACCAGCCGGGTGCTGGCGGCATCGTTGGCCTGCAGGCCCTCTCGCGCACTGCGCCAGACGGGTATTCGCTCAGCGTGGTCTCCAACAATGTTGTGATCTTCCCAAGCGTCTACAACAAGCTGCCGTTTGATGTACTGGCCGATTTCGTGCCGATCACGGTGATTGGGTACACACCCATCGTGGTTGTCGCCAGCAACAAGGTGCCCGCCAACGGTTCGAGACAGTTCATCGAATGGCTGAAGTCACGCAATGGCGAGGCTACGGTAGCGTCGGCTGGCGCAGGAACGATCATTCATCTGGCCAACGAAATGTTTCTGAATGAATCAGGCACTCGGGCTCGCGCGGTGCACTACAAAGGGGTCGGCCCAATGCTGACCGATCTGCTGGGCGGACACGTTGACTTTTGCACCGCGGCACTGCCAAGCGTTCAGGGGCACCTCAGAAATGGTCTGATCAAGGCCGTGGGAATCGGCACCGACAAGCGCGTGGAAGCCGCGCCCGATATCCCCACCTTCGCCGAGCAGGGACTGCCCAGCTACATTGTGGAAGCATGGTTCGGCGTGCTGGGCCCCAAAGGCATGAGCGAGGCGGATATTGCTCGAGTTCACAAAGCATTCGTCACAGCATTCTCTGAACCCGAGGTGCAGGCTGCGATGGCAAAAGGAGGCAACGTGATCAACGTACGGAGCACAGAGTTCGCGCGGAAGTACTTCGCTGACGAAACACGCAAGTACGCCGCGCTGGTCAAACAGGCCGGGATCGAAAAACAATAAGCGGGCACTGTCCCGTCAAGATAGAGCGGCGCCTGCGGTCCCTTCGGGGGCGCAGGCGCTTTCGTTTACGCCTGCTCGAAACACACGACGCCGCGCCCTCGTACCCCGCCGCTAATCAGTGCTTCGCAATGCTCTGGCAATTCTGCGAACGAGATCCGATGCACGATTTTGTCTAGCGCCTGGGGACGCAGATCACTGGTCATCCGGGTCCAGGCACTGCCGCGACGGCCCACCGGGTGATTGGCGTTGACGCCCGCGAGGGTAACGCTGCGCAGGATGAACGGATAAATGGACGTCGTGAACTGCTCGCCGGCGGCGTTTCCAAAGGCGGCGACAATGCCCCGTTGCTTCATTGTGCGCAGCACGAAATCGAGCGGCGCACCGCCCACCGCATCAATACAGCCCGCCCACAACTGCTCATCAAGCGGCCGAGTGTGCTGTGCCTGAATGTCGCGGCCCACCGCGCGAACGCATCCGATGCTCTTCAGATAATCATGCTCTGAGGCCTTGCCTGTCATGCCCACCACCTGGTAGCCCAGACCGGCCAGCATGCTGATCGCAAAGCTTGAGCATCCGCCCGTGGCACCCGTCACAATGATTTCGCCATCCTCAGGGCGGACGCCATGCTTTTCAACCGCCTCAACCGCGACGGCGGAAGTGTATGCAGCGATACCCAGTGCCACGACTGAAAAGGGATCGAATCCGTCGATCACCGGAAAGACTTCTGAGGCCGGGGCGCGAACCACTTCGCTGTAAGCGCCATCGCGGCTGATGCCGAACTCGCGACCACCCTGCACCGTAACGATGTCGCCTTCCCGAAACTTTGGATCGCTCGATGACTCAACGACTCCAGACACCTCAATGCCTGGCGTACAGGGGAATCGCTTCAGAACATTGCCCGCCCCGGTCACGGCCCTTGCGTCTTTATAGTTCACCGCCGCAAACCGGCTTCGAATCACCACTTCGCCCGGCGATAGATCATCCACACCTAGTTCAACCACGCGACTGAAGCGCTTGCCGGCATCGTCACGAAAGGTTCGGATCGCATTGAACTTCATCAAGAATCTCCTTCAGCGGCGCGTACCGGCGCCGAGTTATCTATGACCGCACTCATAGCGATCAGTTGTGCGATTTCGTCAGCCGTGAAGCCTTCGCTTTCGAGAATATCGCGCGAATGTTCGCCGATCGAAGGCGGCGCGTGACGCACTCTGGCCTGGGTATTGCGGTCCCCCAACAGAAAGCCTGGCGCGCGAAACTCCGCCCCCGAACCCAGCTTCATTGATACAGCTGCGCCGGCGTGCCGAAACTGTTCAGATTCCGTCACCCATTGATAGTCAGCAACGGGTGAACACATGATGTCGTGCGCCTCGAGGAGTGGAAGCCACTCGCTGGTGGGTCTGGCCGAGTGTTTTGCCTCGATCAGCCCACGCAACTCGGCACGGTTTCGAACCCGCGAATCGGTGTCGTGAAACCGCGGATCTTTTTCGATGCCCTCGCCCAGCCCAAGCAGCGAACATAAGGCTCGCCAGCGTGGTGCCTGGTAGGCAGCCAGCATGATCCAACCATCTGCAGTGCGATAAGCCTCGTTCGGTGCTGCATAGGGCGCGGCACTACCGATTCGACGCGGCAGTTCACCGCTGGCCAGGTAAGAGGCAATCCCCGTCTGCTGAAGCATCAGCGCGGCGTTGTACATGCTGACGTCGAGGTACTGCCCCTGGCCGGTACGCGCCCTACCCTGAAGCGCCCCCAAGACCGCGACGGTACCGAGAAATCCCGTCGTCATATCAACTGCGGGAACCTGTACCTTGCAGGGTTCCGCGCCATCGACCCCGATCTGGCTCATCAGCCCGGACAAGGCCTGTACGACGCCATCGACGCCCGGGCGATCAGCCCACGGACCATCCTGCCCGTATGCGGTTACGGCACACCAGATCAGGCGCGGATTGAGTGCAGACAGCACGTCCCAACCGACCCCCAGCCGACTCATCACGCCCGGTCGGAAGCTTTCGATCAGGATGTCCGCAGAGCGCACCAGTCGATGCACCAGTGCGACCGCTTCCGGCTTCTTCAAATCGAGGCAAAGACCCTTTTTGTTGCGGTTGAAGCTAAGCGCCACCACGGAGTCGCCGTCGAGCCATGGCGGCCCGATCTGACGCCCCAGATCACCACCCGGGGATTCAATTTTGATGACCTCTGCGCCCATGTCCCCGAGCAGCATTCCAATGGTTGGGCCAGCCCCGATTTGCGAGAAATCGAGCACTTTGAGACCCGTGAGCGCGTCACCGAGCGTCATGGCGCTGTTACTCAATCCGTATACCGGTGTCGCGCCCAATTGCCTGCCAGCGCTTAACGTCGTCACGGATCAAGGTCTGCAGCTCAGCGGGCCCGACAAATCCTGGCTGGAATCCCTGCGAGGTCATTCGCTCGCGGGTCTCGCTCGACTCAACGATTCGCTTCAACTCGCCAGCAAGGCGGTCGATTGCCTCGGCCGGTGTGCCCGCAGGCGCCAAAATTGAATACCACAGGGGTACGTCGTATCCCGACACCCCGGATTCGGCCACCGTAGGTACCTCGGGCATGAGCGGCGATCGAGTGGCCTGCGCAACCGCGATCGCGCGGAGCTTACCCGCCCGGACATGCTGCGCAACCGAGGCTAGCGTAGCAAACGCCGCCTGCACCTGACCGCCCAACAAATCGGCCACTGCTGGCCCGGTTCCCTTGTAGGGCACGTGCGTGACATCGATTTTGGCCATCTTGTTCAGCAGCTCGAAAGCAAGATGCTGAGGCGTTCCGTTGCCGGGTGTGGCGTGGTTGATCTTCGCGGGCTGGTTTCGGGCGAGCGTTATCAGCTCGGCGACATTAGCGACCGGCAGCGAGGGATGCACCACCAACAGCATCGGAACCGATGCCACCAGGGCAATCGGCGCAAAGTTGCGCTCGATATCAAACGGCAGCTTCTGCCCTAGCCCTGGATTGATGGTGACCTGATTGGATGCGATGACGATGGTGTACCCGTCAGCCGGTGCTCGCGCGGCCTGGTCGGTACCCAGATTGCCCCCGGCGCCGGGTCGGTTGTCAATGACCACGGGCTTACCCAAAGCATCAGCCATCCGCGGTCCGAGCATCCTCGCCAGGATGTCGTTACCACCACCGGGTGGGAACGGTACGATGAACCGGATCTCGCGGTTCGGAAAGCCACTGGCGGCTGTTTGCGCAAGCCCTGTAGGGAGCGCTGCTGCGCTGGTGAGCGCGGCCAGGGCTTGCAGCTGTGCGCGGCGTATTTTGTCGGTCATGGGTCTCCTCCGGGGCGGGCAATAAACCGCCCTGGGCGCGATGCTAAACGAATCCAGCCCTTTCAATGAGGGAGGCGTCTCGACTTCGATCCAACGAGTCTCGTTTAGGCTTCCTGCTGGCGGGTCTGCCAGCGACTGGTCAGTCGCTCCAGTGCGTGCTGATATGCCGCCTCGACCTCTGCGATCGATGACGCGGTGAGGCTCAAGTCCTTTAACAGGCCATCGTGCAGACCGTAGACCCAGCCATGCACCACCAGCGTCTGGCCGCGTTGCCAGGCATCGCGAACGACGGTGGTACGACATACGTTTCGGGCTTGCTCGAGCACGTTCAACTCAACCAGCGCGTCAACTCTGAACGCGTCCTCAAGCGAGTCGAGGAAAGCCCGGTGCGTATCGCGAACGTCCTGAACGTGCCGGAGCCAGTTATCCACCAGGCCTGAGCGCTGATCGGCAAGCGCAGCGCGGACGCCGCCGCAATTGCTATGCCCCACCACGATGATGTGCTCAACGCCCAGCACGTCGACCGCGTACTGCACGACGCTGAGTGCGTTCAGGTCGGAGTGCACCAGCAGATTGGCGACGTTGCGATGAACGAACATCTCGCCAGGCAGAAGATCGACGAGCTCGTTCTCCGGCACGCGACTATCCGCGCAGCCCAACCACATGAAGCGCGGCCGCTGCTGGGCCAGTAATCCCGTGAAGAATCCCGGAGAGGCTGATTCGACGCGCGCCGCCCATTCACGATTGCGCTCAAATAGCGCGGAGAGATCCCGAGACATTGGCGCCGAAGTATATCGGGCTTGCTGCGCCCCTGCGCTCGCGTGGTGCATCGGCTACGGCGCTACAATCGCCGATCCTCGCTGGAACTCCCATGAAAAAAGCTCTGTCGTCCACCGGCGCCTCGCCCGGCCGCCCTGCGCCGTTGCCGCGGATTGCGGGCGCAGCGCTGTCCCGGTTTGGCCTGATCGGCGGCCTGGGCCTGGCTGCCTGCAGTCCCTCAGAACCTGGCAAATCAGCGCCTTCTGGCACCCCCCCTCAGGCCGCCGCGCCGACGCCGCCACCGCCTCAGGTGGGCGTCCTGACAGTGACGCTGACAGAAGTCGGGCTCATTGAAGAGCTGCCCGGCAGAGTAGAACCGCTGCGAATCGCCCAGGTGCGTGCTCGCGCGGCGGGCATTGTTCAGCAGCGCCTGTTCCGAGAAGGTGCCGATGTCAAGGCAGGTCAGGTACTGTTTCGAATCGATCCAGCGCCCTACGAAGCGGCGCTGGCAAGCGCGCAGGCAACGCTAGCGCGAGCCCAGGCCAACCTTTCGCAAGCGAGCGCGCTGGCTGAGCGCTATCGACCGTTGGTGGCGGCCAACGCCGTCTCCAAGCAGGACTACGCCAATGCGGTGGCGGCCCAGAAGCAGGCCGAGGCTGAGGTCTTGGCCGGGCAGGCAGCGGTTCAGACGGCCTCCATCAACCTCAGTCACACGACCGTGACTGCTCCTATTTCCGGACGTATCGGCCGCGCGCTGGTCACCGAGGGGGCGCTGGTTGGTCAGGGCGAGGCGACGCCGCTCGCCGTCATCCAGCAAATTGAGCCGGTGTTTGTAAACTTCACGCAGTCTGCTAACGAAGCGATGCGCCTGCGGCGCGATTTTGAGCAGGGTCGACTGCAGCGTGCGACCGGCAGTGAAGCGGCTTTGGTGCGCGTGTTACTCGATGGCGGAAGCATCCATCCGCAAGCGGGCAGGCTGCTGTTTTCAGACCTGACGGTCGATGCCACGAGCGGTCAGGTGACCTTGCGTGCTGAGGTTCCAAACCCGGGAGGGGTATTGCTACCGGGGCTTTATGTGCGCGTACGACTTGAGCAGGCGAAGGCGGCCAACGCGATGCTGCTTCCGCAGCAAGCGGTTACGCGGTCGAGTCAGGGCGACACGGTGATGCTCGCAGGGGCTGACGGCAAAATCACGGTCCGCCCAGTGAAGGTGGGCGGATCCAACCAAGGTCAATGGCTGATCCTGGATGGGCTTCGCAACGGCGAGCAGGTAATCGTTGATGGATTTCAGAAAATCAGACCGAACCAGCCGGTTCGCCCAGTTCCATGGTCGCCCCCCGGAGCGGGACCAACAGCCACTGCGCCTCGCAGCTGAGGGCTATCGATGTCACGATTTTTCATCGATCGCCCGATTTTCGCCTGGGTCATTGCGCTGTTCATCATCGTCGGCGGCCTGGTAGCCATCCGCCTGCTTCCCATTGCGCAGTATCCGCCGGTAGCCCCGCCCACCATTGTGGTGACCGCCACCTACCCCGGGGCGTCGGCGCAAACGCTCGAGCAGGCAGTCATCAGCGTCATCGAACAGGAGATCAACGGCTCGCCGGGTTTGATCTATATGGAGTCGATTGCGCAGTCGAATGGCATCGGCACCATTTCAATCAGCTTTGAACAGGGTACCAATCCGGATCTTGCGCAGGTCGATGTTCAAAACCGACTCTCTCGGGCAACGCCCAGGCTGCCGCAGGTCGTGGTGCAACAAGGTGTACGGGTTGAAAAGGCACGCAGCAATTTCCTGCTGTTCGCCATCCTGACATCAAGCGATGGGTCGTTTACACCCGTTCAGTTGGGCGATTACGCCTCGCGCAACGTCTTACCCGAGATTCAGCGTATCCCGGGCGTGGGTCAGGCACAGCTATTCGGAACTGAGCAGGCCATGCGCATCTGGCTCGATCCGCAGAAGCTCGCGAGTTTCAACCTCTCAGCTGCTGATGTCGCCGCAGCGATCCGTCAGCAGAACGCCCAGGTGTCCTCCGGCTCCATTGGCGAGATGCCGCAGATTTCCGGGCAATCGATCACAGCCACCGTGGTGGTCGGCGGCCAGCTCAGCAACGTCGAACAGTTTTCCAACATCGTGCTTCGGGCGGGAACCGATGGGTCCACCGTTCGCCTGCGCGATGTGGCGCGCGTTGAGCTCAACGCACAGAGCTACGCCACCTCGGCGCGCCTGAATGGTCAACCCTCCACCGGTATCGGCGTACAACTGTCCCCAACCGGTAACGCACTTGCGACGGCAGATGCGATCCGTGCCCGGATGGGAGAGCTGGCCGCCTATTTCCCCGCCGGCATGAAATGGGAGATCCCTTACGACAGTTCCCGCTTCATCCGGATTTCAATCGGCCAGGTCGTGCAGACGCTCTTCGAGGCGGTCGTGCTCGTGTTCCTGGTGATGTTCCTGTTTCTGCAAAACTGGCGTTACACACTCATTCCAACGCTGGTTGTGCCGATCGCGCTGCTCGGTTGCTTTGCGACGCTCCTCAGCCTGGGATACTCGATCAACGTCCTCACCATGTTTGGCATGGTCCTGGTTATCGGGATCGTGGTCGACGATGCAATTGTTGTCGTCGAAAACGTCGAGCGCATCATGACCGAAGAAGGACTGTCCCCGCGGCAGGCCACGCGCAAGGCGATGGACCAGATTCAGGGCGCGGTCATCGGGATGACGCTGGTGCTGATATCGGTATTTATGCCGCTGGCGTTTTTCCCAGGCTCGGTGGGCAACATCTACCGGCAGTTTTCAGTGGTGATGGTCACGTCGATTGCCTTCTCCGCCTTTTTGGCGCTATCGCTCACCCCCGCACTTTGCGCGACGCTCCTGAAACCGGTTGAGAAAGGCCACCATCTCGCCAGCCGTGGTCCGTTCGGTCTGTTCAACCGGTTTTTTCTTGCCACCACCAACGGATACCAGTCGCTTGTCTCGCGCACTGTCCGTCGCGGCGCCTGGTATCTCGTTTTGTACGGCGCAATCGTTGGCGCGACCGCATGGTTCTACCAAAAACTACCCACCTCGTTTCTCCCCTCCGAAGATCAGGGAAGCCTGATCGTCAACGTCCAGCTCCCGCCGGGTGCTACTGTGGAACGTACCCGGGCGGTCATGGAACAGGTTGAAGCGTTCATGCTGAAGCAGCCTGAGGTTCGCAGCATGGTCGCCGTGCTCGGGTTCTCGTTTTCGGGCCAGGGGCAGAATGCAGCCTTGGGCTTCGTCACCCTCACGGACTGGAAAGACCGCCCCGCCCCCGAGCAGTCCGCTCAGGCGCTGGCAGCGCGCGCATTTCGAGCGCTGATGGGTGTCCGCGACGCGTTCATTTTTCCGCTCAGCCCACCCCCGATTCCCGAGCTCGGCGCGGCCACTGGCTTCAGTTTCCGATTACAGGATCGCAGCGGCAGCGGACGTGAGGCGCTACTCGCCGCACGTAACCAGTTGCTCGGCATGGCCTCGCAAAGCCCAATCCTGACTCAGGTGCGACCCGATGGTCTCGAGGACGCGCCCCAGCTTCAGATCGAGATCGATCGGGACCGAGCCAACGCGCTGGGCGTATCGTTCGACGCGGTCAACAGCATTCTTTCCACTGCACTGGGCTCCGCGTACATCAACGACTTTCCCAATCGTGGACGCATGCAGCGCGTCATCGTTCAGGCTGACGCGCCCTCGCGGATGCAACCTGAGGATCTGCTGAGACTCAATGTAATCAACAACCAGGGTAAAGCGGTACCGCTGTCGGCCTTCGCGACCACCCGCTGGATTACCGGTGCAGCGCAGTCGGTTCGCTACAACGGGTACCCGGCGATGCGGATTTCGGGTGCCCCGGCGGCGGGGTACAGCACCGGTGCTGCCATCGCGGAGATGGAGCGGCTTGCCGGGATGCTTCCCCCCGGGTTCGCTTATGAATGGACTGGCCAGTCTCGCGAGGAGAAGCGCGCTGGTGCGCAGGCGCTGATTGTGTACTCCTTTGCCATCCTCGCAGTGTTCCTGGTGCTTGCGGCACTGTATGAGAGTTGGTCTATTCCGGTGTCGGTCATCCTGGTGGTTCCTTTGGGGGTCCTGGGCGTGCTGGTGGCCACTGCCCTGCGCGACTATGCGAACGATATTTACTTCCAGGTGGGGCTCGTGACCATCATCGGTATTTCTGCGAAGAACGCGATTCTGATTGTGGAATTTGCGAAAGACCTCCAGGAGCAGGGTCGAACGGCGATCGAGGCTGCCATCGAAGCTGCTCGGCTGCGGTTTCGGCCCATCATCATGACCTCACTTGCTTTCGGCCT
The DNA here is from genome assembly GCA_964581825.1 of uncultured Bordetella sp. Taxonomy (GTDB): domain Bacteria; phylum Pseudomonadota; class Gammaproteobacteria; order Burkholderiales; family Burkholderiaceae_E; genus SYIM01. The sequence continues at coordinate 22,650 of CAZORB010000027.1, forward strand.
GGGCGTACTGCCACTCGCCAAGGCGATCGGCGCAGGCTCCGCGAGCCAGCGCGCAATCGGGACGGGCGTTCTCGGTGGCATGATCACCGGCACGCTCCTCGCAGTGATTTTCGTGCCCATCTTTTTTGTAGTGATTCGTCGAATCTTCAAAGGCAAGCCCAAGCCCATCGAACACGAGGAGGCGCCTGCGGCAGTGCCAGCGTCTTCTGCGCCGCCTTCCGGAGATGCGCGGTGAAGGCCGCTCGCTCAAGAACGGGCAACCTTGGGTGGGCACTGATCGGCACATCGATCATGCTCGCGGGGTGCGCTTCTGCGCCGGTCACGCAGGAGCGTCCCGCAGCACCGATCGCCAGCCGATACGCCGACGCAACATCCGACATTCAAGGCACTGCTGCCGAACGGCGTGGCTGGCGCGACTACTTCTCCGATCCGGCGCTACAAAGCCTCATTGAAACAGCACTCAGCGGCAATCGCGACCTCCGCATCTCCGCACTCGCGATCGAGCAGGCGCTTGCGCAGCTGGGGCTGCGCGATGCGGACCGCGTACCAACAGTGGGCGTCGGGGTCGCAGCATCATCGGCTCAGCAGCCAACAGGCACCACGCTTCGCAGCGTCAATAGCGGCGTGCAGTTTTCGTCCTGGGAGATTGACTTTTTCGGCAGGCTGGCACGGCTTAGCGACGCTGCGCGTGCACAGGTACTCGCCACCGAAGAAGCGCACCGCGCCGCTCGTGTCGCGCTGGTCGGCGCGGTTGCCTCCGCCTGGCTAAATCTTATTGCTGACGAGGAGCTTCTGGCGCTCACCGATCAAACCCTTGAGACACGCCGCGAGTCGCTTCGTTTAACTCGCCTGCGCTTTGACAACGGGGCGGCGTCTGAGCTCGACTTCCGACTCGCGCAATCGCTCACCGAGGGCGCGCGCGCTGTACGCGCTCAGCAGGAGAGAACCCGTGCACTGAACCGGAATGCGCTCGGTCTGCTTGTTGGCGCACCCGGTTCGCCACCTCCCACCCTGGCGTCCACCCGGCTGGGCGAGGTCTCGCTCGCCCCCATCCCGGCCGGACTCCCCTCTGATCTGCTTACCGCGCGGCCCGACATCCGCGCAGCTGAGCAACAGCTGATCGCCGCAAGTGCCAACATCGAGGCCGCTCGCGCTGCGTTCTTGCCACGTATTTCGCTAACCGCTGCGTTTGGGTCAGTCAGCCGTGATTTGGCAGGGCTCTTTGCCGGAGGCAGTTGGGGCTTCACGGTTGCCCCTGCTTTATTGCAGCCGATCTTTGACGGTGGGCGCAACCAGTCCAATCTGCGCGCCACGCAGGCCGCGCGTCAAGTAGCCCTGGCGCAATATGAGCGCACCATCCAGACCGCGTTTCGCGAGGTGGCCGATGCGCTGGCCAGTCGCACCACGCTGGCTGAGCAGCTGCAAGCCCAAGAGAGTGTTGTAGAGGCGGAGGCCGCCCGGTTCGAGCTTGCACGGCTTCGCTACGAGAATGGAATCTCCAGCTATCTCGACCTTCTGGACGCACAACGCTCACTGTTTACAGCCCGACAGGCTGTCATCCAAACCCGCCTGCAACTGCTCCAGAACCAGGTACTGCTTTACCGTGCTTTGGGTGGTGGCTGGCGCGAGCGCTGACGGATCATGAGGCGGTGACGTAGCCCGATGCCGCCACAACAAAGTCACGAGTCTTTCACTGACTCGTCGATGCGACTGCGTGCCCAAAGGCCGGGGAACCAGCGAATCCATAGGCCTGTGATCACGACGCCGGCTACCGCGCCAGCGACAACTGCCGGTACCGCGCCCATCAGGTGCGCAAGCGCCCCGCAGCGGAAGTCTCCGAGCTGATTGGAGGCGGTCACCGCAATCGAATTGAAAGCCGATACGCGTCCCCGCATCGAATCTGGGGTATCGATCTGCACCATGGTTTGACGAATCACGACGCTCACCATATCGGCTGCGCCGCTGACGGCCAGGGCCACCAATGACACCACCAGGTCACGCGACAAACCGAACACCACCAATGCCAGCGAGAACACTGCCACGCTTGCAAACATGATGCGGCCCGTGTTGCGCTCAAATCGCCAGCGCGCGATCACGAAGCTGATCGCGACCGCGCCAACGGCGGGCGCCGCACGCAGCAATCCGAGTCCCCAGCTGTCGACCTCAAGCACATCTTTGGCAAACACCGGCAGCAGACCGGTGACGCTCGAGAGCATCACGACGAATAAATCAAGGGTGATGGAGCCGAGCAGCCCAGGACGCTGCCAGATAAACGCCGCGCCTCCCAACAGATCGCCGACGCTGCGCGGCCGCGGCGGAGGCCGGCGGTAGTCGTACTGAATCTTCAAATGGAACCAGACGCCGGCCAGACATACGAGCAGGCACAGCGCGTAAACATGTACCGCGCCCGCGATCAGCACCAGGCCTGCAACAGCGGAGCCGCCAATAAACGTTGCCTGAGACCCTCCGCTTGCCCGCGCCACCGCACGCGCAGACGGGCGCGGGGCGACCAGCAGACTGGGTAACGACTGCTGAGCGCTCATCTGAAACGGCCGCACCAACCCGAGCAATGCGCCGACCCCCAGCAGCAGCGGCACGCTCACCGCGTTCATCAGTGATGCGACCCACAGCGCGGCCGCCATGCCGCTCATCGCCACCATCACCCAAATCAAAATGGATCGGCGATCAATTCGGTCGGCGAGATCGCCGGCAAACAGGAACGAAAGCAATGACGGCACAAACTGAACCAGGCCTGAAACACCCAACCACCAGGCGCTTCCCGTCAGCTCATAGAGTTCCCAACCGATCACCAGCGCGAAGATCTGATTCGCGGCGGTCGATGCCAGGCGGCCGAGCCAGAAGTTGCGAAAGGCCGGTTGCGCCAGAAGTTGGTCGTTGTCCATGCGAGCCGGCATTATCCCTGGTCTCGAGATCATCGCCCCCGGCGCTGCGCCGCTCAGTTGTCCCGAGCCGTTAAAATAAGCTATTGTTTTAAGTGATCACGCCTTAATTCTTTTTTAGAATCAGCTAATGAATTTGCAACAGCTACGCTACGTGCGAGAAACAGTTCGTAGAAATCTCAACCTGACCGACGCCGCGCGCGCGCTGCACACGTCGCAGCCGGGCGTCTCCAAGCAGATCCGCGAGTTCGAGGAAGAACTCGGCGTGGATATTTTTGAGCGACATGGCCGGCGATTCGTGGCGCTAACACCGCCTGGGCGAGAGCTGATCGGCATCATCGACCGGATACTGCTTGAGGTCGATAACCTCAGGCGAGTCGGCGAGAACTACGCGGCAGGTGACTCAGGGCGATTAACGATTGCGACCACCCACACTCAGGCTCGCTATGTCCTGCCACGGGTCATTGCATTGTTTCGCGAGCGCTACCCCAAGGTGCGCCTGTCGCTTCAACAGGGCAACCCTTCAGCGGTCGCGCGCTGGGTGCTAAGCGGCGAGGCCGACATCGGTATCGCCACCGAATCGCTGGATCACCTGGAAGAGCTGATCGCCCTGCCCGCCTACACCTGGACACATTCCGTCGTGGTCCGCCCCGATCATGCGCTCGCCCAATCGCGCGATTTGACGTTGAAGGCGATTGCAGAGCACCCGATCATTACCTACAGCAAGGAATTTACCGGTCGCAGTCATATCGATAAGGCGTTTGCAGCACAGGGCCTTGCGCCCGACATCGTGCTGACTGCCATCGACAGCGATGTGATTAAGACCTATGTGGAGCTGGGCCTTGGAGTAGGCATTATTGCTTCGGTAGCGTTCGACGCGGAGCGCGATCGGCAGCTGAAATGCTTCGAGGCAGTGCAGCTGTTTCCAATCAATACCACCCGGGTTGCCATTCGTCGTGGCGCCTATCTGCGCGACTTCACGCTTGGGTTCATCGAGTCGTTTGCGCCCGACCTGACCCGTGAAAGGGTCATCGAGGCCATTACGTCGAATCGAACGGCCGACGCCGAATAGCCTGACGGGCGGGGAGCCTGTTCCCTGCTGAAGCAACGGTAATATTCGATCATGATCGATTCTGCGTTCGATGCCCTGGTTCACCAACGACTGCATCTCGTGCTGTCGAGTGATCGGCCGCTCGCCTTACAGCACAGTGCATTACTGCTGCTGCGTCGGCTGCATCAGGAACGGTCGGTACGTGTTGCCGACGAGGCTCCTGCTGATCCCACCGAGCTGATCACGCACGTCAATCAGATTGTTGCCGGGCTGTCGCTCAGGCAGGCCACCGACAACGTAGAAAGCGTTTCGCGACTCGCGATACTGCCTGTGCGAGTCGGGCCCGATCGACCCGCTGACTCGATTGCGCTGCTGATTCGCCTGTGTCGAGCGCTTCCCGGAACTGGCTTGCGACTGCTGTTGATCATCGAGCATGAGCCCGCCGTTGAGGCCTGTATGCGCGCCTTGTCCGGCACTGCTTACCATTGGGATATCCGCCCTCAGCCCACCGCCGACGTTAATCAACTTGGGATCGCGGCACAGGTGCTTGCCCCGCATCCGAACGACGATGCACAGGCGTTGCCCGCGTCCCGCGCTGAGCCGGTTGCGTCGACGCAGCGAAACTCGCAGCCAGACAACACCGCGGCGCCGCAACCGACCGATACTTCGGCCCAGCCCCTCAAGGCGCCCAGTGCCAACCCGCTCCTTCCCGTTACTAAGCAGGCGGGATGGTTTTCGAAGCTGGCTGATTCAGCGTCGCGCCGGCCGCTTCGGTTCGCGCTGGTCGTGGCCGGCATTCCGGGCCTGCTGATTGCGCTGGTCCTTGCAGTGGGTTCAGCTTTGCAGCCCTCGAGGTCGGGCTCGCCATCATTGGCTGCTGGCTCCACATCGGCAGCCCCGACGCCTGCCCCGGCACGCTCGACTGCCGCTTCGGCGCCCTCCCCGGCACCCGCACCACAGCTACCCGTACCAGCACCAGCACCAGCGCCAGCCACGCCTCTCGCCACCGCACCCACATCGAATCCAACGTCAATATCGAACCCGACTCAGGCAACGCCAGCCGCAACCGCCAAACCGGCGTCAGCCCCCCCGTCACAGGTCGCCGCACAGGCGCCCGTCTCTGCGCCCGTACAGGCACCCGTATCACCGGCGCCTCAGCCATCGGTTCCGCCCGCAGCGCAAACTGTCGTAGCCGCACCGGTGGCGTCCAGCGTGCCCGCCGCGCCACCCGTGGCGGCAACGGCCCCCGCCAGTAATGCTCCATCGGTTGAACGTCGCCCCGCGCCAGAGTCGACAGCGGCGGCGAGCAGCCCACCCGTCCCCGCGTTTGAATGCACGCCGGCAACGACGCCACCGCCGCAGGTGCAGCCGCGCAACCCATCGAAGGATGGCGGCATGGTCTACCTGACCTCAACAAGGCCCGTTATGGTGTGTGTGACCGATGCGAGCGGAACGGTAACGCGCCAACAGATCACGCCTGACCAGGGTCAGAGCTTCTTTGGAAAAGCCCCGTGGCAGGTGCAGGCTGCATCGCTGCGCGATCTGCAGTTTTTCTTCCAGGGGGCACGGATCGTCGTGCCCCGAAACGCCACCGATCGTATTGAACTGATCGAGCGAACCAACTGAGGGCGCTCCATGCCCTCATGGCGACACCAGTCTGCATTGCGCGCGAATCTTGTGCTCGACGCGAAACGCTTCGCAGGCAGTGAGCGCGCGACGCTCAGCCTCTGAGCCTATGCGCATGTAGATCGAACATTTCAACGCCTGCTTATCGGGGTCTCCGCCACCGTCCCAGACCGCTGCGCATCGACTGTTTTCGTTGAAAGAGGGACGCAGATCATTCCACTGCTGCCGCAGCGACTCAGGCAGAACGTTGGGCGATATCCGAGACACCTCGGCACTCGCTGCACTTGAGGCGCAAGCCAAACACAACGCGAGAAGCATACGCAGCCGACTGGTTCTCATCATTCCGCCTCAAAACAGAATTGCGAGCATAACCGGTTCGAACAGGTTCGACGCAGAACAGTGGGTTGCCCACCGAGACGGTGCGCTGCGACAATACAGGTTCTGATCGATTTCAGGAATCGCGATGCAAATCATTCCGGGAAGCCATTCGCTCGGTGCTACGGTCACCGGTCTCGACCTGTCGCAGCCCCTTCCTGACGCGGCTTTCCGGTCGCTGGTTGAAGCCCTGGCTGATCGCGGCGTGCTTCGTTTTCCAAATCAGGCGCTCACTGCCCGCCAGCAGTTCGACTTCAGCGCCCGCTTTGGCACGCTTGAAGAAAACGTCGCGGGAATGTTCCAGGAGCCCGGCCTGCCACAGGTCATGGTGCTGTCGAACATTGTGCGAGATGGAAAGCCAATTGGCATTGCCGACGCGGGGCAAAGCTGGCACACCGACATGTCCTACAGTACAACCGTCGCCTATGCCAACGTGCTGTATGCCCTCGAGATTCCACAGCGCGACGGCAAACCGCTTGGAAGCACCCAGTTCGCCGATATGGTGGCCGCTTACGAAACGCTTCCCAACGACATCAAGAAACGCATTGCCGGCCGTACTGCCACCCATGACTTCGCAAAATTCTGGGACATGATGCGCAATGAGCGCGGCAGCGCACGGCCTGCACTGACCGATGCTCAGCGAAATACCAAGCCGCCGGTCTCGCACCCGCTGGTGCTCGTGCATCCCGTGTCGGGACAGCGGGCCCTTTACGCCAATCCGGGCTATGCGATGTGGATCGACGGCATGGAACGTTCAGAGTCCGACGAGCTACTTGAGTTTCTTTTCCAGCATCAAACCGAGAGCCGATTCGTCTTTACCTTCCAGTGGACGCGCGGCGATGTTCTGATGTGGGACAACCTGCGCACCATTCATCAGGCGCTTGCCGACTACCGCGCCGACGAGCCTCGGCTCATCAAGCGCTGCCAGGTGATGGCCGACCGCGTGCTGAATCAGGGACGTACCGATCAGCACGCGCTGGCCGCGTTGTAAGGCGCAAACCGCGGGCTACAGCCAAGGATCGGTTGTGGCGCGCGCCGACTCAAATGCCTTCACTTTGGCATCAAGCGCAAGCGTATAGCCCAGCTCATCCTGCCCGGTCAGCAGCAAGAGCTTCTGAAACGGACAGATCTCAAAGCGATCAGGCTCATCGCTGCCAAGGGTCACGGTCTGCTGCTCGAGGTTGACACGTACGCGAAGCCCCGGTTCCGCAAGCAAGCGCTGCAGCCATTGGTCGACACGTACCGAATCGAGTACCACCGGCAGCAGTCCGTTCTTCAGCGCGTTCGAATAAAAGATATCGCCGAAGCTCGGCGCAATCACGACCCGAATGCCGCCATCCCAGAGCGCGTAAACCGCCGCTTCGCGAGACGATCCTGAGCCAAAGTTTTCGCGCGCCACCAGAACCGCTGCACCCTCATATGCGGGCGCATTGAACACAAACTCCGGGCGGGCGCGCCCATCCGCATCAAGCCTCAGGTCATGAAACAGATAGGCCGCCATACCGGCAGCACGCGGCTTTCTCAGAAACCGCGCGGGAATGATCTGATCGGTATCGACGTTGCGTCGGTCAAGCGGAATCGCAACTGAATGCAGGTTACTGAATGCAGGCTTGGTCATCTGTCGCTCCGATTCAGGCCAGCGTCCGTGGGTCAACCAGGCGCCCCGCGAGTGCTGCCGCCGCAGCCGTCACAGGGCTGACGAGGTGTGTACGGGCGCCCACGCCTTGTCGGCCGACGAAGTTCCGGTTCGAGGTTGAGGCGCAATGCTCGCCTGCGGGCACCAGGTCTCCGTTCATGCCGGCGCACATCGAACACCCTGAGTAACCCCACTGCATTCCTGCCTCACGGAAAATCCGGTCAAGACCCAGTGCCTCGGCCTCGCGGCGGACTGCATCAGACCCTGGCGCCACCAGCGCGCGTACCCCGTTTGCGATACGTCGCCCGTTGAGTAACGCGGCAGCAGCCTTCAGATCCGACAGCCGGGCATTGGTGCAGGAGCCGATAAACACATGCTTGATCGGAACTTCTGAAAGCAGCATGCCAGGACGCAGTCCCATGTAGGCCAGTGCTGCAGCCATTGACTGCGCCGCTGCAGCGGTGGGCGCTGCAGCGGGGTCAGGAACCTGCGCCGACAAGGCAATGACATGCTCGGGACTGGTACCCCAGGTAGCCATGGGTGCCAGCGAATCTGCGTCGATGTCGACGATCGTGTCGAAATGTGCAGCCGGATCACTGGAGAGCCTGCGCCAGGACACGACGGCACGATCGAACTGTTCGCCCTTAGGCGAATGCTCTCGACCGGCAATCCATTCAAATGTCGTGTCGTCTGGTGCAACGATTCCCGACCGGGCGCCAGCCTCAATCGACATATTGCAGATCGTCATTCGACCTTCCATCGATAGCGCCCGGATGGCCGACCCAGCATATTCGATTGTGTGACCTGTGGCTCCTGCTGCACCAATTCGACCGATGACAGACAGGATGATGTCTTTTGCCGTGACCGACTCTCCCAGGCGCCCCTCCACACGGACCAGCATCGAGCGACTCTTTCGCTGCCAGAGGGTTTGCGTGGCCAATACCTGGCTGACTTCCGACGCACCGATCCCGAACGCCAGGGCGCCCATCGCCCCGTGGGTTGCGGTATGGCTGTCGCCACACACGATTGTCATGCCGGGCAGCGAGAGCCCCTGTTCGGGTCCGATCACATGAACAATTCCCTGTCGCGGATGCCCGAGTCCGAAGGCTCGAATACCGTGCAACGCGGCATTCGACTCGAATCGGCGAATCAGTGATTGCGCTTCCGCGTCCGGCTGATCGGTAATAGCGGGCCCCCGGGTTGGCGCATAGTGGTCGGCCACGCCGAAGGTACGCTCGGGGCTCCTGACCTTCAACCCACGTTCGGCCAGAATTTCAAATGCTCTGGCCGACCCCTCATGAAACAAATGCCGGTCGATGAACAGCAACGTCTGCCCGTCGTCGGTGCGTTCGTGCACCGCGTGCGACGACCAGAGCTTGTCATACAGGGTAGTGGCAGCGGCAGTCATGGCTTGGCTCGCTCTCAGGAAACCTTGTAGCGTCTGGAGATCTCGTCCCACTCGGCCGCGCCTACCCGGTTGAAACTTTGCTGCGGCGTCAGCTCAAGCCCCGGCGAAGCATGACGCCCCAACCTGCGCGTTTCTTCCAATACCCGGTCGCAGGTGGCCATCACCGCCTTGAATAACATCCCAGGCAGTATCGCGATGCGATAGCCCATGGCCTCCGCATCAGCGAAAGGCACATCCGGCGTCTTACCGCGCCAGACCAGATTCAGAAGACAGGGGCCGTTGACCCGCCTGGGAATCTCCGCCACTTCGTCCATCGACTGAGCCGCTTCGACGAAGGCCATGTCTGCACCCGCGTCCAGCGCTGCGTTCACCCGTGCAATGGCCTCGTCGAGCCCAAGCGACGCGCGGCAATCGGTCCGGGCGATGATCAGGAAATCAGACGATTCACGAGCGCCTGCAGCAGCCCGGATCTTGTTTACATACGCATCCCGATCAATGACTGTTTTGTTCTCGAGATGGCCACATTTTTTTGGGAAGGCCTGATCCTCAATGTGCATGCCCGCCACGCCACGACGTTCGTACTCGCGAACGGCACGCGTCATGTTCAGTTCGTTGCCAAAGCCCGTGTCGGCATCGGCGATCACCGGAACATTGACCGCGTCAGCCAGCCGACCCGCATTGCTGGCCATTTCGGTCATGGTGGTTAAGCCGTAATCGGGAAACCCCAGCGTAGCAGCGGTACCCGCACCGGTCATGTACACCGCATCAAACCCCGCCTGCTCGATCATTCTTGCGGTGATGCAGTCGTAAGCCCCCGGGGCAACCAGCATCTGTGGACGCGCGAGCAGCTCGCGGAGCTTTTGGGCAGGACGTTGTTTTGTCATCTCACTATCCGGTGGGTTGGTCGAGATCCTTCGGCGCGGAGTATGCCATCAGGCGGCTATCCCTCGGGCTGGGCGCACCCGGGTTCCCAGGCGCAGCAGGGTTTGCATTCCGTGAAACTGCCAGCCGCGTTTGAGCTTGTGTCCCCCGATCAACTGCTGTCAAATCCGCCGTGGTATTTGAATGGAGAGGCACGGATGCCCACAAGACACATCTTCGATCTGGTTGTCGTCGGATGCGGAATCGCCGGCCTGTCGGCGGCGGTATCAGCCGCTGAGCGCGGAGCCCGGGTCGCGGTGCTCGAACGCGCACCGGTTGAAGACCGTGGTGGCCAAAGCCGCTACACCGAGGCTTACCTCAGGATGAAGAGCCACAGCGAAGTGTCTGATGATTTTGAGACGCACTTTGCTGAAAACGGCTGCGGCAGCCTGGATCCCGATCTGATTGAACGGAGCGCTGAGACCGCGGATCGCGGCATGGTTCGAGCCCTCAGCCTTGCAGACCCGCATTTCATTGAAGCTCTGGCCAATAACGCAGGACCAGCGGTTGCCTGGCTCACTGGACTGGGTGCACGCTTCGACTTCCTGCCCACACAGTTTTTGACGAAATCGCAGCCTCGCCTCCTACCGGTCGGCGGGGGACAGGCGCTGGTCGACGTCCTGGCAGCAGCAGCCGAGCGGCTGGGCGTCTCGTTCTTTTATGAGACCGCCGCGCAGGCGTTGATCGAATCGGACACCGGCGCTGTGGCCGGGCTGAGGGCCCGCGGCCGCGACGGCTCATCCATTGAGTTCTTGGGGCCAGTGGTGCTGGCCTGCGGCGGCTTCCAGGGCAACGCTGAAATGATGACCCGCTATGTCGGGCCGCGATCAGTGCACCTGCGCCCTATCTGCAAAGGCGGTTACTACAACCGCGGCGAAGGCATTCGCATGGCGCTCGAGCTTGGCGCGGCGACCTGCGGCGACTTCGGCAGCTACCACGCCGAACCCATCGATCCAAGATCCGGACTGTCCGAGCCTTCGGTATTCATTTTCCCGTATGGCATTCTTGTCAATCGCGAAGGCAGGCGCTTCACCGACGAAGCGCCGGGCACCGTCGATGCGCACTATGAATCCATTACCCGCCGTATCTATGAGCAGTCGCAGGGCCGCGCGTGGGTCGTTCTGGATGCCCGACATCAGACCATCCCCAACTATCGACTGGCGATCCGCACTGACCAGCCTCCCGTGGTGGCGGACTCGATAGCGTCGCTCGCGCAGGCCATCGGTGTGCCGGCTGACACGCTCGGCGACACAGTCAGGGCCTACAACGCCGCC
>CAZORB010000028.1:0-12100 GCA_964581825.1 uncultured Bordetella sp.
TCGCCACCATGGACGTGACGCTTGAGCAGGTCGGTTACTACAACCCGAATGCGCGCGAGGACAGGCGGTTTGTCGAGTATCTGGTGGAGGGGATTGACTACAAGAACGCCAACGTTCCCTGGACCAACGCCAACAATGTAGAGCGCGGGGCCGCTACCGCAACCGCTGTCACGGGCGATTACAAGAATCTCACGGACTACAAGACCTTCGAGAACCTTGACGACAATCAGCGTCAGGCGGTCCTGAACTACACCGGGTACATGCCGCTCTATCGGTTCAAGTGGGGCAACGCGGTACTGAACAAGACGTACAACGGGCAGGCGACCACAACGACGCCGTACAGCCCAGGGCAGAGTTTCGACTCGAACACACAATGGCGCCCAAGCTGGTACGCCGCTACCGAGAAGGTCTACTACGTCGAAGTGTCCGGCTGGCGCGACAAGTACATCCTGATGCCCGAGGGATCGCAGAACGATGTCTACAGCGCCGTTGCACAGGGTAACCCGCTCTACCTGGTGAATGACTCCACCCGAGATGGGACTAACCCAGACGCAAGCGGTAACTGGGTAACGTCAACAGGTGGCTTCACCTACAAGGGTGAGCTTGTCGGGCAGTACAAAGATCTGGCTGGCCTTACCTATACGCAAACTAAATCCGACTACTACTTCCCAAATAACGGTTACCCGGGTGGGTACAACGAACCCCATGCGCCGAATGAGGACGGTGAAGCGCTTTGGGATGTTGCCTACGATCGCGATGGACAGCGACAGTTTGATGTGACGTCGCGCGCGCCGGCGATGGGCACCATCATGCCGCGCGATCCGAACTGGTTCTTTACACAGGGACCGAACTTCACAAAGACAGTTCGGATGAGTGATGCGACCACTGGCTCCTACCAGCGTGGTCGATTCACTGATGACATCACCGCATTGTCCACCTGGCGCGATACGCTGCAGTTCAACACCTCGGCGCTAAACCAAGTCTGGACAACCACTATCCCCAATCAGCTCGCCTTCAGCTTCAAGTACTGGGACCGGTGGGAGACGGTCGTTGGCTGGTGGGTCGACAACGACGATGGCAGCAGCTGGGGTCAGTACGACGACGAGGATGAAGTGCCCTCGTTCGGCTGGACCGACTTCTACAAGAGCGAGTGGGGTGCGGTAAGCAATAACCCGAACCAACCGTTCAGTGGATGGGCGGCAAGTCGCTGGAATATTATGAAAATGGTGGGTAACGGCGACGACCGTTACGATAACTTCGGCTGGGGCTGGGGGATCGACGACAACACCATCCCCGTACTGGCCAGCTGGGGTTACGGCCATATTTCCGGCACAAACGAATACACCTCGGGCAAGAAGGGCAAGGGCGACGATCTGAGAATTCAGCTGGCGGCTCGTAAGGAGCCCACCGCCAATGTTTATCAAAACTATCGCAACTATGGCTACGACTGGACGTCGCAGTGGCACGACATCTATGACCAGCGAATCCGCCTGGGTTACCAGGTCAAGACTCAGACCACCGATCTGTTCGCGTTCCGCCCGATTTATGGCGAGGTCAGCAAGGTGCGGGCGGTTCCGATCATGGAGTCGCAGACCGTTTGGGAAACCCGCGAACTGACCCAGCCGCAGATGCGGCAGGTAAGCGATGTCAGCTACATCCCGCTCACCGTGCGGTCGGCCGAGGCGGGTGTGAAGTCAATCGAGGGTGTCAATATCTCGATCACCGCCGGAGGGTCGGTCAGCCTGCGCGGTCTAGTGGACGCGCGCGGCGATCTCACGGTCAACGCGGGCGGCAACATCACTGTTGCGGGTGTCCAGTCGGTTGAAAACGGTAACGTCGTTGAACTTGGCAGCCGGATCGAAGCAGGCGATGACCTGGCCTTTGTCGCTGGTAAAGACCTGATTCTTGGGACGCTCCAATCACTGGTCGCACCCAAAATCCGTCTGGATTCAGGCGTTGACATGACACTGGGCGGGCAGATTGGCGCACCGCTTGCTGCGGCGCAGGCCGGCACGCTGACCCCCGCTGTGCTCAATCAGACTTTCCTGCAGGTGCCCACAACGCCAGCGCCCATTACGACTGCGGCCTGGTCAGACAACAACACGCCGTCTGTAGTGTCCGATGACAGGTTCGGCGCAGTGGCACTAGCCGGCAGCGGTAGCATCGTTGCGACAGCGGCGCCTAAAGCAGGGGGCACCCTTCCGGGCAATGCGCAAACGCTTTTCAACGCAATCACCAGCGCAACCAGCGTTGCAAGTTTTGATGCGGCAATGACCGCAGCACTGGCCGCTATGGATATTCACTTCCATGTGGCGCTCGGTTCGATTGACATCAACGCTGACGGGGTCGCTGATCCCAATGCTCAGGCCGTGCTGGTCTACTCGAAGCCAGCGACGGGCGCGACGGCGATCGCCTTCGCGCCCTCTATCGCCACGCGTACCATCGATGTCAAGTCGGCTCGAAATATTGCGATGAGTGGCCAGTTCTATGCCACATCCGACATCGACATGCGGGCGGGCCGGGCAACGGCGCAGGATGGCCGGATCACTTCAGCCGCAGGTACTCGTCTCGAAGTGAAAAGCGCCGGCGTTACCACCGGCACGCTGACCCTGATCGCGGGCTCGCTCAACGGCAGCATGACGCTGACCGAATCCAACTTTGCCGCGGGCGCACTGACCATTACTGCCCCTGCCGGACAGATAACGCAGACAGGTGTGATCGAGGGAAGTTCGCTGATCGCGCGGGCAGACCGCGGGTTGTCGCTGAACACCGAATTCGGCGATGTTGACCTTGAGGTGGCGAGTTCGGGCGACATCGTGCTGTCGAACACGGGTGACCTCAGGCTGACCAATGTTCGAGCCAAAGACGGCGCGATTCGGATCAGCAACTACGGTCCAGTGACCGCGACACGAGTTCAAAGCCTTGGATCAAGCGATCGTAATGACATAACGATTTCAACCTGGCGCACCGCGACGGGTTCGCATGCGGGCAATGGCGATCTGACGATCGGCGAAATGGGCACGCCTGATGCCATCGGCATCATCAATCGCGGCGACGTCACCCTGAATATTCAGGGGCAGGTAAGGCGGGCTTCACCCACGTCACCCGCCATTCGCGCCGATGAACTGGTGATTACGGCAGACAGTCGCGCGATGTCGATGGCTTCGCTGCCCACCGGTTGGACTAGCACTGCTGTGGGTTCGGGCGCGACGTTGACGATTCCGTCGGTGGTCACGCTCGCGTCTGCAACGAACTACCAGTTGACGGTGGATGGCAGACAGGTCCAATCAGGAACATCGCACACCGGCACGTGGGACAGCCTGTCCGCTGCGCTGAAAGCTGCGATCGAGGCACTTCAAGATTCGGCTGGTAATCAGCTTTACACCGCGCGTATCGAAACGGCTGGGGCGGCCGGCGCGAACAATGCGGCGCCCACCGTGGCACGCTCCATCACCGTCACCCGCAAAGCGGTGCTTCTCAACACGCAAGTCAACTCGGTCAGCGTCGATCTGAATCGCGCGGGCGACACGCTGCTGTGGCAGGGTAATCGAGCGCTGAATGTTGTTAATACTGCGATCCTTGATGGCTCGTTCCGTCTGAATGCTGGCAGCTTTACGCGGGGCGGGACAACGGCGGCGCCGACGGATACGTTCAGTGATGCGGTTGGAAGTACGGTCAACTTGGACAGTATCCAACTGGAGTCGAACCGCATAGGTAGCGATATCGTCGTCAATACCCGCGGAAACATTACGACGCGTCAGGTCGTAGCTGGCCTTTATCTGTCCACGGCAAGCAGTTGGACGGCCCTTCAGAACTCGGGACTTGGCCTGACCAGCGTGACGTCAGCCGGCTCGGTTTCGCTAACCTCAGCGAGTGGTTCAATTCGAGGCGCGTCGACTGATCTGCCGGTACAGCTCGTTGGGGATCGTCTGACGCTCGCCGCAGCCACTGGAATCACTGGCTTGGCGATTGCAGCCAATACCCTTGACGCCACGACGACAGCCGGTGACATCGACATTCGCGATTACGACGGGCACGGGGAAAAGACGCTTGGTCTGCTCGTTGTGCGTGCGAACACCAGCGCGCTAGGAACCCCGCCGATCACGACATCGAGTGTTGGCGCGCAGAATACGCTGATTGTTAAGGCGCCGACGACGCTGGGCGCCGCAGCGGTATCTGGCGACACGATTCGCCTATCCAGCTATCTTGCTGATCTGCAGGTTGAAACGCCGCTGGGTACCCGCACGGTTACCGGCTCCACACCGGCTTCGGTCGCGAACGATTCTTTGCAGTACACGAAAGGCGTCGCGTTCAGAGCTGAAAAGACTGTGGACCTGTATCGATTCTTCAATGCGCCGGAGTTGATCGAGTACCGCACGGGAATCAATTTCCTGTTCGGCGAAACTGACGGGACCAAGGTCGGAACGCTCCCAGGTAATCTCACCGCAAGCTCCATCATTCTCGAAACTGCCGATACCCTCGCCATCAACGGAACTCTGACGGCGCGCGATCGTGTTGAGCTGATTTCTAAGCGCGATGTCATCGTTCGCGGAAACATCACTGCGGCGGTGGGTGCGCCCAATAACGAAATCGGTTTCATTAAGCTGGTTGCGAAGGGTGAGTTGGCGGTCAAGACCATCGTCGACACGAATCAGGCCGGGCTTGGTGCCGTATCTGGCTCGGTGGCAACGCGAGATTCAGGCTCAATTAATGTCAAGACCACGAGCTTCAAGGCCAGTAACTTCGAGTTGCGTGCCCTGCGAGACATCTCGGTTGACCTGCAGCAGGCTTGGAAGCTTTCTGGCTTCGTCGGCGGTCTGACTGGGTTCGATCGCGCTGAAAACATCGGTATTCAGGTAAATAACCCACTGACAGTGGTCGGGGGTATTGTTGCCGCGAATGTGAACACCGAAGTCCGAGCGACTTCAATCGTTGTAGATGGTGCGTCGGTCTTTATATCGGATGACCTTAAGGTTTTTGCCGCGAATGCAATTCAGCTGAACACGCTGGTGAACTCGGTAACGGCTAAGTCGACGACCGCGGGCAACGTCACCGTTAACGAGGCGGACGATCTCTATGCCGAGGAAGTATCGGCAGCCGATGGCTCGGTGACAGTTGCCTCAGGTGGAACGCTGTTTGCCCGCGATGTACACAACTTGACCGACTCAGCCAGTAAAACGGTCACCCTCCGATCCACCAAGAACATGTACATCGACTCGGTGGAGGCCGCTGTGCTGTCGGGCGCCCAAAAAGCGTCTGGCGCGGTCATTCTGGATACGGCCGGAACGTTGTACGAGTTACCCCGAACGCTTCGGTACGCGGATGCCTTCATCGAGCTTCCTAGTGTTGTTTCGGCTTCAACCACCTTCAAATTGGCGAATAAGACGGCAACGCCCACCGAGCTGAGCGTGAACGGCTTAAGCAGCCAGGATGCGTTGGGTGCTGCAGTTCGAGATTGGATTAATGATTCACCGCGCGGAAGCTATTACACAGCGACCTACGTGAACGGGTCGGGACGAGTTCATGTGACTCTCGATAATCCGTCAACGCCGCTGCTTCTGGGCGACGCTGTGGGCGGGCTGAGGGTTGCGTTACCCAGCTGGAAGAATCTGATCGGGACGACCAGCGCCGTGGTTGGCGGCGTCACTGTCACAACGCCTGTGCCGGTGACCACGTGGAGTGGATACACCGTCGCGGAGTACGACAACAAGATCGCCGATGCCTGGGGATACACGGTTACGGTAAAAGGAACGGCCGGTCCGACAGTTACCGAAATCAAGCGTGCCTCCGATGAAGGTCCGAGCACCAGCTCAGGTGGGATTGTTGGGAATGTTGGCGTTGAAATTCGTACTTCCGCCGTTGGTACGGGCTATTCGGTGCAGTCCACGGAGGTCAGTACGACTGCGGTGCTTGCTGGAAGTAACGCGGTCAGTTCAGCCACCACCACAACGGTTCAGGCGCGAAGTGCCGTCAACCAGCAGGACCTGATCCTTCTCAAGGATTACACCCCGATCGCTGGCGACCGGTTGATCGTACGGGTCAACGGGGCCGACCTCACTGCAGTCGTCGCTGACGCAACGCCTACCGTTACAGAGATGCTCAACGGTCTTGCCACGGTGCTTGCTGCGCATGACAACATCGCCACGGCGGTGGTGAACAGCGCCGACAGTACGTTGCTGATCACCGGGGACCCCGGCGAGTCGTTCATGATTGGGGCTTCCATCCATGTTACGGGCGCCACTTCGAACGTTACGGTAACCCCCACCACTGCGGCCCGCGTGGTTCAGCTCGACGTTTCTGGCACCGTATCTTCTTCAACGGTGGTCACGTTTAGCGTGAATGGGCAGCAGGTATCGGTGACCGGCCACAGCAGCTGGTCTGCGCTTGCAGGCGCAATTACCACGGCAGTCGAGGCATTACAGGTAGGCGGCAAGACGCTATTCAGCGTTGCAACAGCCTCGACTGGACAGACCCTTTACGTCGAGGCAACTGACGGAATTCGTATTGAGCGCGACCAGACGGTCGCCGTTCAAAACGCTGCGACCGACGCAGGCACCACGGCGGTCAAGGATGCTGGTTTCTACCAGAAACAGGTGACGACTGTCGATCTGCCTGCGGCGGCATTTACGTCAGCGGCAACGTACACCCTCGAGGTGAGCGGGCAGGTCTTCACTGCGAGCGGCTTAACGTCGGCGACTGCCACGTTACAGAAGCTGATGAATGATGTGAACGCCACGGGGGTTGCCAATTTCCCCGCCACGGCCATCATTCCTCGGGTTGGACTGACCTTTGCGGGCGTACCAAACCCGGCTGGCTATTCGCTCACAGTGAACGGCACGACGGTTTCAAGCACTGGCAACAGCACCTGGGCAACGCTTGCAGCTGACCTCAAGAGCAAAATCGAGGCCCTGCCAGCCGCAACTGGCAAGTTCTCCGTCAGCGTTGCGGGTACCGGTCAGTCGATGACTATTCAGTCAACGAACCCGGAGGCTGGCGTTACGCTGACCTCCCTGCCCGTGGAGTTCTCAACCACCCTGGATCGGATCAGCCTGGTTGGAAAGGTGATCAACACCGGCTTCACCGTGGCGTCCAATGCGGTAACGTCTGATGGGGTTCACTACTGGGTGCCGCCGGCGGATGCCAGCACCGTCACCCGAGGCATCACCGACATCCCGGTGTCTCAGGTATTCGCAACCGGCGGCAACCTGCAGTTCACTCAGGCATCTGGGGCCGCTCTGACAGCCGTTGCGGGCACCGAAACGGTCACTGACACCTACCAGGTCGCGACGGTCACCTTCACCGCATCCCCAGGGTCGGGCAGCGTTACCGTTGGATCGCAGACTTATTCAATTTCCAACTGGTCCAATGACCGCACGGCAATTGAGGATGCGATTCAGAGCAGAACGGACTCTGCCGGGCGTGCCCTGTATGACGTCACCACCACGGCCACCAGCATGGCCATTCGCCTCCTGAAGGCTGGGGCGCCGAGCTCAGATCTAGTGGTGACGGCCACGGGGGCAACAGTAGCGAGCTCTACGGCCTCTTTGAGCGCGTCATTCCCGACGCTCACAATCACCTTCCCGAACGATGTCACTGGAGCGTTCAATTTCTCCGTGGGCACCACCGGTACGGCAGCGGGGATAATCAGCGCCTCGGCTGCGGCGACTGCGTCGCGGCAATGGGATACCGCTGGGGCTGTGACCGGTTTGTTCCCACAGCTTGAAGCGCTCCTCGAGGCAAACGGATGGCTGCAGGCGACCTCCACTGTGACGGGGCAGCTGAAGGTACGTCACTTACAGCCGACCGCGATCTACGGCATAACAATAGACGGCACCCGGACAGTCACTGCAACTGACGTTCAGACCTGGAACGAACTTGACGGAAAACTGAGCACCAGCCTGGCGCAGGCAGGCGGGGCGCAGGCCTACACGATAACCGTCGCGCCTTACGCAACCCTGGTCTTCAACAGCACCAGTGCGGCAGTAACCTACAGCTTCACGCTTGATGGCGTTACCAAGACCTATGCCGCTGCGGCCGGTGCACCGTGGGCAACTGTCGCGGCAGGAATCACGACCGCGATTGGTGTGAATTACACCGTCGATTCCACCGTGACAAACCAGCTTCGGATCTCCAGGAATACCGGGGGCCAGGTGGTCATCGACGAGTCCATGCCTGAACTGACGGTGCGAAACACGCTTCGGGTTCAGTCCCTTACCAGCGCGACCCCGCCGGTTGTTACTGCAACCTCCGGAAGCCTGCTTGATACGTCCCTTGCCACGACAAGCACCGTAACGGTGTCGCAACCCATCAACCGTGTGGCGTTAGATCTGGGTTCGGTAGGCGTCTGGGCACAGGCCTACGGATTCACCGTCAGCACGCGCGATACGGATACGGACGGACGCGCCAGCGCATCCGTGTCGGCTCTTGCGGGCCGGCAGTGGAGCGCTGACTTCACGACCCCTGTGCTCACTGGATCGCTTACACAAGCTTTCCTTAAGGTTCCAGGAACCGCCGCAGCGCCAGTCCAGACTGAGGCGTACTCAAACAACAACACAGCGAGCGCAGCGGACGACCTGACTGGAAGCCTGCGTCTCACTGGCACAGGCTCAGTAAGCGTGGGTGTGGCTCGGCTTGGTAGCAGCGCGAGCATGCCGACGAACGCGCAGACGCTGCTCGATGCAATTACTTCTGCCACAACGGTTAGCGGGTTTGCCTCTGCAGTATCGGCCGCTCAGGCAGTGATGAAAGTGATGTTCTGGGTTGGTTCGGGCAACGTCAATATCGACAGTGATGCCGCCACGACAGAGCTGAACGTTCGGGCGCTGCTGAACTACGTCGCGCCTACTGGCAGCAGCACAACAATTGACTTCGCAGCAGTGACGCAGGGCAGTCTGTTCAGCGAAATTAAATCGGATCTCGAGCAGGACGGCTGGCTGGAGGTCAACCAGTTGAGCACCGGCGGCCTGGAAATTCGGCATTTGTCGCCGGGGACCACGAGCAACCCGGTTATGACGCTCGCTCAAACGTCGGGCGCTACCCTGACCTCGACGGCGGGAACCAAGACTGTCACAGATACCTATCGCAAGATTGACCTGACAGGGTCTGGTACGTTCAGAATCGGTTCGTCGACTACCGACTACACACTAACTGCCGGAGCGATTACAGACCCGTCCCCGATTAATTCTCTTGTTGATGATGCGGGGAGACGCCTGTACGAGGTCACATCGAGCGGGTCGACTACCACGATTAGATTGCTCAAAGCTGGCGCCCGGAATGCCGACCTTGTCATCGTACCGGCGGCAGGTGTGACCGCTACGGCAGGAACGACAACGGCCAGCGCAACCTTCCAAACGCTAACCCTTGCCTTCCCCAACGTTTCCGTGTCACTTAACGGGACCGCATTTTCCGCGAGCAGCGGATTGTCAATCGGCAAACTCGCTCACTCACTGAACTCGCAGATTGACGCTAACGCTGACCTGGTGGGCGACGTAGCGACGGTTTCCGACTATCCGAGGGCGACGATCACTTACTCGGCCGCGCTGGTCGCTGGTGACTACACGATCACCATGTCGCGCACGCCCTCAGGCGGAAGCGCGCAAAGCCAGACGGTGACCTTGCCCGTGTCGGCGGCTCAAACTTCTTGGGAGTCGTTCTTCGCACGGGTGAAGTCCCAGGTAGAGGGGGTTCGGGCCTCGGGGGTTCAGCTGTTTGCTGTTTCCGAGGGGGCCTCGCGGCAAATCGTTATCCACGCTCTGAACCCGGCCGACGCCATTACCGTTTCCGCGACCGTACCAGCGAGTCAGACATCGGTAACCGTGGCAACTGCGGTTGGGAGCACGGGGCAAACAGCGATTGCCAAGGCCGCAACTGCGGGGCAGTCCCTGGTGGCAGCGGGATCCAATGCCGGGTTTGCTGCCACAACGCCGAGGCCGGCGGGATTCCTTCAGAAAGAAATCCGCGACGTTGTGTTTGGAAACGTCGTGGATTCGAGCCCCACGAGCAGCCAGATTCAGGTTGCTGCGCTCCAGCGATTTTCGCTCACGGTGTCCCAGGATGTTGGCGGATCTACTGTCACGCGCACCTTCAGCTACACGACAGTCGCGAGCCCTGCGCCGACCATGTCAACGGTCTACACGCAGCTCAGGTCGTTGATCAACGCCGACACTACGCTGGCCGTTAGTGCGCTGACGAACACCGGATCGGGCGCTACGGAGGGACCTGAATTCGCCGCACTGGAGCTGACGCTCCGCGCAGATAGCGAGAACCAGCCTTTCCGCGTATCGGATGTGAAGGTTGAGAACCTCACGCCGGTCTCTTTGCGTACCCAGGAGATCTCAACGATATCGGGCCTGGAAGCAATGGTTGCCCCGGTCAATGCCAGTGCGACGCTGACGTTTTCGAACGCTTTGCAGCCAGCATCGGGTATCAACTTCAGTGTGAATCTGAATGGGGTGATCTTCACGCGCAGCGCGAGCAACTGGACCGATGTACTCTCCGGGCTAAAGACTGACATTGAGGCCGGCAACAGCAATGTGACAGTTGCGTTCAACGCCTCTGCGCAGAGCCTCACGATTACGGGCAAGACGCCGACAGACACATTCATCGCATCGGCCTCTGCGCGTAACACCGCAGTACCGACACCGTTCGTGGCCGGCGATAAGGTTCTTATAACGGAGCCGACGCGATCCGGTAACTACGCGCTGGAGTCGGGTGGAAGCCTGACCGTTGTTGCCCTCAGAACGAACCCCAACGAAGTTATCGAACTGAAATCGCAGACTGGCGATCTAGTGGTAGTCGACGCCCTGAACGTTGGCTCAGGCGGATCGATTGCTCTCAGAGCTCCTCAGGGTGGCCTCGCGCTTGGCGGCCTTGTAACCGCAAACGCTGTCACGCTCGAGTCTCGCGAAGACTTGTCGATGCGGTCGGCGGCTAACTCGCTGTCAATTACCATGTCTGCCCCTCTGGCGGGGACACCTGCTGGGAACTTGACCGTTCAACAGACCGGCAACCTGAACGTCAATTCGCTGGTCATGACAGGTGGAGACGTTGAACTTCAAGCCGAAGGTAACGTTCAGATTTCTAGCCTGACCGGCACTGTCGACGAGCTGGTGATTCGAACAACGGGTGCAAACGGCACCATCACCTTTGGTGCGGGCGTTACAGCCACGATCGGCAAACTCACGCTTGTTTCAGGCGGCAACGTCACCGGCACGGTACGCGCTTCGGAGCTGAACATCAGCACATCTGGCGCTGTACTGTTGAACAATATTGGTGACCTGAAAGTTACCAGCCTGAGCACAGGCGGGCAGGCGGTCAGCCTGGTGGCGACCGGCGATCTCGCGATTGAGGCCCCGCTTGCAGTATCCGGAAATCGCTCGATCGCGATTGCTGCGGCAGGCGCCATTGACCTACCTTCGACCGTCACGTCCTCGGCGGTGTACACCCTCACCGACAACACTTCGCCGCCAACGGTCGCTAACTTTACTGGGCATACAACAAGGGATCAGCTCGGCGCAGCGGTCGCCAACTGGTTGAACACGACACTAGGCAGTTACTACACCGCCACCTTCGTCAGCGGAAGTGGGAGCGTGCAGGTTCTGGTCGATAACGCCACGTCTCCTTTCCTTCTGGGCAGTGCGACCGGCGGTCTGGTTGTCAACACGAGCAACGTATCGCTCTCGGATATCGTTACAGCAGGCCAGGGCGCGACTACAAACGTCGCCGTTACCGTTAACTCGACAGGTGCTATCAAGCTCGGGGCGAATGCTGATCTGACCCTCACCCGAGGCACGCTGACCCTTAACGCAGGCTCGGGCGACGTCGATATGGACGCCGACACCGTGATCAATGCCGGCTCCGGTCAGATCACGATCAGCGCCGGCGACGATGTGATGCTCGGCAAGCTGATCACCACCAGCACCAACGATCTTTCCATTACCGCAACTGGTGGCGCAATCACCAATCGGGTTGAAAGCGGTGTTGGAATCGACGCTCGTGTGATGCGTGACCTGACGGGTACGGCGGTGGTGTCTGGTACAGGAGCGTCGCCAACGTCGCCGCGTACCATCGACCTTAGCAACCTGCAGGTGGTCGCTGGCGC
>CAZORB010000028.1:12200-33768 GCA_964581825.1 uncultured Bordetella sp.
CAGCTGACGAACACGGGTACCGGCGGGATCACCGTCCAGAACACAGGCGGCGTGATCATCGCCGGTATTAATCAGCACACTGGAGATGTGTCTGTCGAGTCCAAGGGCGGCGAGATGGTGGTGTCGGGCGACATCACGCTCAACATCGGATCGTTGTCGCTGTACTCTGGTGCGCCACTCTCCGTTGTGCGCATGAATGCGAACATCACCACACAGGGTGGGGCGGTCACGATTACGTCGGAAGACGGCACAATCTGGCTTGGCGGCAGCATCATCGTCAACGGCGCAGGCACCATCAGCCTGTTGGCTCCGAAGGGCAGTGTGCTGCTTGACGTAGATCGGACCGGCTGGCTTCGCGATGTGATCGCTGCGAACGATCCGAACACCACAGCCGATGATGTGCTGGGTCCGTTTGATCAGCGAATCGATTGGGTGCTGCGGCACAGTCGCTACACGCTTGACCCGACCACCGCAGAGGTTCGCGTCGCGCTGCAACCCACCGATGTGCTTGCACCCATCGCGAACGGCTCCATCATTCGTGCGGGCAGCACCACGCGCGTGAGTAATATCGGCGAGGTGATCATCAAGGCTGAGGGGGAGATCGGACGCAAGCTGCGCACCGATGGCGGCGTCTTGAATGACGGTGTGTTTGAGGCGCGCTATGTGCGTACGCCCACCGATTTCACCAAGGGGTTCCTTATCAGTCCGCTCGCCATCATGGTGGATGCGGTCAAGCTCAACGTTGAAAGTGCCAGTCGCGCGAATATTTCGGTGATTAACACTCGGAACGTCGAGGTGTTCAATACCGGGACGAAGGGCGGGGCCACCGACGTAGCAAACCTGGCGGGTGATAAGGCGATTGCAGCCCCGGTGGATGCCGCAGGCGAAGACGTCGCGATCGTCGGTGACACCATCGATCTCGCGCAGGCTATCCGCAGTGCAGGGGCAGATCTGGTGATCCGTCCGCGTACGGTTGATCGCCCCATCGTGATCGGTCAGAACGCAGCCAACGCCCTTTCGTTGTCGGCGAACGAGTTGTCGAACCTGCAGGAAGGCTTTGGCAACATCATCTTCGGCAGTGCCGAGGGCAGTCATGAAATCAAGATCGATACGGGCTCAGCAGGCGGCACCGTCTCGATCAACGACCCCGTCGTTTTCCAAACTCAGGGTAACGGCGGCGAAGTTCTGATCAACAGCAACCTCAAGGTTGAGTCGCTGTTGGTCCTAGGCTCAGGACATACCACCATGCTTAATAGTGACGTCACGGCTACCGGGTCAGGCTCGCTTGCCGACGTGAAGTTCTTCGACGCGGTCGTCGTTCAAGGCGCGCGCCAGGTCAAGTCGACGAATGGAAACGTTCTGTTTGCGCAGAGCTTGACGACCGGCGCCGGCGGGGTTAACGGCGATACCGCAAACGGAATCGCGGACCATCTGGAGGTTCTGGCGGCGCAGTCCGTTGTGTTCCAGGAGGTGGTCGGGGGCTCGGTACCGCTTGACAGCCTCACCATCGGCGCGTCAAACGCGCAGGTTACGGATGTCACCTTCGAGAAATCGGTGGTAGTTGACGGCAACCTGAGCATCTACGCCTCGGGTGTCGTCAACTTCAATGCGGGTGTTCGCATTAACAAGGGCGGAAGCCTGCGGATTGAAGGCGCGTCCAGCGTGGCGTTTGGCGGTGGGGAAGTTGTCCTCAGCCCGACGACCACCGGCGGAGCCTCGGGCAATCTGTACATCGAGGCGAATTCGCTCACCTTGCCTGCGCTGGATGATTCTGTACGTGCTACCGGCACGGGCTCAATCCTCACGCTGCGTCCCACGGATAACGCGCGGCCTGTGTTGTTGTTCTCGCCGGCAACCCCAGCGGGCGAGGTCATTCCGCCTGCGCTGGATCTGTCTACCGCTTTGATGGACAAGGTTGCGACCTCGACCTTCTCGAAGCTTGTGATTGGGCACGAGGGGAGTGCTTCGAGTGGAAGAGTCGTCCCAACCGCAGTGCCAACTGTCACCTTGCCGGGAACAATTTCGACGCTCGCGGCTGACGGACAGATCCAGCTTCCAAACGTAGTGGGGGCAGGTACAAGTGCCGTAACGGTAATTCTCGCCGTCAGTGGCGGAAATCTAAAGGCAACCGGGGATGCAAATGTCTCGGTTAACAGTAGTACCGGTACGCTCGTCACGTCGCCGACTCTGACTTTGACCGGAAGCGCTGCGGCGATTAGCAACTACTTGAACACTGCGAATCAGGTTCGCTTCAATAGCGCGACGCCAGGCACGCACACCCTGACGGTCACAGCACAGAGCTTGGACGGTACCGTTGTGCGGTCTGCGTCCACAAGTACCGTCACGTTGACCAGCCTCGCTTCAGGCACCTACGCAACCAGCGGCACCGCAAGCGCGGACACGCTGCCCTCGCTGAATCTGCCCTCCAGGTTCTTCGCCCTGGCTTCAAACGGTGACGTTCGGGTCGCGAATGGTCTGGGATCGGGATCCTCGAATGTCACGCTCCGACTCACGGTGGCTGGCGGTCCTGGTGGAGCGAGCCCCGCGGCGACATTGTCGACAGCGCTGACCCATGCGAGCGGTGCGGGTACGTCGGGGAACGTTACCTTCAGCGGGGCGGGTTCCAACACGATGGTAATCAGCGGACCTGCCGGTGATATCTCCACGTTCCTGAACACCTCTGGAAATGTCAGGTTTACCGGTCAGGCCTCGAGCACCAACTACACCCTGACCGCAACGGTACAGTCCACGAGCGGTGGAATCACACGAACCGCCCGGACATCCCAGGCCACCATCACCAGCGTCCAGGAACTCGGCCATGCGGTCGGTACCACGCATCTCCGCGTAGGGGCGATCAGCGCACCCAATCAGTTCTCCGTCATGTCAGAGCTTGAGTTGTATGGCGGCCAGATCACGTTCGAGGACTTTTCGAATCCCGACTTCGTGTTCGCGGTAAATAACACGCTGAAACTCGATGCGGCGAACACCATCACGTTCCGTAATGAGGTCGAAGCCACCCGGCCGATCAGCATCTACTCGGCGGCTGGCAGCGTCGTTCAGGCCCTCCCGACAGTCAACCTGGATAACCGCGCCACGGAGGCCGTACGCGCGCCTTCGCTCACCGTGCGTTCTGCAACTGGCGTCGACATGCCCTGGACCGAGATCAACACGCTGACGGTCGATAACGTCGGTGCGGGAAATCTTCTGGTCAACGTTCTTCCGGCGCGTGACACGGTCTTCTCGCAGCTGATCACAGGCGACGTGCGGGTGATCCGCGCCGCGCAGACCAGTGCGTCGGGCGGTAACCTGACCGTGAGCACCAGCGCGCGGAATCTCAGCCTGCCCGAAACGGTCGACATCGGCGCTGCCGCTGCCAGTGGCGTCACGGGTGGGTCAGCGAACGTGGTCCAAACATCCGGTGTCACAACCGTCAGTTCAGGCGGCAGTATCACCCTG
Organism: uncultured Bordetella sp.; assembly: GCA_964581825.1. GTDB lineage: Bacteria > Pseudomonadota > Gammaproteobacteria > Burkholderiales > Burkholderiaceae_E > SYIM01. The sequence goes on from CAZORB010000028.1 coordinate 15,657, forward strand.
AACGCTGGTGGCGACGGCAGTGTCACTATCGAGCGCGGTGTGGCCAGCAATAGCAGCCGCATAACAAACGTTAACCCCGGTTCAATCACGATTTCCGGAGGTGGCGATGTCTGGAACAAGGGCACCTTTGGCACGGTAACCGGGGTTGCGGATCGCAACCTCACAATCGAGTCGCGCAAGGCGATGGTGAAGCAGGATCAGTCCATTACCAGCGATGGTGGGCTGATTACCGTGCGCGCAGCCACCGATATCCAGATGGGGGCGACGCAACTGCTTAACGCCAGCGCGAATTCGGCCACCACCGGTTCGATCACGATGCGCGCCGGGGGTGACGTCAAGCTGGGCCGACTCACCGCCAACACGGCGGTCACGATCACTGCCAACGATTCATTCACGGGTGACCAGACCATCACCGGTGTCGCGGCGAACAACCTGGGCGCCATCACAAACGTGGCGACGCTCAGCTCTGGTCAGGTGAACATCACCGGAGCCAGCACGACAGAAACCGCAAACCTCACGCTCTCGGCAGGATCAGGTATCGGCGTTGCAGCGACGCCGCTCACTACACGCGTCGCCGCGCTTACTGCCACGAACACCTCAAGTGGCGGCATGTTCGCTTCGGAGAGCACGGCCCTTACCGTAAACGGCATCACGATGAGTGGTGCCAATGGCCAGCTGGTCTTGCGCACGCTGGGCGGTGCAATGACCGTTGCCGGGCAAATCTGGTCGCCGCCCGATACCCCGCAAGGCTCAACCCCGCCTGCGATGGCGGACGGCAACGCGCTGCTACAGGCATCGCGGGGCGCAAATGTCAGCACCGATCCCGGAAACATTGTTGTCAATGCTGCGATCAAAGTTGGAAATGGAAACCTCACGCTGCTTGCAGAGGACAGCATCAGCCTTGGCAGCAACACAACGGTGACAGTGGCGGGCGGTAGCAAGACACTTGAAGCGATCGCCACCAATGGCACCATCACGATGGCGCCCAATAGCCGCTTCAACACCAATAGCGGCAACAACGGCAATCAGCTGATCTACGCGAATGGAAATATCACGATCGGTCAGGTAACGGCCGGTACCGGAGCGGTCCGGATTCAATCCGCCACCGGAAGCCTGATCGATGCGGACCCCAGCCCCGCGACTGCGGATAACCAGTTAGTGAATGTGACCGCTGGCAAGGTTCGCCTTGAGTCTGCCGGGCGCATTGGCGCTGTCGCGAACCCCCTTGAGTTGAGCGTCACAACGCTTGCGGCGAAGACCACCGGCACCGGAACTTCGGGCGACATCTTCCTTGCCGAACATAATGGCCTGGAGATCGGCGCATTTGGGGCGCTGGATAGCCAGGGATTCGTGGTTCAACGAGTGGCTACCAACGGCACGGCAGCTTCCAACCTGGTCTCGAATGCGGTTGCAGGAACGGCGATTACCAGTGACGCAACGCTTAACGGCGTTGCTGTCGGAAACAACGCGTCGATCGTCATCCTGGGTAACTCGATTGCGAACAGCGGCGGCATGACGATCAATCAGCCGGTTACTGCGCCCGGCTCGGGCAACGTTCGGATCGAGTCGGTTCAGGGGTTGATGACCGTTAATGCAGCGGTCGACGCTGGCACCGGCAACCTCAGTCTGCTGTCGGCGAATTCGCAGACCTATACCGCGTCGGGTGATCTGACAACGCTGGGCGTCAATTCAACGATCGATGTTCAGGCTTCAGCAGCGAGTGCTCAGATCCAGATGGATGTCGGCACGGTTCTGAAGACAGACGGCGGTAATGTCCGGGTCACGGCAGGCTCGACTACAAGCGCGGGCGGAAGCGTGACGCTGGGCGTGATCGATACCCGGAAGGGCGCTACTCAGACTGACTGGGGTGATGTTGCGGTCGTATCAACCGGTGGTTCGGTGCTCGATGCGGGTTCCGACACCACCGAGAACATCTTCGCGGAGAACGCGAGAATTGAGGCCGGCGCGGCGGTTGGTGCGCAAGGCACCAGCGCCAGCGCGAATGCCCTGGACATGCAGGTGGCCAATCTTGCGGTGGCGGCTGGCTTAGGCGGTATCAACGTTGCCGACACAACCAGTCTCACAGTGGGAACCGTTACACCGGTTGCGGTCAACCGCGTCACGGTAGACCCCGCGGTGGTCGCTAGCGTTACCGACGCGGCCAACCTGTCCGGACTGGTTACCCTCCCGGTTTCAGGAACCGTTAGCAGCAACGGTGGCGTGATGGCAACAGCGACCGCGCTGACGGTTGATCAAGCCATTGTGGCCAACGGCAGCGGCAATGTGCGCTTGGAGAGCACCGTCGGTGCGCTTGCGCTCAACACGGCGGTAAGCTCAACCAGTGGCCACATCACGGTCATCGCCAAAACTGCGCTGACCCAGACGGCGGCCGGTGACATCACGACCGGCGGCGCCGGAACGGTTGATGTTGAAGCGGGAACGTCGATTTCGATGGCAGGTGGTGCCGCTGCGAGCAGCACAGTGGTCACTGCGGGCAAGGATGTTCGTTACTGGGCAAAGGGCGGCGACCTTCAGTTGGGAAGCTTCGTCACCGACACCGATGCTGTAACGGGCGGTAGCGTTACCCTGATTGCCAGCGGAAGCCTGCTAGACGGCGACACTGACTTGGATGTGACCGCAGCCGGTGCGTATCTGGCCTCGGGTGGATCGGGCGCAATCGGCGCAGGCAACGATCGGGTTGAATTGTCTGTCGGCACCCTCGCGCTACTGGGCGGATCGGGCGGGGCGTTTGTCGAAGAGGCGAGCGCGCTTACGATTGGAGCGGTCAGTCGGTCAACGTTGCAGCGCATTGATGCGAGCGGTGTTGCGCAGGCACAGAGCGGCGCGGTTGAAGATCTGACTGTAGTCGGAGGCGGTTCGCTGGTCGTTATGGTTAACGGCTCGCTGGTTGCGAACGGTGGAACAGTCTCCGCGTCCAGCGCGGTCGCCGTTGAAGGCGCAGGAAACATTCTGCTGCAGACGCTGCCGGACACGGCCTCGCCGGCTCTGACCCGGGACATCACAGTCAACGCAGCCATCGCTTCCACGACCGGCTACGGCAGCATTAGCCTGTTGTCCGCCGGATCCCAGACCTTCGGCGCGGATGGTGACGTCAGCACTGGTGTAAGCACCAGCCTCACGCCAGCAGTGGCGGGATCGATCGATCTGTCGGCAAACTTCGCTGGCGCCCAGATCACGATGAACGCCGGTACGACCTTCCGTACCGACGGTGGCAACATTCGCCTTGCCACGCGCGAGGGGGGTACCGATGGTGGCAACATCACCGTCGGTGTCCTGGATGCTCGTATCGCTGCCGACCGCAATGCCACGCCATCGGCGACCCTGACCGGTCAGGGTAACTGGGGTTCAGTCGCGGTGGTCTCCACGGGTGGGTCGATTGTCGATACGCTGGCCGACACCGTCGTGAACGTATTTTCGCGCGCTCTGCGGCTTGCAGCGGGTTCGTCGAGCTCCAGCAGCATCGGAGCATCGCTCCAGGCGGTCGAGACGGAAGCGCTGACCCTGAGCGCGCTTGCTGGTGGCGCTATCCACCTTCGCGAGTCAAGCGCCCTCACGGTTGGCCAGACCGCAGCGTTCAATGTAAACCGCGTCCAGAGTGCCGGAACGACAGCTGCTCAGGCGCAGCAGGCGGCCGCTGACCTGAAATCAGGCGCAGCACTTGTTCTTGAACTCGATTCAGCCACCCTGACCCTTGACGACGGCGATACGGACACCTTCGCAATCACCGCTGCGGGCAACGTTCTTCTGAGCACCACGGGTACTGGCGACATCGACGTGAACGCCAAGATCGGCGTGACCGGGGGCGGCGCGGACTCGCTCAAGGGCAACCTGACCATCACAGCCGGTCGCGACATCCTGCTCGACGCCAACGTGACGACCGCTGCGGCCGCTGCAACGATAGACCTGATTGCTGGGCGTGACGTCATCCAGGGCCAGGCCGTCACTTTAAGCAGCGCCGCTGGAAACGGGGATATCGCGCTGCGCGCCACCGGCAACATCACGCTGGAGTCGGTGAACGCCGGCACGGGCGATGTGCTGGTTCAGGCCGGTGGCTCGATTACGGATGGCGATGATGCGGATACCGCCAGCAGCGAGGTGGATATCGTTGCGGACGGGTTGGTGCTCATCGCAGGAGCCGCCGGTGCGATTGGAACTGGCGACGATGGTATTGAAACCACCGTGACACGGCTGAGTGCCACATCAGGCACCGGCGGATTGTTCGTCCGAGAGACGAACGATCTCGTTCTCAACACCGTCACCGTGGCGGTCAATCGAATCGGCTCCAGCGCCGCGCTACCAGCCCAGACCACAGACGTTACTCAGTCGGTCAACTCCACCGTCGCCAACGGCCACCTCGTCATTCAGGCGGGTGGCTCGCTCACAGTCTCGCAAACCGTCACCGCAGGCGGCACGGGCAACCTGCTCCTTCAGGCGGGCGGCTCAGGCAGCCTCAGCGCCACAGCCGACATCACGAGCGGGTCCGGCCATGTCACCCTGGCGGCGGCGAATGCGCTCAGCCTCGGCGCGGGCGTTGACGTGACAACCACGGTCAATGGCTCGATCGATCTCCTGGCTCAGGCCGGCAGCGTCACCATGGACGCCACCGCCAAGGTAACCACCGCCAACGGTGATATTCGTATCACGGCTGGTAACGACACCAGCGACCAGCTCACGATCGGCTCGATTACAGCGGGTACCGCAAACGTAGCCCTGATTGCAGCGGGCGCGGTGCTGGATGCCGATACCGTCACCACAGGTGCCGACGACACCACCGTTGATGTTGAGGCGGTCGGGCTGACGATCTCCGCGGGCGTTGGTGCGGGTCTACTCGCAGGTAACGCGCTTGAGAGCACGGTGCAGAAGTTCGCAGCATCGATTGGCGGCTCGGGTGGACTAAGCCTGCGCGAGACGAATGATCTCGAGATCGGCGATGTTGTCAGCCAGTACAACGCAAACATGTCAGTGGTCGTTCAGACCGTACAGGCAACGGGAAGTACCAGTACCGCTACCCGTCCGGTTGTGAGCGACGTTGCCACCACGTCCGGTAACGGCTCGGTGGCCATCCGCACAGGCGGCAACCTGACACTCAACGACGGCACCACCGGTTCGGGCGTTGCGGTGAGCGCGCACGGGTCTGGCAACGTCCTGCTGCAGACCCTCGGCGCTTCAACCAACGTCCTCGCCAATGCTGACATCCTGAGCGGAAGCGGCAACGTGAGTGTGCTGGCCAAGGGCGCAGTCAGCTTCGGTTCGAATTCGGATATCCGCACCACCAGTACCGCCCAAGGTAGCGGCAGCATCGACGTCTGGGCGGAGGCGGGCGCAATTACTCAACACGCCTCCAGCCTGTTGCTGAGTACCGGCGCAACAGCGACCGCACGCCTGGTGGCCGGGTCGTCGGTCACGGTCGGCGATATCGAAGTCGGCGGCGACGTTGGAATCACCGCGGGGTCGGGCGCGATCATCGACGCAGACGCGCTGGTAACCGGAGCGAACGATTCCGATCAGGATGTCGTTGCCGGGCGCCTGCGCTTGTCGGCCGGAACGGCCATTGCCGATGCGGTCAACCACCTCGAACTTACCGTTGGTACGCTCACTGCGCGCGCCGCAGCGGGTGGAATCTGGGTGCTCGAGGCCAACGATCTGGTGATCGGTGACGTTGGCCTGTCAGTGAACCGTGTGAGGGCGGATGCCACCACGTTCACTACCGATAGCACCGACGCGACTCAGAGCGATGTCCGTACCACCGGCGCTAACGGTTCAATCGTTCTCAGAACAGCGTCGGGTTCGATTACGCTGGGCGACGGAACGGCTGCCCAGGATGGCACCGCCGTCAGCGCTCACGGCACGGGTAACGTGCTGATCCAGGCGGGCCTCGCGTCGCCTCCTGTCGTCACACCATCCGTGGTGCTGCCCGCGGCGTTCACGGTGCTGTCCACCAACGGCGAGATTCGTCTGGCGAACGCTGTCGGCAACGGCGTCGAGTCGCTGATAGTCGTGTTGACGATTGCTGGTGGGCCGTCTGGTGCAACGCCGACGCTGTCATCGTCCACGGGCAATTCCTCAGGCAATACCCCGTTTAACGGGGTTATCGTGAGCGGATCCGGCACCAGCAGCCTGACACTATCGGGTAGCGCCGCCGATCTCAGCGCGTTCCTGGATTCGGCTGACCGGATTCGTTTCAACGGCACAGCCTCGTCGACATCGTATGAGCTGACATTTACCGCGCAGAGCATGAACGGCAGCGGCGTGCAGTCGGCGACCTCGGCCAAGGCAGCGGTATCGGCGGTTCAGCTGGGTGTGCCAACCGGTACGACCACTGTGGCGCCGCTCTCGACAGCGCCCACCTTGCAGGTGCCCGCAGCATTCACCGCGCTGTCTGCGAACGGTGAAATCCGATTCGCCGCTGATGCGCTCAGCGGCACGACGGGCAGTGTCACGCTCGTACTCGCGGTCAGTCATGCAACCGTCACCAACGCCACCCTCAGCACATCAGGTGGAAATGGCACATCGGGCGGCGTCACCGTCAGCGGCTCTGGAACAGCGGTCCTCAGCCTGAGTGGATCCGCAGCGGACATCAACACCTTCCTGAAGGCTGCCGATCGGGTCCGGTTCAACGGCGCCGCCTCGGGCACACCGTACTCGCTGAAGTTCTCGGCGCAAACCGTCAACGCAGCGGTCGTTCAATCGGCTGCGACATCCGATGCTGCTCTGACCAGCGTGCAATTGGGCGGTAGCGGCACGGCATCGACCAACACTGCGCCCACGCTGGCCGTACCCGCTACGATCAACGCGCTGCCCAGCAGCGGCGAGATTCGCTTCGGCGCAGGCTCCGTCTCGGGCGCCGGCACGCTGACTGTCGTGCTTGCGGTAAGCGGCGGTCCCGCAGGAGCGACGTCCAAGCTTGTCAGTGCCGACGGAAACGTGACGGTGGCTGGCGTTGAGATCACTGGGTCCGACAGCAACCGGCTGACGCTGCGAGGCTCCGCTACAGCCATCAGCGCCTACCTGAACACTGCCAACCGCATCGCTTTCACTGGCACCAGTTCGGCAACGCCATACGCGCTGTCCGTAACAGCCCAAGGTCTGAGTGGGAGCGCTGTCACGGCCGCGTCCACCGCCCAGATCGCCCTGGTCACAACCGGTGCGGCAGGAACCGCCACGCCGACAGTCACCCCCACGCTCAACCTGCCTGCGTCGTTCTCTACGCCGGCAACCAATGGCGAAGTGAGAATTGCCAACGCTGTGGGTACTGGCACGGATATCGTGACAGTCGTGCTCGCAGTTCGAGGCGGGCCAGCCGGCGCCGCCCCGACTCTCTCCAGCGCATTGGGCGATGGCCTGTCGAATGAAGTGACGGTAAGCGGTAACGCTACGTCGGCGCTAACCCTTACGGGCACAGCGTCCGCCGTAAGCACCTATCTCAGCGCGGCCAACCGCATCCTGTTCAACGGCAGCGCGTCGACCACCACCTACACAGTCACCGCGACGGCACAGCGCATCAGCGGTGGCGTCGTGCAGGCAGCAACCTCGTCACAGGCAATCCTTACCGCGATCTCCTCGGGAACCGCCGCCGCAAGCGGCAGCGCCCAGTCCTTCGCACCGCTCGCGCTTAACGTACCTACCAGTCTGACCGCGCTGTCCGCTGGCGGACAGGTCCGCTTTGCAGGCGCGGTGGGCGACAGCAGTGAAGCCCTGACCGTCGTACTGGCTTTGAGCGGTGGACCGACTAGTCCGACGCCGGCGCCTGCGCTGGTGGCTACGCCTGCGGGCGGTGTCACGGTGGCGGGTTCGGGCACCGGTACGCTCACCCTGAGCGGTACCGCGGCTGCGCTGTCCTCGTTCCTGGATTCGAGCAGCGGGGTCTCTTTCAGTGGTCAGGCATCGCAGACCGCTTACACGCTGACGACCACAGTTCAAAGTGCAACCGCTGGCGTGATTCGCTCCGCACGAAGCGCAACATCGACCCTTACCAGCATCCAGACGGGGTCCTCGGGAAGCGCCACCGCTGCAGCGATGCCAACCCTCAGTCTTCCCAGCAGCATGGTGGCGTTGTCCGCGAATGGCGAAATCAGGTTCGCGGACGCGGTGGGAAGCGGAAACGATTCGCTCAACCTGGTGCTCTCGGTGACCGGGGGGCCCGCCAGCCCTGCGCCAGCGCCAACGCTATCTGCCAGCGGATCTTCTGGCGTAACGGTTGTCAGTGGCTCAGGGACGTCCACGCTAACGTTGAGCGGTACCGCTACCGCGCTGTCGTCGTACCTCAACACCAGTGGCGCGGTCCGGTTTGACGGCCAGGCCTCGTCGACGGCGTATTCGCTCAATGCGACGGTTCAAAGCGTCAACGGAACCCTCGTTCAGCTGGCGAGAAGCGCTTCCGCAACGCTGGCCAGCGTGCAGTTGGGTGGCAGCGGCGCGGCGACCGCCTCCAGCGCGCCAAGCCTGAGCGTGCCGCCCAGCTTCACGGTGCTGGCATCCAGCGGAGAAATCCGATTCGCCAATGCCGTGCCCGCGGGCACGGGCGTGCTGACCCTGGTGTTCTCGGTGAGCGGTGGCCCGTCGGGCGTTGCCGCATGGCTTGCGCCGGGTGCGGCAGATAGCAACGTGACGGTCAGCGGCACCGGAACAGGCGTGTTGTCCCTGACCGGGACGGCTAACGCGCTGAACACTTATCTGAACAACACGGGCATTCGCTTCAACGGGCCCTCGTCGGCCACCGCCTACGATCTCCGTGTCACATCACAAAGTCTTGGCAGTGACGGCGTGGTGCGAGTCGCTGCCACAGCTACAGCGGCGGTTAACAGCGTCCAACTCGCGACCAGCCCGTCGGCGGTCACAACGGCGGCGCCTGCGCTCAGCCTGCCCGCCACGCTCACGGTACTGCCCGCAAACGGTGAGATTCGTCTGGCCAATGCCTTTGGCTCGAACAACCAGGCATTGACGGTTGTTCTGTCCGTCAGCGGTGGTCCCACCGGCTCGACACCGAAACTTGTGAGCGCTGATGGAAACGCGACGGCTGGGGGCGTCACGATAAGCGGTTCCGACAGCAATCGACTGACACTGGTCGGTTCGGCGGCTAACCTCAGTGCATACCTGAGCAGTGCTAACCGGGTTCTGTTCAACGCGCCGGCCACAGCGACACCGTATGTTCTGGCGGTCAGCGCGCAGTCGTTCACGGGCGACACGGTTCGCGCCGCGGCAACAGCCAACGTTTCGCTGGTGACCACGGGCTCCAGTGGCAGTGCCACGCCGTTGGCCGCGCCGCCTTTGAACCTGCCCTCGAGCGTCTCGACGCTGGCTACGAACGGCCGAATTCAGATCGCCGGTCTTGTAGGAACCAGTACCACCGAGACGCTGACGGTCGTCATGGCGGTCAGTGGTGGCCCCAGCGGCGCCACGCCCAGGCTGTCCAGCGCGCTCGGAAACGGTTCGGCCGATGGCGTCACGGTCACGGGCACCGATTCCACGACGTTGACGCTGACCGGAACCGCCAAGGCGATCAGCGATTACGTAAACGTGGCCGACCGGATTCGATTCAACGGAACAGCATCGGCCACCACGTACTCCCTGACGGTGACCTCGCAGAGCCGCGAAGGCATGACCGTCCGGTCGGCGGCCTCCGCCCTGGCCACGCTCACTGCCGCGGCCTCGGGCACGCCAGCCACCAGCGGAAGCGCTCAGGCATTTGCCCCGCTCACGCTGAACATGCCGGGCAGTGTTTCGGCGCTATCAGGAAGCGGGGAGGTCCGCATCGCGGGTCTCGTTGGTACCGGCAGCGATAGCGTTACGGTTCTGCTGGGCGTCAGCGGCGGTCCCGTTGGCGCCTCACCTGCGCCAACACTGGTTGCACCGGCTGGCACGGCCTCGGGGGTCACAGTGTCTGGCTCGGGCACGGCCACGCTCACGCTCACTGGTTCCGCGACCTCGGTCAGCAGCTACCTGAACACCTCAGGCAGGGTTCTGTTCAGCGGGCAAGCCTCGAATACGAATTACACGCTGTCGGCGACTGTCCAGAGCGTTGTGTCGGGTGTGGTGCGATCGGCCAGAACTGCGCAGGCCACGCTGACCAGTGTTCAGCTGATGACGGGGGCGACCGGCGCTGCAACCGCACTTTCCGCGCCTACGCTCAATCTGCCGTCTGCCATCACGACGCTCGCCACCAACGGTCCTATCCGGATCGCTCTGCCAACGACGCCAACGCTCACTGACGGCCTGGTGGGAACCAGCACGACCGACACGGTCACTGTGGTCATGGCAGTCAGTGGCGGTCCAAGTGGTGCCACGCCCAGGCTTGCAAGCGCGCTTGGCAACGGCTTGGCCGAAGGTGTGACGGTGAGCGGCAACGACACCAGCGCCATCACGCTCACTGGTACCGCCTCGGCAATCAGCAATTACTTCAACATTGCCGACCGGATTCTGTTTAACGGACCGGCATCCACCACCCCCTATTCGTTGGCAGTCACGGTACAGAGCCGCGATGGCGCCACGGTGCGCTCCGCGACAACCTCAACCGCAACACTGACCAGCATCGCGTCTGGCGCTGTCGCGGTCACAGGCACGGCTCAGGCCGCTGCCGCCCCTGCGCTCAACCTTGCCGCAAACATTGCGACACCGTCCACCAGCGGCGAGCTTCGAATCGGCAATCTGGTTGGTACCGGCACAGACGCTGTCACTGTCCTGTTAGCCTTGAGCGGCGGGCCCACCGGTGCTTCGCCTGCCCCGACCCTGTCAGCAGTTGGCGCGGCCTCTGCACTGACGGTTTCCGGATCTGGCACTGCAACCCTGACACTCAGCGGTACTGCGGCCTCCATCAGCAGCTACCTGAGCACGAATGGCAATGTGCTGTTCAATGGTCAGGCCTCGAACGTGGGATACACGCTGAGTGCCACAGTCCAGAGCACCACGGCGGGTGTGGTCCGCGCGGCGAGAACGGCTCAGGCCTTGCTTACGAGCGTGAGCCGCGACATTGGTGGAAGCGCCACGGCGCTAGCCGCGCCCACCCTCAACCTGCCGGCTAACCTGTCGGTATCGTCTGAGAACGGTGTTCTCCGGTTTGCCGATCTGACGGGTAACAGCAATGCATCGTTGCGCGTGCTGCTTGCCGTAGATGCCGGCCCCGCGGGCGCGACACCTGCGTTGACCAGCGCCTCAGGCAACGGGTTGGCCGACGGCGTCACAGCGTCCGGGTCAGGGTCCTCGCAGCTCGTCCTGACGGGTACCGCAGCGGCCATCAGCAGTTACCTCAACACCGCGGAGCGGATCCGCTTCAATGGCTCTGCGTCTGTCGTGCCGTACCGCCTGACCGCAACCGTGCAAACCCTCGCCGACAATGTGGTGCAGAGCGCCGTCACGGCGAATGCCGCACTCAGGACCCAGGCGGGGGCGGTGGGACTGCCGACCCTATCGGTGCCTGCCAGCTTCTCGGCGCTCAACGTCAGTGGCGGAACCCACTCCGGTGAGATCCGTATGCAGGGCGCGGTGGGTAGCGGCAACGAGCCCCTGACAGTCGTCCTGGCCGTAACCGGCGGCTCGCTCGCTGCTGCGTCGGCTGACGGCGTAACCGCAACCGTGACCGGCGGGGGCTCGCGCGTCACGCTGACCGGCACCGCCGCGAATATCAGCACCTACCTGGGCGGCGCGAATCGCGTCGTGTTCAGCGGGCCCTCGTCGTCAACGCCTTACGGTCTGATGGTGACCGCGCAGAGCATCGACGCGGGCAACGTGGTCCGCGCGGCGGTCACCTCCAAGGCCGTGGTGCTCACCTTCGCAACCACCAGCGATGTGACGGCTTCGGCTGACGTCGTGAGCGCTGGCGGCAGCATCAGCATCATTTCGAGTCGTAACGTCACGCTGCTCGGCACGGCTGACCTGCGCACCTCAAGCGGCGGCAGCATCGAGATCGAAGCGCGTGAAGGCGAGATCTATCAGAGCCAGGACAGTGTGATTCTGAGCACAGGCTCAACGGCCGCCGCCAGGCTGCTGGCTACGACCAATGTCACGGTGGGCGATATTGAACTGGCCGACGGCCGGGTCAGCATCACAGCACTGACCGGCTCGATTTTTGACGCCGATCCGCTCAGTGGCGGGACAAATGTCAATGATACGGACGCTGACATCACCAGCGCCCAGCTGCGGCTGTGGGCGGGTACGTCGGTTGGCGAAGCAGTCGATCATCTCGAGACCTCCGTGGGCCGCCTCAGCGCGCGCGCTGCGGGCGGCAGCATCTGGCTGCTGGAAGCTAACGACCTGATCATTGATGACGTGTCGGTGACCGTGAATCGGGTGCGTGCGGATGGCTCGGTAGCGGGGTCAACGTTGACCGATGCCCTGCAGTCCGATGTCAAGACCACTGGCGCCAACGGGTCGATCGTGCTCCGTACCATGGCGGGTTCAATCACCCTGAACGACGGTACGGCGGCTGCGGACGACACCGCCGTCAGCGCACATGGAACTGGCAACGTCCTGATCTCCCTGCCTGGCCTGGCAACGGGGTCAAGCGGCAGCGCCTCGTCGATTGCCTCGCCCAATCTGTCACTGCCAGCCAGCTTCACGACGCGGCCCGCCAACGGCGAGCTGCGGTTTGGCAATGCGGTGGGCAGCGGCGACGAGACACTGACCGTGCTGCTTGCCGTCAGTGGTGGGCCGGCCTCGGCAACCCCGACGCTGTCAAGCTCGGCCGGTAACACCCTTGCTGACGGGGTCACGGCAAGCGGCTCCGGTACCGCCACCATGAGGCTGACCGGTTCGGCCGCAGCGTTGAGCAGCTACCTGAATACAGCGGGACGTGTTCGCTTCTCCGGAGCGGAATCCACGACCACGTATCAGCTTGATGTGACAGTTCAGCGCCTGAGTGGCGAGGTGGTGGAGTCCACGCGCACTGCCACCGCAACGATTACCAGCTCGGCGACAGCGCCGGTCGCCAACAGCGGCGCGGCGGTTGCGCAGACGCCGCTGGCGCTTACAACGCCGTCGAACTTTGTGGTCAGCGCCAATAACGGCGAGATCCGCATTGCAAACGCCATCAGCGCTGGCACGGAGACGCTCACGATCGTTCTCTCGGCCACCGCCGGACCGACCGGGGCTGCGCCAACGCTTACCGCAACCGCAGGCAATGGCACCAGCGGCAATGTCACCATCAGTGGTTCCGGCTCCTCGGTCCTCAGCCTGACCGGTACCGCGACTGACCTTCGTACGTTCCTCGACACCGCAGACCGGATCCGCTTCAACGGAGCCGCATCGAACACCGTGCCCTACACGCTGTCCACCACGGTGCAGCGAATCACAGGCGGGGTGGTGAGGCTTGCAACCACTTCACAGGCCTCGATGCTTGCGGTGGGCGACGATCTCATCGCCAACGCCGATATCGTCAGCACCAGCGGCAATATCAGTCTGGTGGCTTCTGAGGATGTACGCTTCAACGGCACGGCGGATGTGCGGACCGGCAGTGGAACGATCGACATCGTTGCGTCGACGGGCTCGATCACGCAGAGCGCAACCAGTCTGATTCGGAGTACGGGGGCCAGCGCGCAGGCGCGCCTGTTCGCCGCTCAGACGGTCACCGTCGGCGACATTGAATTGACCGACGGCAAAGTCAGTATCACCGCCGTGTCGGGCTCCATTCTGGACGCGGATGCGCTGGTGGCAGGCGGCAACGATGCCGATCAGGACATCACCGCGGTGGCGGTGCGGCTCAATGCCGGCACAGCCATCGCCTCGGGTGTCAACCACCTGGAAACAACCGCCGGTACGCTCACGGCGCGTGCTGCGAACGGCGGAATCTGGCTGCTCGAGGCCGACCATCTGACGATCGATGATGTCACCGTGACTGTCAATCGCGTGTTGTCGGACGGCACGATCGTCGCCGGTACGGCGGCCTCCACGGTGACCGATGAAGCACAGTCGGACATCAAGACCGCCGGAGCGAACGGCGCGATCGTACTTCGCACCGTCGCCGGATCGCTTGTGCTCAACGACGGAACCGCAGCCAGCGACAACACGGCGATTCAGGCGCACGGCAGCGGAAACGTGTTTGTATCGCTTCCCGGAACGGTGGCGAGCAGCAGTGGCAGCGCAACCGCTCTGGCGGCACCCACCCTCACGCTTGCCGGAAGCTTCACCACGTCGCCCACCAACGGGGAACTGAGCTTCTCTAATGCCTTGGGCACGGGCACGGGGCTGCTCACGGTGCTCCTGTCGGTGAGCGGCGGCCCGGCCAACGCAAACGCCACGCTCAGCGGCACCACTGCGGATGGCGTCACGGCCGAGGGGTCGGGCACTGCAACCCTGAAGCTCACTGGTACGGTCACGGCGCTCAACACCTATCTGGCGACCAGTGGTGCGAACGCGCGCGTCCGCTTCACCGGGCCGGCATCGGCTACTGCCTACCAGCTGAGCGCAACGGCGCAGCGCGCGAACGGCAGCGTGATCGAATCGGCGCGCACTGTTACGGCAAGCCTGTTGAGCAGCGACACTGCAGCGGCCGGAAGCACGGCAACGCCAGCCGCTGCGGCTCTGGCCCCGCTTGCGCTGAACCTGCCTGCCAACGTCTCCACAATGGCGGCAAATGGGGCGCTGCGGGTTGCGAATCTGATCAGTGCAGGAACAGATCCCGTCACCGTTGTCCTCGCTGTCAGCGGCGGCCCAACCGGCGCCACGCCCACCCTGTCAACGGCCTCGGGCAACGGGGCCTCGAGCGGCGTCACGGTCACCGGCTCGGGTTCATCAACGGTCACCCTGAGTGGTACGGCGTCCGCAGTCCGTGACTTCGTCGATGCTGCGGACCGAATCAGATTTAACGGTACGGCGTCCACGACGGCCTATGTTCTCTCGGCGACCGTTCAGAGCACCACAGGCCAGGTCATGCGACTGGCCACCACTGCTCAGGCGTCTCTGGTGGCGTTTGCGAACGCGCAGTCACTGGTCGCCAATGCCGACATCGCGAGCCAGAGCGGCAACATCAGCATCACCACCTCGGGCGACATGCAGTTCACTGGAACTGCCGATGTCCGTACGAGCAGTACCGGCGTGGGTAGCGGCAGCATCGACCTGTTGGCTATCGCTGGCTCGATCACCCAGAGCGCCACCAGCGTCATCACGAGCTCGGGCGCCACGGCGAGCGCTCGCCTGTGGGCGGGTAACAGCGTGACCGTGGGCGACATCATGCTGGCAGACGGTACCGTCAGCGTTACCGCGCGCTCGGGCTCGATCGTCGATGCGGATGCGCTGCTGTCGAGCGGTACGGTCAACGATGCCGACCTCGACATCAACGCGGCGTCGCTGCGCCTTAACGCAGGCACGGCCATTGGTGGTCTGATCAACCACCTGGAAACGTCGACGACCACGCTCAGTGCGCGGGCAGGCGGCGGCAGTATCTGGCTGCTTGAATCCAATTCGGTGGTGATCGATACGGTTGCCAACACCGTCAATCGCGTGCTGCCCGACGGTAGTGTCGTGAACTCGGTCGTGACCGATGAGCCACAGTTGGATCTCCGAACCACCGGCGCCGATGGGTCGATTGTTGTGCGAACCCTCACGGGCAGCATCGTTCTCAATAACGGCAATGCGCCCGGCGCATCCGATTCGCCAGCCGATGACGCGGCAGTAAGCGCGCATGGCAGCGGAAACGTGCTGCTGCAGGCGGGTTCATCAGCAGCTTCCTATCTCCCGCTGCCCGCCAACGGAGCGCTGGTAGCGGTGCCGGTTCTGAACCTGCCCGCCAGCATCACGACGCTCACCTCGAATGGCGAGATCCGGCTGGGTAATTCCGCTGTGGGTGCCAGCACTGATTCGTTGACTGTGACATTGTCGGTAGGTGCAGGTCCCACCGGCGCAACGCCAAGGCTGGTCATCAATGGATCAGCGGTTTCGGGCGTTGCGGTCACAGGAAGCAACACCAGCACCCTCACGATTACGGGAACAGCCTCTGCAATCAGTGCCTACCTCGACACCGCTGACCGGATCCGGTTCAACGGAACAGCCTCCGCAAGCACGCCTTACACCCTGTCCGTCACTTCGCGCAGATCGTCGGGTGGTGTTGTCGAGGCTGAGTCGTTTGGGACGATTTCACTCACGAGCGTGGCTACCGGAACGACGGAAGTTAGCTCGGTGCAGGCGGCGCAGGCGCTTAATCTGCCGTCCAGCCTGGCAACGCTGTCCCTCGGCGGTGAGGTTCGCCTGACCAATGTTGTCGGAAACGGAAGCGAATCGGTAGCGGTAACTGTGGCGGTAAGCGGCGGCGCACCAGGGGTGACCCCGCTTCTGGCAAGCAGTCTTGGCAATGGCACCGCCGAAGGTGTCACCGTGTCGGGCTCAGGTTCTGGCGCGCTCACCCTGCGCGGCACCGCCGCCGCGGTAAGCGCGTACCTTGGCGCGGCCAACCGGATCCTGTTTGACGGTATCGCTTGGGAAACGCCTTATTCGCTGACAGTCACTGCCCAACGGACCGCGGGCACTACAGTCACCGCATCTTCGGTGGCCACATCCGCATTGTCCGTATTCGGACACGACGTGCTGGCCATGGCCGACATTGTCAGCGCGAGCGGCAATGTGAGTGTGCAGGCCAAGGACACCGTTGTCCTACGAGAAAATGCCGACATCCGCACGGCCAGCCCCAACAATGCGCTGCGCGGCAGCATCGATGTATGGGCTGAGACCCGTTCCATTACGCAGCATGCGTCCAGCGTGTTGGCGAGCACCGGGGCCACCGCAACCGCGCGGTTGCGTGCGGCCGCCAACGTTATCGTCGGGGATATTGAACTCCCCGATGGCCGAGTCAGCATCACTGCCGTGTCGGGTTCGATTTTGGATGCCGATGATCTGGTGACCAGCGGCACCAGTCGCGTTAACGACGCCGATCAGGACATCACCGCATCGGGCTTGCGTCTGGCGGCGGGCGCAGCGGTGGCCGATCAGGTCAATCACCTAGAGACCACGGTTGCAACGCTGACCGCTGCTGCGGCGAACGGCGGCGTATGGGTACTGGAGGCTGACGCGCTCACGATCGGAGACGTTGGCCTCGCGGTGAACCGAGTGCTGAGCGATGCGACGACGTCCACTGCGCAAAGCACCGACGCGACCCAGAGTGATGTGCGCACCAGCGGAGGGAATGGTTCGATTGTTGTCCGTACCGTCGCGGGCAGTCTGACCCTCACGAATGGCTCAGCGCCCGGAGCCGGCAGCACGCCCGCTGATTTCAGCGCAGTCAGCGCTCACGGTAGCGGTAATGTGCTGCTGCAGGCCCAGGGTGCCAACGCCGATCTCAATGTCGATGCATCGGTGGCCTCAGCCAGCGGACACATCACGCTGATGTCCAGTCGCAGCATTGCGGTGGGCGCGGGCGCAGCGGTCTCGACCGCCGGTAATGGCAGCGTGCAGGCCAGTGCGCAGAGCGGCAATCTGACCATGGCGCCAACTGCAGCGGTGTCGACGGTTGATGGGGACATTCTGCTGCGCGCCGGCAATGACGCGAGCGACCGCCTGACGGTGGGTGTCGTGACAGCCGCCAATGCGAATGTGGGCCTGGTGACTGCAGGCTCCATCATTGACAGCGACCTCCTGGTCAGCCCGGCGGACGACGCCACCGTTGATGTGGTGGCACGCGGTCTGCTGATCCTGGCGGGTGTTGGCGCGGGCACCCTCACTGGCAATACGCTGAGTCTCGACGTCAATGCGATCGAGACGCGGGTCGACACGGTGTCGGCTCGCGTGCGCGGAGCGGATGGCTTGAATCTGCTTGAGGCTGATCAGCTGATCATCGGCGATGTGGTCAGCCGCTGGGGGGCGCAGCAGGCGGTGCAGGTCAACCAGGTGCTGAGCACCGGCCAGACCGAATTCGCCGGCGAGTTTTCTCAGAGCGACATCGTCACCACCAACACCAACGGGTCGAATGGCAGCACTGTGATTCGCACGGTGGCGGGTTCGATCACGCTGCGCGAAGGGACGGCTGAGACAGACCTCGATCCGGATGCGGCGTTGGTGGCGCACGGTAGCGGCAATGGGCTGCTCGAAGCAGGGGGCGCAGGCTCGAGCATCCTGGCTGAGGGTGACGCCGACATTCAGAGGTCGGCGGGAGACATCGCGATGCGTGCGGGCC
>CAZORB010000029.1:0-9293 GCA_964581825.1 uncultured Bordetella sp.
GGTGGTTGCAAGCGGCGCCAACCGGGTCAGTGAAAAGAAAGTGGCGGCACTGGTGGGCGAGCCCTTAAGGCGAGCTGATCCCGATTTTGTACGCGATGCCACGGGTTATGCGATTGGCGGCGTCGCACCGTTGGGCCATAGCAGCCCGGTGCATCTGCTGCTCGACAGCGATCTGCAGCAGTTCGCTCGCATCTGGGCAGCGGCTGGCACGCCGTTTTCGGTTTTCCCGTTAACCCCCGATCAGTTGCAGACAATCACTGCGGCGCAATGGGCTGACGTTCGCGGCTGAACGCCGAATGATTGAGCCCTGAAAGCCTGCCGGAGAATCGCCAATGTGGCCGCTTCGCTCCCTGTTGTTCATTCCGGCCCATAAGACCGATTGGGTTCAGCGTGTCGGTCGCTTCAGGCCTGATGCAGTGGTGCTTGATCTCGAAGATGCGGTCCCGCACACCATGAAGCTGGCGGCCCGCACCTTATGCCGTGAAGCCATTGGTCTGTTGAAAGCGCAGTCGATTCCCGCGTTCGTACGCATCAACAGCTGGGATCAGGGCGGTCAGGACGACGTGCACGCGGTGGCAACTGCGGGTTTCTCCGGCGTGATGCTGCCCAAAGCGCACGATGTGGGCCAGATTCGCGCGCTCGACAGAACTCTGGCGTATGTGGAGGGGCGTGAAGGCTTGCCGCTGGGATCTGTGGCGGTCATGCCGCTGCCTGAAACCGCCCAGGGGCTTGCTGACGCGCGTGATCTCGTGGCGGCGAGCGAACGCTGTCGCTCGCTCGCCGGGGTCGCAGGCGGTGCGCTGGAAGGCGATGTGGCGCGTGCGATGGGCTTTCGTCCCACGCTGGAGGGGCGCGAGCAGCTGTATCTGGCATCGAAGATGGTGCTTGATGCCAGGGCCGGTGGCGCACAGTGGCCGATGGCCAGCATCATGGGCGTTGCGATCAACGACCTCGACGCAGTCCGAATGCTTGCGGTGCGCGCGAAGGCACTCGGATTTACTGGCGCAATCCTGATTCATCCCAGCCATGTTGCGGTGGCGAACGAGGTATTCGCGCCGACGCCCGACGAGGTTGAGTACTACGCGGGTCTGGTTGAGGCGATCAAGGCCGCTGAGTCCAAAGGCGATGCGGCGGTTACTTATCGCGGCGCGATGGTTGACTACGCA
This sequence comes from uncultured Bordetella sp., assembly GCA_964581825.1. Taxonomy (GTDB): domain Bacteria; phylum Pseudomonadota; class Gammaproteobacteria; order Burkholderiales; family Burkholderiaceae_E; genus SYIM01. Next base: position 1,167 of record CAZORB010000029.1, read on the forward strand.
ATGCTACCCCGGGCGCATGAGGTACTTCGTGATGCCGAGCGGTTTGGCATTGATCCTGCGCCGAAACCGGGCTTACACGACGCCGCATCACGATAAACCCACCACTTTCCCATTCACCCAGTCGATGCGCGCGGCGGCGGGCTCTTTAGGCAGCCCCGGCATGGTCATGATGTCGCCGCAGATCATTACGATAAAGCCCGCGCCGGCCGACAGTCGTACCTCGCGTACGTCGATGGTGTGGCCCTCCGGCGCGCCGCGCCGAGACGGGTCGGTTGAGAACGACATCTGCGTTTTTGCAACGCAGATCGGCAGGTGGCCCCAGCCCTCGGCCTGAAGCCGATCGATTGCGCTCCGAACCTTGGCATCGGCGCGAACATCGGCTGCGCGGTAGACCCGGGTAGCCACCGCGCGAAGTTTGTCCCAGAGTGACGCATCGTCCGGATAGACGAACTCCGGGTTCGAGGGCTGATCACACAACTTGACCACCACATGCGCGAGATCCGCTGCCCCTGCGCCGCCATCTGCCCAATGGGTGGCCAGCACCACGTCAACGCCCAAGGCTGACATCCGCTCGCGGATCAATGCGATTTCCGCAGCCGTGTCGGCGTCAAACCGGTTGATGGAAACCACGCAGGGAATACCGTAGACGCGCTTGACGTTGTCTACGTGCCTTTCGAGATTCACGAGCCCCTTCTCGAGCGCCCCGAGGTCTTCCCGGGTCAGGGTCTTGAGGTCGGCACCGCCGTGATACTTGAGCGCCCGAACGGTTGCGACGATGACCGCAGCCGAAGGCTTCAAACCACTGGCGCGGCATTTGATATCCAAAAATTTCTCGGCACCCAGGTCTGCGCCGAATCCCGCTTCCGTCACCACGTAGTCGGCCAGCTTGAGCGCTGCACGCGTGGCCACTACCGAATTACACCCATGGGCGATATTGGCAAAGGGGCCGCCATGCACAAAGGCGGGGGTTCGCTCAAGCGTCTGAACCAGGTTGGGTGCCAGCGCCTCGCGCAGCAGTACAGTCATGGCGCCGTGCGCGGCCAGTTCGCTCGCCGTGACCGCCCGGCCATCGCGCGTACGACCCACAATGATTCGCGCGAGGCGCGCTCGCAGGTCGTCGATTGAGGTAGCAAGACACAGGATCGCCATCACTTCTGAAGCCACGACGATATCGAAGCCGTCTTCGCGCGGAAAGCCATTGCCAGGCCCGCCCAGCGAGCTCACGATATTGCGAAGCGCCCGATCATTCATGTCCACCACGCGGCGCCAGCTGATTCGTCGCAGGTCTATGCCGAGTTCGTTGCCGTGGTGGATGTGGTTGTCCACCAGTGCAGCCAGCAGGTTATTGGCGAGCGCGATCGCCGAAAAATCGCCGGTGAAGTGCAGATTGATGTCTTCCATCGGCACGATCTGCGCGTACCCACCCCCGGCTGCCCCGCCTTTCAGCCCAAATACTGGCCCCATCGAGGGCTCACGCAGACACACCATCGCGTTGCGGCCGATATGGTTCAGCGCATCGCCGAGCCCGACGGTCGTGGTGGTTTTTCCTTCGCCCGCGGGGGTGGGGCTGATTGCGGTCACCAGCACCAGCTTACCGTCGGGCCGGTCCTTTAGAGTGTCGATGAAATCAAGAGACAGCTTTGCCTTGTATCGACCGTAGGGCGACAAATGCTCGGACGCGATACCAAGCCGTTCGCGGGCGAGGGTTTCGATCGGCAGAAGGGTGGCGGACTGGGCAATATCGATGTCGGTGGGCATGGTGATCTTGGGTAATGGGCGGCCAGGATCGAGTTTAGCGGCGTGGCGGCTTTTTTCGGAAAGTCCAGGTCTTTACCCGATAGTTCCAACGCAAGCTGGCACGGCGGCCGGTGCTGACATGCCCGGCGCGTTACGATCTCACTTCAGGGAGCCTTTCGCGTGATCAACCAGCCCGCCTTGTCCTTACTTTTGATCGTCGGCCTGATTCAGTTCTGGCTGATGCCAACGATAGCCTGGATTCTGCTGAAGGGGCAGCGCGATGTCGCCGCGCGGTTCTGGTTCGCGGGAACGGCATGTTATGCCGGGACAGCCTCTTTGTTTGTAATTCAGACGCTGCTGCCGAAAGTCGCCTACCTGATGATCGGATTTGTTCTGGTCACGATGATGCTGGCGCTGATCGCGGAATCGCTTCGACGCGAGTTGTCGTCCACGCCCACGCCATGGGGCTGGATTCTTTCGGTCGTGATCGGTAATGCGGTGCTTCTGGTGGTGCTCCAACATCTCGTCGGCGATCACTGGATGCGGGTCGTGCAACTGGCCATTGTGTGTGCGCTCGATGTGGGCTGTTGCTATCTGCTACTGAAGGTCATCCGCGCCAGGCGTAGCCGTGCGCTTGCGATTGTTGTGGTGGGGTTTATCGCTGTGGTGATCACCAATCTGCTGCGTATTCACGGGTTCATCGTGCGAGGCGAACCGCCCTCGTTGCTCAACTACACGCTGACATCGAACCTGGGGTTCATTGCCAACTATCTTGCCGTGGTGGTCTACAGCTTTGGGTATTGGGGCTTTGTGATTGAGAAGAGCCGTGCAGCTCTGCTTGCCGAGATCACGGAACGTACCAGAGCGCAGCAGAGTGAATCGCAGGCGATTGATCGTGAGCGCGACACCCTAGACGTGGTGAGGCAGCGCGAAGAATTGATCGCACAGCTCGCACGTATGCAGCGCGCTGCTCAGGTGGGCGCACTGTCGGCATCGATTGCGCATGAAATCAACCAACCCCTGACAACGGTCCGGCTGAATATTGAGGAGGCGGTTGAACTGCAGCGCACAGGCGAACACCCTGAGAGGCTCGCACTGCTGCTCAACCGGATTTCCGCTGAAAACCAGCGCGCGGCTGGAATCATTCGGACGCTTCGAGATATCTTTCGCGGCTATCGCGGCGAGATCGAAGATCGGACAGTCGATCAGGTGGTGGCGGCTACAGTATCTCTGGTTCAACGGCGGGCCAGTGAGTTACGTGTGGCCGTTCAGTGTGAGCTCGGTGCGGATGTTCGTGTGCATGTCGGGTCGGGGGAGCTCGAGCACGTGATCTTGAATCTGGTGTCGAATGCCCTTGACGCATTGGCCTCCGCAGAAGTGCCAGATCGGCAAGTTCTGGTGTCTACGCGTATGGTTGACCAGAATGTGATCGTTCAGGTTCGCGACAACGGCCCTGGGGTGAGCGAAGGCATGCGCGAGCAACTTTTCGATCTATTCGCGAGCTCCCGGTACGGTGGGCTGGGCCTTGGGCTTTGGCTATCGCGGCATATTGTGGAGCGACACGGCGGCGAGCTGCTACTCGAGTCTGCTGAAAGCGCAGCCGGTGCATTGTTCACTGTACGGCTTCCGGTTTCGCGATGAAGTGAACCTGAGTCGTGTTATGCCTGCTGCGATGAAGCGTCGCGGCTAAGAGAAATCAGTTCCGACAGGGAGCGCACGCCAAGCTTACGCATCACTTCTGATTTGTACTGTTTGGTGGTTGGCAGGGAGATTCCAAGTGTCTCCATGATTTCTCGGTTCCCAAACCCCTGGAGCAGTAAATCGTGCACCTGCGTCTCGCGCGGCGATAGTTGGGAACGCGCAGTGTCTGCGCGAGTTCTGCGGATCAACGCCTGCATCTGCTGCCGATCGCGCTCGAGCGCGGCTGCGATGGCGCGAAGCAAATCCTCGCGGCCGAAGGGTTTAACCAGAAACTCGAACGCTCCCTGCTTCATTGCGCGGATCGTTTGAGGGACCGAACTTTCACCGCTGATGTAGATCACAGGGATGGTGCGGCCGCGTTGAATTAACTCCGAGTGGAGTTCGACCCCGCTCATGAGCGGCATTCTCATGTCGGTGACAAGCACCGCTGGCGCGACCTGGGGAATCGCTTCGAGAAAACCTTGCGGGTGTGGCCACACTGCAACCGTATATCCCGCAAAGCGTAAGAGGTCGGCGATGCTATCCCGCAAGGCGTCGTCGTCCTCGATTAGAAAAACGTAACCGGAAGTGCGCAGCGGTTTGGCCTGATTATTCATCCGGTGAAGTCTTGCACAGCTTCCATGAGAGGCGTATCCGACGATCGCAGGATACCCCCCTGTGTATCAGGCTGACACACTTTCGCCCGCGTACGCCGCGCCCTCTTTTCCGAAGCCAGGGCGGCGTGAGCACTCGTTTATTCGGTTTATCGCGCCGAATCGACCGTAACCAAGCTAGCGGATGAAATCTTCATGGAACGTACCCCGTCGGGCGCGGCGCGGCCGCGCATCAAGGTCAGGCAACAGACAACCGGCCGTGACTTCGACCTTTTACCTGGGGCGGGTGATTCGGGTTCGCCGCTAAGGCTCGTAGCCACACGCGGTGAGCGATATGAACTGATCGACGCAGAGTCTGGGGTCGCCCCACGCGCTCTTCGTGCACGGAGGGTCGGGCGCGATCTGCTGGTATTTAGCGACGGCCATGAGCAGCCCGACTTAGTCATTGAACGATACTTTGATGACTCAGTGGCGGGCGATGTCGCCCTTCAGGGTCGGACGGCAGACGATCGGTTGTTATCGTATGCGATCGATCGATTCTGGTACCCGTCGCTTGGCACGCTCACCGGGACCGCTCAGCCTATCGCACTCGCCTGGGAACTGGTTCCTGCTAATTGGGATTGGATGCTTGGTGGGGTCGGCGGAGCGCTGCTGCTCAAATCGCTTTTCGGTCGTGGTTCCGAGGCGCCGCCCCCGATTCCGACCGGCGCACTTGCCCCGCTGAGTGACACGGGTCTACAAGGCGATTTTCTGACCCAGAACACGACACCCACGATCAAAGGTTCCGGCGCGTTTCCAGGGCATACGTTGCGCGTCACGATACCCGCCACGGGGGAGACGCTGTCCACAGTGGTAGCAACGGATGGCACCTGGAGCGTGACCGTTACGCGACCGCTGCCAGACGGTACGCATGTCGCTGAGCTGACAGCGTTGGCGCCCGGGGGCCAACAGACGCAAGGTAAGGCGCAAGCGTTCATTGTGGACAGTTCACCCGTCGCGGCCCCCCAGGTCATCCTGCCTGAGGCGCCGGGGGGGATCGATGCAGCGGAGGCAGCCGACGGAACTGTCATTGCGATCACGGTACCGGCTGGCGCAGTCGCCGGCGATACCGTCAAGACGGTGGTGACGCGCCCAGACGGCCAGACGCTCACGCTGACCACGGTATTGACGACGGCTGATGTGAGTGCTGGTCGCGTGGAGCAGAGCCTCTCACAGTCGGATTTGAAGGGTGGTGGGGCGCTTTTTCTCGATGGAGTCTGGCAGACCAGAACAACGATCGCCGATAAAGCTGGCAACGTCAGTCTCGAGTCGCCGAGCAACTTTACGCTCGATACCGAACTGGTGATACGCGGTACTGTAAACGCCGGACCCGTTGATCAGGGCGTTCGCATTCAGGCTTTCGACAGCGCTGGCATGAGCCTTGGTTTTACCGAGATTCAGGCTGATGGAAGTTGGCAGATCAGTAGCCCGAGTCGAGGTTCCTATCGCGGTTCAATTCTCGTCACCGCCATTGATAAAAATGCCGATAGTCCGAATTTCCGTGACGAGGTGACCGCTGCGAACAAATCGCTCGACACCACGCTGCGAGCGCTTGCAAACGCAGAGGAGGGCAGCGCGCAATTTCAGGTGGTCGGCGGTGCAACCATCGTCACGGTGCACATCACACCCGTCACTGAGCTTGCAGTTCGAAAGGCTGGCGTGGTGGCAGATCAGGCACCCGCTGACTCAAGCGTTGTGGTTCAGGCTAATTCCGCGGTCGCTCAGGCACTCGGGCTCGGCAGCGTTGACATCACCGCCGAACCGGTGCCAACGAACAGCCAGCGCTTCGACAGCTCAGATAGCCTGAGCGAAGGCGAAAAGTACGGTCTGTTACTCGCCAAGCTGTCGGGTCTGGACAGCTTGAATGGCGGCAGTATTTCGACAAGCCTTGTGCAGCTTGAGCAAAACCTGCAAGGCTCAGCGCTTACCGCAGAAGGGCAGGCGCTAGTCGATCAGGGGCGTCAGCAGGCGCTGGCCGCTTTGAAGGCTGCGCCAGAGACTGCCGAAAAGACCTTCACCCAGGACACTTTATTAAACCGGCAGTTACTGGGCGAAATCGTGGTGACCAATCAGTCGCTCGAAAGCGACGGACGGCTCACCGTGACAGGCTCCGCGCTTCCGGGCAGCACAGTCACCGTCAAGCTCCCCGACGGTTCGAATCGGGAAGTCGTCGCCAACGCCGAAGGCGTGTTCAGCGCAACGTCGATTGCCCCTCCGCCCACGCTCGAGAAAAAGGTCGAGATCGTTGGCCAGGATGGCCTGGCCCAGGCTGCTGTGCACCAGGCACCAGCCGCCCCGCAGATCAACACGGGTAATGGAAAACTCGTGACCGGGTCTGGCACGCCAGGGTCAATGGTCACAGTTACTGATCAGGCTGGCTTAACGCTTGGAATAACGCGTGTTGATGCTCTGGGCCAGTGGTCGTTCGCACCCAAAGTGGCTCTTGCAGATGATCAGGTGTTGAGAGCACGCTCAACCGACGACAGCGGTAACGTTTCCGCACCCGGTGCCGGCGTGGTCGATATCGAGATGGTGAGCGTACAGATGCCGTCGGCGGGTGACGGCTATATCAGTGCTGCTGAACGCGCGAGCGGTGCTGTGCGTTATGAGGTTGCATTGCCGGGCACAGCGAGGATTGGCGATCAGGTCAAGACCACACTGACGCGCCCCGACGGCAGCGTGATCACCTACATCGATACGCTAAGCCAGACCGATCTGGATGAGGGTAAGGTCAAGCGTCCTGTCCCCATCACCGATCTGGTGATTGACGGGGAGCACCGCACTGCAATCTCGCTGGTAACCACCGTTGGTTCCAGCGTACCAGCGGTGTCAAGTTTCATTCTGGATGCGTCGGTACCGCTTGCGCCGGTGATCTCACCGTCCAACGGCCAGGTAGTCAACGGCACATCCGAGCCAGGCACCACAGTGATCGTGCGCGATGCCAGCGGGGTTGAGGTCGGACGCGCCAAAGTCGCTGCGGACGGCAACTGGACCGTGATCCCGGCTCAGCCGCTACCGAACGCGACAGCGTTGTCCGCGGTGTCAGTTGATCCCGCCGGCAATACCAGCCCACCAGCGCCGGGATCTGTTGTCACCGGCACATTACTGTTGACTGGTGCCGTGGATAGTGTGGGGCCCGTACTTGGATTACTGGCCGATGGGGCGACGACCAATGATACGAGCCCTGTCTTGACAGGCACATTGGGAACCGCGCTCATGCCGGGGCAAAGCCTCGCGATTTATCGGCGTGAGGGTTCGGGTGCGTTTGTCAAAGTGGGCGTTGCCAGAGCCGACGGGCTTGGGTTCACCTTTCAGGATGGCGCGGGCAGCGGCCTGGCCGCCCCGCTTGCCGACGGCATCTACACCTGGCGAGCCCAGGTGGAAACAGCGGCTGGCCCCGTCGTGGGGCTTGCCCCGTCAGGTGACTTCGATCTGGTGATTGATAACGCACAGCCTGCCGCACCTCAGGTTGCTGTGCCTGAGGCGACTGGTAACGACACCACGATCAGTCCCGCAGAGAGGGTGTCCGATGGCGGCGTTCCGATCGTCACTCGACTTGGCGCTGGCGTTCGGTCGGGCGACGTGCTTGTCACGGATGTGACCTTGCCTGATGGTAGTACCCGGGTGCTCACCAATACGCTGACCCAGGCGGACGTACTCGCGGGGCGCGTGAGCCAACTCTTACCGCGTACCGCGCTGGCCCAGGACGGTACCTATGTGGCACGCACCACGGTGACATCGGGCGTCAACGGCAAGACCAGCCAGGCAACCGTCAACACGTTCGCCCTGGATACCACCGCTCCAGCGGTACCTGCAGTCAGCCTGCCTGAGGCACCGAATGGAGTCAGCGCAGCGGAAGTGGCAAGTGCCGGCGGTACGCCAGTTGCGATCACGCTGTCATCGGATCTTCGGCCAGGCGATACGGTCACGACCGTGGTCACGAATCCGAATGGTTCAACAAGCACGCTCAGCACCATACTGACCAGCGCGGATCTGCCGCCATCGCAGGGGGGCACTGCAACGGGTAGCGGACCGTTCACCATAACGCAGGTGATTC
>CAZORB010000029.1:9393-33731 GCA_964581825.1 uncultured Bordetella sp.
GCCTTCGCAGGGGGGCACTGCAACGGGCAGCGGACCGTTCACCATTACACAGGTGATTCCGTCGTCCGCGCTAACCGTTGATGGTTCGTGGACCACCAGCACCACGATTACCGATGTGGCGGGCAATACAAGCGCGCCGTCAGCGGGCGGATTCACGCTTGACACGATTCCTCCGTCGCCGCCAGCCGTGACGCTTACCGAAGCACCTAACGGGGTGAGCGCAGCCGAGGCGTCGAGCGCAGGGGGCACGCCCGTGGTGGTCTGGCTGTCCTCAGCGCTGCGGGTGGGTGACACCATCACCACCGTGGTCACGAACCCGAATGGCGCAGCGAGCACGCTCACCACCGTGCTGACCGCTGCGGATCTGCCGCCTTCGCAGGGGGGCACTGCAACGGGTAGCGGACCGTTCACCATTACACAGTTGATTCCGTCTTCCGCGCTAACCGTTGAGGGTGCGTGGACGACCAGCACCACGATCACCGATGTGGCGGGTAACACGAGTGCGCCGTCGGCGGGCGGGTTCACACTTGACATCACTGCGCCGCCGGCACCAGCCGTGACGCTGCCCGAGGCACTTAACGGGGTGAGCGCGGCCGAGGCGTCGAGCGCAGGGGGGACGCCCGTGGTGGTCACGCTGTCCTCAGCGCTGCGGGTAGGTGACACCATCACCACCGTGGTCACGAATCCGAATGGCGCAGCGAGCACGCTCACCACCGTGCTGACCGCTGCGGATCTGCCGCCTTCGCAGGGGGGCACTGCAACGGGTAGCGGACCGTTCACCATTACACAGTTGATTCCGTCTTCCGCGCTAACCGTTGAGGGTGCGTGGACGACCAGCACCACGATCACCGACGTGGCGGGTAACACGAGTGCGCCGTCGGCGGGCGGGTTCACGCTTGACACGACACCTCCGTCGGCGCCGGCCGTGACCCTGACCGAGGCACCCAATGGGGTGAGCGCGGCCGAGGCTGCAAGCGCAGGCGGTACGCCCCTCGTCGTGACCCTGTCCCCTGATCTCAGGGTGGGCGACACCATCACCAGCATCGTGACCAGCCCGGGGGGCGCATCGCTGACGCTCACCACCGTTCTAACCGCGGCCGATCTGCCACCCGCGCAGGGTGGTACGGCAACGGGTAACGCACCGTTCACCATCACGCAGATCATTCCCAGCCTCGCGCTGGTGGCTGAAGGCGCGTGGACCACCCGCACCACGATTACCGATGTGGCGGGCAATACGAGCGCGCCGTCTGCAGGCGGGTTCACACTCGACGCGAGCTCGCCGTCCGCGCCGTCCGTGACGCTGCCCGAAGCGCCAAACGGGGTGAGCGCAGCAGAGGTGGCAAGCGGGGGCGGCACGCCGATTGTGGTGACCTTACCTGCCAACGCGGTTGCGGGCGATACCGTCAAAACGGTGGTGAGCCGACCGACCGGAGGCACCGTTACGCTGACCACGGTACTGACCGCGGGCGATATCACGGCGGGTCAGGTGACCCAGGTGATCGCAGCCTCTGATCTGACCCAGGACGGGGTCTGGTCGACCAGCACGACGGTGATCGATGTAGCCGGTAACGCGAGCGCGCCGGCTGCGGGTGGCTTCACGCTGGATACCACTGCGCCATCCACACCCGCTGTGACGCTGCCCGAGTCATCGGATGGCGTCAGTGCGGCGGAAGTCGCGAGCGACGGCGGTACGCCTGTGGTGATCACGCTGTCACCGGATCTCCGAATCGGCGATACGATCACGACGGTCGTCACCAACCCCAGCGGATCGACCAGCACGCTCACCACCGTGCTCACGGCCGCGCACTTACCCGTTTCCCAGGGCGGGAACTTAACCGGCAGCGGGCCGTTCACGATCAGTCAGGTGATTCCTTCTGGGTCGCTTACGGTCAATGGCGCCTGGACCACCAGCACCACAATCACCGATGTGGCGGGTAACACAAGCACACCGTCTGCTGGGGGGTTCACGCTTGACATCACGGCGCCTTCGGCGCCAGCGGTCACGCTGCCCGAGTCGCCCAACGGGGTCAGCGCAGCCGAGGCGGCCAGTGAGGGCGGCACGCCAATCGTGATCACGCTGACCTCTGATCTTCGGGTCGGTGATACGTTGAACACCGTTGTCACCAATCCTTCTGGTTCGACGATAACGCTGACTAAACTGCTGACGGCAGCCGATCTGCCGGTCTCTCAGGGCGGAAGTCTGACAGGCTCCGGCCCTTTCACCATCACTCAACTCATTCCGTCGGCCGCGCTTACCGTTGATGGCCTCTGGAGGACCAGCACCGCCGCGACGGATCGTGCGGGGAACGTGGGTGCCGCGACCAGCGGAAGTTTCACGCTCGACCGAACAGCGCCCACCCTGACTGGCGTCTCGCTGCCTGAGGCGCCGCTCGGTGTCTCGGCGGCTGAGGCCTCAAGCGATGGTGGAACGCCGATTCGCGTGGCCCTGCCCGCAGATGCGCGTGCGGGCGATACCGTCACAACCATCGTCACCCGCCCGGACGGCTCAACCTTGACGCTGACCGCGGTGCTGACCGATGCCGATGTGTTGCAGGCGAGCGTGTCGCTGCTGATCACCACGGCCCAGCTTTCTGCGGACGGGAACTGGGGAACGTCGACCACACTCACCGATGTCGCGGGCAATGTCAGCGCAGCGATAACGGCTGGATTTATTCTTGATGTACAGAGTCCAACGGCCCCGGCGGCAGCGCTGGCCGCGACCAGCGATACCGGTGTCCCGGGTGATCGACTGACCAGCGACAACACGCCGACGATCACCGGCTCCAGTGCAACCGCGGGCGACACCATCACCGTTCGCGATGCGGGCGGCAACGTGATTGCCACCGCCATCGTCCAGCCTGATGGCACCTGGTCTGCCACCCCGTTGTCGGCGCTGCCCGAGGGGGTGAACGCGCTGCAGATCGTCGCGACCGACCCGTTCGGTAACCAGAGTCCGGCAACGCCTCTCTCGCTCACGATCGATACTCAGGCGCCCGCCGCGCCGGGCGCCTTGATTGCGCCGTTGAGTGACTCGGGAGTCGTGGGTGATGGTCGGACCAATGACTCGACGCCAACCATCCAGGGAAGCGGTGCCACAGCTGGTAACCTTATCACCGTGACGATGCCTGGAACAGGAGAAGTGCTGACGGCAGTCGTGGCCTCCGACGGCACCTGGAGCGTGACGCCGACTCAGCCGCTTGCGGATGGCACAGCCGGCAACGTACAGATCGTGGCTGCGGATTCAGCGGGCAACTCCAGCAGTCCGTCGACCTTGCCCATCACGATCGACCTGAGTGCCCCGGCTGCACCGGTCGCGAACCTTGCGGCATCGAGCGACTCGGGCGCGCCGACCGATCGCATCACGAGCGACACCACGCCTACCCTGACCGGCACGGGTACGCCCGGAGATACGATTACGCTCAAAGACGGCAACACGCCGATCGGCACCGCGGTAGTGGCTGCCGATGGCAGCTGGTCGATTACACCCACCGCCCCGCTTTCCGACGGCGTGCATCCGCTGAAGCTGACCGCGACCGATGCAGCCGGCAACACCAGCGCGGCGACCGACCTGCCGGTCACGATCGATACGACTGCACCGACGATCACGATTTCCGGCGTGGCTGGCGATGCGGTAGATAACGATCCAACCACCACCGCACCGACTGAGGGCGTGTTTGATGCCGCCGAGCGCGGCACGAACCCCTCATCAGTCAGTACGCTTCCGGTGATCAGTGGAACGACCAGCGCCGAAGTCGGGCAGATGGTCTCGGTCACGCTCAATGGGCGCACCGTACAGGGTCTTGTCCAAGCGGGCGCGAGCGGTCAGCCCAACATCTGGTCTGCTGTACTGACGCAGGCGGATGCGCTGGCGCTCAACCACGGCAACACCTATTCAGTCACTGCTTCGGTCACCGATCTCGCGGGCAACGCGGCGCTTGACACCGACAATACCCTTCGCGCCAACGTTGCAGCGCCCGATGTTCCCACCGTGGTTGAGCGCTTCGTCAGCCCGCTTGAACCGATGACGCTGTCAGGCACGGCGCGCAAGATCGATAACGCCAATAACGCCATCAGTCTGGCCGCCGGCGATACGCTTACCGCGATTGTTGAGGGCTATCGCTACCAAGTTACTGTCGGGGGCGCGAGCAGCGTGGTCAGGTTGTCGGATAACGCGCCGGTCACGGGCGGCCTGATCACCTATTCCACGGTCACCAGTACCTGGGCAATTACATTGGCGCCCGGAAATATAGCGGCAGACGGCGACTATGAAGTGACCGTCACCGCAGCCGCCGCTGGGGTATCACGCAGCGACGTGAGTTCGCGCGAGCTTCACATCAGTCGTGTTCCGCCCTCGATCACCTTGAGCCCAGTGTCGGGGGATTCCACAGGCCGCAGCGTGATCAACGGTCTGGAAGACGACCAGATGATCACGATCAGTGGTACGACCAGTGCAGAGGTGGGTTCGACGGTTACGCTCACGGGTCTTGATGGTATCGCTCGAACCGCTGTCGTGCTGGCGGGAGTCACCGGACAGCCGAACACTTTCAGTCTTGTGATCCCCGGCGCGCAGGTCGATCTGTTCACGGATGAGACGAAGACCCTGGCGGCGAGCGTCACCAATCGCTACGGACTTACCGGCACCGATACCGAAAGCGTACTGGTGGACACAGTTGCGCCTGCGGCTCCGACTGCGGTGCTCGATCCGAGCAGCGACACAGGTACGCCGGGCGACTCGCTCACCAATGACGCCACGCCGACGTTATCGGGCACTGGTACGGCAGGCGATACGATCACGGTACGCGATGCCGTGGGTAACATCATCGCAAGTGCTGTGGTGCAGCCTGATGGAAGCTGGTCGGCCACCCCGGCTCAGCCGCTGTCGGAAGGCCTGAATACGCTCAACCTCACCGCAACCGACCCGGCGGGGAATGAAGGCGCCTCGACCTCCCTTCCAATCAAAATCGACACGATCGCGCCGACCGCACCATCCGCTGTGCTGGCGCCTGTGAGCGACACCGGTGTTACTGGTGACGGCGTCACCAGTGACGCTACGCCTACGCTGTCGGGCGCTGGCGCATCGCCAGGCGATCAGATCCGGGTGACGATGCCCGGGACCGGAGAGGTGCTCACTACCACCGTGGCCTCGAATGGCACTTGGAGTGTGACGCCCACGCTGCCGCTTTCAAACGGATTGATCGGGAACGCCACGATCATCGCCATTGACGCTGCGGGCAACACGAGCCCTGCATCGATGGTGCCGCTTACGATTGACACGCAGGCGCCCTCGGCTGCAGGGGTGGTGCTGCCCGAAGCACCCTTGGGCGTGAATCGCGCCGAGGCGATGAGCAATGGCGGGACGCCACTCATACTCACGCTGCCGGCCGACGCTCGGGTCGGCGACACGGTGACCACAGTGGTGACCAAGCCAGGCGGCGGAACGATCACCTTGTCGAGCGTTCTGACCGCAGCGGATCTGCCGCCAGCCCAAGGCGGTACCTCCACTGCCACGGGTCCATTCACGATCAGTCAGGTCATCGCTGATAGCCGGCTGTCTCCCGACGGCGCATGGAGTACCAGCACCACGATCACCGACCGGTCTGGCAATGTGGGCGCGGCAGCATCGGGTTCATTCACGCTCGATACCACGATCAACACACCCACGGCCGTTCTTGATCCGACCAGCGATACGGGCGTTACGGGTGACCGCCGCACCAGCGATGCCACGCCAACCTTGTCGGGAACTGGTACGCCAGGCGATACGATCACCGTGAAGGACGCGACGGGCAACGTGATTGCCACGGCAACGGTGCAATCCGATGGCAGTTGGAGCGCAACGCCCGCCACGGCTTTGCCCGATGGCCCCGCGGCGCTCGATATCCTGGGAAGCGATGCGGCTGGCAACGTCAGCGATCCGGTGCGCGTCCCGATCATCATTGATAGCACCGCGCCTGCCGCGCCGGTCTTTGTAAGCGCGACCGACAATCAGGGCGGCGCGACCGGGCCGTTGATTTCAGGGGCTAGGACCGACGATTCAACGCCAACCCTCGTGTTCACCGCCGAGCCCGGTGCAACCGTCAGGATTTTCGATGGCGCAACGCTACTGGGTACCGCAACTGAAGGGCCTGCGGGTACCTACACCTTCACGCCGTCGTCCGCGCTCTCGGATGGCGTGCACCGTTTCTCTGCGACGGCCACCGATGCAGCGGGCGGCGCGAGCGGTCCGTCGATCCCGTTCCCGCTGACAGTAGATACCGCGGCGCCCAGTGCGCCCGTGCTGGTGAGCGTCACGGATGATGTGCCGGGCATTACGGGCACCGTGACAAGCGGTGGTACGACTAACGATACACGCCCGAGGCTGGTGTTCTCGGCGGAGGCGGGCGCTGTATTGCGGGTGTATGACGGCACGACCCTGCTTGGCATAGCCACAGAAGGCCCCGCCGGTACCTTTACCTTTACGCCGACTTCAGCGCTTACAGACGGAAGCCACAGCCTGACAGCGCGCGTAACCGATGTGGTGGGCAATGAGAGTGCGGCATCGAGCGCGTTTGTGCTGTCGATTGACTCCGTACCGCCATCGATTCCAACGGTCACCATTCCCGAAGCAAGCCTTGGCGTCAACTCGCCCGAAGCAGTGAGCGACGGCGGAACGCCGCTCACGATCACGCTTCCGGCGAATGCGGCGGTGGGCGATATCGTCACCACGGTGGTAACCAGCCCCTACGGGACAACGCTCACGCTCACGACCACGTTACAGGCGTCAGACCTGCCGACTTCGCAGGGCGGCACTGCAACCGGAGCTGGGCCTTTCACGATCAGTCATCTCATTCCCACCAGCGCGCTCACAATTGAGGGAGCCTGGTCGACCAGCACTACGATCACTGATACGTCTGGCAACAGCACGGCGGCGGTAGCTAGCGGGTTCACGCTTGACACGACCGGCCCGATTGCGCCCACGTTGATCAGCGCAACCGATGACGTGGGCCCGGTAACGGGAGGCCTTGCGAGCGGCGCAAGCACTAACGATACCGCGCCGACGCTGGTCTTTACCGCCGAGCCTGGCTCGGTGCTTCGGGTGTTTGACGGGGCTACGCTTCTTGGTACAGCCACTGAGGGCCCGGCGGGCACCTACACGTTTGTCCCGACGTCAGCGCTCGCTGAGGGCACGTACAGCCTGACCGCTACCGCGACGGATCCCGCAGGCAACACCAGCCCGCCTTCCAGCGCTCTGGCGCTGACAATTGACACCACCGCCCCAGCCGCGCCCACGCTTACCAGCATGACGGATGATCTGGCTCCCGGGACTGGTGTGGTCGCCAGTGGCGCACGCACCAACGATGCCACGCCCACGTTGGTGTTCGCCGCCGATCCTGGCAGTACCGTGAGGGTCTATGACGGAGCAACCCTGCTGGGAATCGCGTCTGAAGGTCCTGCGGGTACCTTCACTCTGACGCCAGCCTCGGCCCTGGCCGATGGGCTGCACAGCTTCACGGCCATCGCGACCGATGGCGCAGGCAACGTTGGCCCAGCGTCGACGGCTGCAACGCTCACCATCGATACCACCGCACCTGCCAATCCAACCCTGGTCAGTGTCACGGATGATGTGGGATCGAGCGCGGTAGAAATCGCGAGCGGCTCGCGTACCGATGACACCCAGCCCACGATAGTGTTTACCGCGGAACCCGGATCTACCGTAAAGATTTACGACGGCACGACGCTGCTTGGCACAGCCACTGAGTCAACCACCAGTCCGGGTAGCTTTTCGTTCACACCGGCTTCGCCCTTGTCCGAGGGGCTGCACAGCCTCACAGCCACTGCGACCGACATCGCGGGTAACGCCAGCGGATCGTCCACAGCGTTTCCTTTTACGGTGGACTCCACTGCACCAGCCGCTCCACTTTGGGTGAGCACCAGTGACGATGTGGGCCCAGTAACTGGCGCCCTCTCGAGCGGTGCATCAACCAACGATGCCCGGCCCACGCTGGTCTTCACCGCCGAGCCGGGTTCTACCGTCGCGTTGTTTGATGGTTCAACATCTCTTGGCAATGCCGTGGAGGGACCGGCTGGCACGTTCACGTTCACGCCCGCGTCGCCGCTTTCATCCGGGGCGCACAGCCTCACCGCCACCGCGACCGATGCGGCGGGAAATACCAGCGGACCCTCGGCGACTTTTTTGCTGACGGTGGATACCTCGGTTCCGAATGCGCCAGTCATCAATTCCGCTTCGGATGATGTCAGTCCGGTGGTGAGCGCGACGCTTGCGAGCGGCGCGGTTACCAATGACACAATCCCCATCCTGTCGCTCACTGCGGAGCCCGGCAGCACAGTGCGTGTTTTCAGCGGCTCAACGCTACTCGGTGTTGCCATCGAGGATTCCGCCATGCCGGGGCTTTTCAGCTTCACCCCTTCTCAGCCGCTTGCCTCAGGCGCTCAAAGCTTGACCGCCACAGCCACCGATGCAGCGGGCAACGCCAGCGCAGCATCGAGCGCATTTGCGTTGACCATCGATACCACGGCTCCGTCAGCGCCCGCCGCCGATGTGG
Source organism: uncultured Bordetella sp. (assembly GCA_964581825.1). GTDB lineage: Bacteria > Pseudomonadota > Gammaproteobacteria > Burkholderiales > Burkholderiaceae_E > SYIM01. The sequence goes on from CAZORB010000029.1 coordinate 17,934, forward strand.
CAGCAAGCAGCGATACGGGGGCGAGCAACACCGATAACGTGACCAGCGACACCACGCCGACGCTGTCGGGGTCGGGGGCGACGCCGGGTGACACGATCAGGGTGAAGGATGCAAGCGGTAACACCATCGCGACCACCACGGTTCTGTCCGACGGCAGCTGGAGCGCGACGCCAGCCACCGCGCTGTCAAACGGCAGCACCACCTTGTCGGTCACTCAGACCGATGCCGCGGGCAATGAAAGCGCAGCCACGGCGGTGCCGGTCACGATCGATTCGCTGGCCCCTTCTGCGCCCACCGTCAACCCATCAATCAGCAATACGCTGGTACCCGTCATCTCCGGCACAGCGAGCCTCGCAGCGGGTGAAGCGTTAACGGTCACGGTGAACGGTGCAAGCTACCGCGTCACGCCCGATGCACAGGGGAACTGGAGCGTCGACCTGGGTCAGGCAAGCCCTGCGAGCGGCACGCTTGCGACCTTCGTCGATGGCCTGACCTACTCGGTGACGGCGACCACAACCGATTTGGCGGGGAACTCAACCAGCGACACCTCTCAGAACGAGCTCGCGATCAATACCAACGCGCCGGACACCACGCCGCCTGCGGCGCCGGTGCTGATCAGTGTCACCGACAACGTGGGCGCCATAACGGGAGCCCTGTCTGCAGGTGCCACCACTGACGACGCAACGCCCACTGTGGTCTTCACCGCCGAAGCCGGGTCCACGGTCAAGGTTTACAGCGGTGCAACCTTGCTTGGCACGGCCACCGAAGATCCCAGTAACCCGGGGCGCTTCAGTTTTACGCCAACCGTTGCATTGGCCGATGGTCCATACAGCCTGACTGCGGTGGCAACCGATGCCGCGTTGAACAGCAGCAATGCCTCGACTCCCCGTGCCCTGACGGTTGATACCAACCCGCCGGCTGCGCCCGTCGCAGATCTGGATACAGCGAGCGACAGCGGCACGCTGGGTGATCGCCGCACGCGCGACACCACACCAACGCTCTCGGGTACCGGCACGGCGGGTGATGCCATTACCGTGAAGGATGCACAGGGCAACGTACTTGCCACGGCTACGGTTCAAAGCAACGGTACTTGGAGCGCTACGCCCTTGCTTGACCTGCCAGAGGGCCTGAACACGCTTTCGATCACTGCGACGGACCCGGCTGGCAATACGGGCAGTCCGCGATCGCTGCCGATCACCATCGACACCACCCCTCCCGCAGCGCCTACCGCGATTCTCGACCCGTCCAGCGACTCTGGCGTGACGGGCGACTCAAAGACTAACGACGCCACGCCCACCCTTTCCGGAACCGGCACCGCCGGCGACGTGATCACAGTCAAGAATGCCGCCGGCACGGTGATCGCAACCGCGCCAGTACAACCGGATGGAACCTGGTCGGCCACGGCCACCATCCCTCTGCCCGATGGTCTCAATACGCTATCGATCATGGCCACCGACGCAGCGGGCAATACCGGCGCGGCGGCTACCCTGCCGATCACGATCGACACCTCAGCGCCGTCTGCGCCCTCAGCGGTCCTTGATCCGTCCAGCGATTCAGGCGTGACTGGCGACTCCACAACCAACGACACCACGCCAACGCTCTCGGGAACCGGCACGGCGGGCGAGACGATCACCGTCCGGGACGCCTCAGGCAACGTGCTGGCAACCGCAGTGGTGCAATCCAACGGATCGTGGTCGGCCACGCCGATCAATCCCTTGCCTCAGGGCTTGAACACCCTGGGAATCACCGCCACCGATGCAGCGGGCAACGTCAGTCCTGCCACCTCATTGCCGCTTACGATCGACACCACGGGCCCTGCGGCGCCTACGGTGACCACCCAAATCACCAGCGACACCACTCCAGTGATCGCTGGTACTGCGGTGCTTGCGGCGGGTGAAACGCTGAGCGTCACCGTGAACGGTGCAACCTATACCGTGGTGCCAGCGGCGGGCGGCGCCTGGAGTCTGGATCTTGGGTCCGCTACCCCTGCAAGTGGATCGCTTACTCCCCTTACCGACGGCCTGATTTCGGTGACCGCCACCGCGCAGGATGCAGCGGGCAACACCACGTCGGATCCAACAACTGGTGAGCTCCGCATCGACACCCAGCCGCCGGCAACGCCGACGGTGTCTGCGCTCACCACCAGCGACACGACGCCGGTGGTCACCGGGTCTGCAACGCTTGCGTCAGGGGAGACCCTGCGCGTGACTGTCAATGGCGCCACCTATGCGGTAACGCCGGCCGCTAACGGAAACTGGAGTCTTGACCTCCAGACTGAAACGCCCGTCAGCGGCACGCTCGGCGCATTCACCAACAACCAGGTCTATCCGGTCACTGCGGTGGCGGTGGATGCCGCTGGCAACATCGCGACGGATGCGACCACCAATGAGCTGACGATTGATCTCAACGCACTGTCAGGGCAATTGGCTGCAAGCAGCGACACGGGCGTTCTGGGGGACCGGCTCACCAGCGACGCCACGCCAACGATCGAGGGCGTGACAGGCCCCGGCGCAACGGTGACGATTCGCGATAGCCTCAACAATGTGGTGGCCACCGTGGTTGCCGATGCGACGACCGGGCTCTGGAGTGTGGATACCTCGGTGCTTCCGAGCGGTGCTCAGACGCTCGCGCTCAGCGACTCCGCGGGCAAGACCTTTTCTCTACCGATCACCATCGACAACACCGCTCCTGCGACGCCTGTGTTGGTGAGCGTCTCGGACAATGTGCCGAGCGTAACCGGCAATTTGACCAGTGGTGCCTCCACCGATGATACGACCCCGACGCTGGTGTTTACCGCTGAGCCGGGCTCCACGCTGAAGGTGTTCAACGGCACGACATTGCTGGGTACGGCAAGTGAAGGTCCAGCCGGAACGTTTACCTTCACACCTGCACCGGCGCTCGCTGAAGGAACGTATGCACTGAACGCTAAGGCGACCGACGTAGCCGGCAACACCAGCGGCGCCAGCTCAAACTTCAACCTTACGATTGACACGACCGCGCCCAACGCACCGGTGCTGGTGAGCGTCACCGACGATGTGGTGGGTATCACCGGCACGGTGGCAAGCGGTGGAACCACCAACGATACACGGCCGACGCTGGTGTTTACCGCCGAACCGGGCAGTACGGTTCGGGTGTTTGACGGCAGCACCGAGCTTGGCACGGCAACTGAAGGCCCTTCGGGCACATTTACCTTCACGCCGGCTTCAGCGCTCTCGGATGGCGCACACAGCTTTAGCGCCAGGGCGACCGATGCCGCGGGCAACACCGGCGCGAGCAGCAGCGCCTTTCCCGTCACGATCGATACGGTTGCGCCGTCAGCGCCAACTGTTTCGCTGACGGAAGCGGCGAACAGCGTCAACGCGGCCGAGGCGACCAGCGATGGCGGCACGCCGCTCGTGGTCACGCTGCCTTCCGATGCGCGGGTAGGCGACACGGTGACCACGATTGTCACGCGTCCGAACGGCACCACCACCACGCTCTCGACCACCCTCGTCGCGGCCGATCTGCCTGCGGCTCAAGGCGGCACGGCGAGCGGGAGCGGGCCGTTCACAGTCAGTCAGCTGATCCCAACCAGCGAATTGACCACTGCCAATAACGGCGCCTGGACAACCAGCACAACGATCACGGATCCAAGCGGTAATGCCGGGGCCGCCGCGTCGGGCAGCTTTACGCTCGATACCGTTGCGCCCACTGCGCCCACAGTCGCCGCAGCAACGGTGGCCACCGTATTGCCAACCCTCACAGGTACTGCGGCAACCAGTGCGGCGCTCACGGTGACGATAGCCTCGGCCACCTACTCGGTGACGCCAAATAGTACGGGCCAGTGGTCGCTCGATCTGGCCACTGCCACGCCTGCCAGCGGTACCGCTCCCGTGCTCGCTGACGGACAAACCTACTCGGTAACCGCTACTTCCACTGACGCGGCGGGTAACGCGATCAACGATGCAACCGCGAGCGAACTCGCGATTCAGCTGGTCGTGGCGAGCATTTCGATTACCAGCGATCCTGATAATCTGACCAACGACACTACGCCAGTCATTACTGGCACCAGTTCGTTAGGTGTCACGCCTGTTACCGTGAACTTCGGGGACGCAAGCTACACGGTCACCCCTGACAGCAACGGCAACTGGACGCTCGATACTGGCGCTGCCACGCCCTCCTCGGGCTTTTTCACTCCGAATGTCAATGGCGGCAATTCGGTTGTTGCCAGCGTTCAGTCGCCCAGCGGTACGAGGGTGACGGCCACACAAAATCTCGTCATTGATACGACCGCGCCAGCGATTTCGGTCACCAGCGTGGCCGGCGATTCAGTGAGCGCAACCGGCAACGGTACATTTGACCTGGCTGAGCGGGGCTTTAACGCGACAACGTACGCGCTCAATGCAAGCGTCACCACACTGCCGGTCATCAGCGGCACCACCGCTGCGGAAGTCGGTCAAACCGTCACCGTCACCCTTAACCGCGTCGACTACACAGGCCTTGTGGTAGCAGGCTCCGGCGGCAACACCTGGAGCGTGACGGTGTCTGATGCGGATGCGCGCGCGCTGAACCACGGCGGTACGTACTCGATTGCTGCCAGAGTGACCGATGCGGCTGGCAATGCGGGTAGCGATCTGGACAACGGCCTTGCCATCAATGTGGCGCCCCCCGATGTACCCACCGTGGTGTCGCAAGTAGCGGGCACCACCACGCCGACGCTCACGGGCACAGCCCTGAAGAAGGTGGTATCCACCGCCGCCGAAACCACCGCGGGGACGTCTGGTACAGCAGAAGTTCAAACGCTGAGCAATCTCGCCACTGCGCTGGGCGCCAATCAGAGCGCAACGCTGACGGTAGGCAGCACCAGCCTCACCACGGCGGCGCTCGATTCAACGCCAACCGTGGCCAAACTGGCGGCTGCGCTGGTTGCCGCCACCGGATATGGCGCAGCACCCTTCACCGTGGCCGCAAGCGGCAACAATCTGGTCCTGACCTGGAAGACCTCCGGCGTCATCAGCGACACCGCGAGTCTCACCAGTTTTCGCTCGCTTGAAAATGGCGATGCACTCACCGTGGCGATTAAAGACAGCACCGGTGCGACCACCTTGTCCACCACAACGCTCAACATCGCTGCCGGCAGCACCGGTGGACTGTCCTATACCGCTTCAACGGGAAGCTGGACCCTGGCGGTAGGCAGCGCTGCCAACCTTGTTGCCGGCAACACCTACAACGTCGAGGTCAGCACCGCGGTCGCCAGTGGCGGCACGACGGTGTCGCGCAGCGATGTGAGCAGCCTTGAACTGACGATCATTCAGCGGCCCTCGATCACCAGCATTCCGGAAGCGGCTTCAGGCAGCGTGCTGAACGTTGCTGAAGCGCTGAGCGACGGGGGAACGCCCGTCAACGTCTCGCTGACGGGCACCGGCGCGTTGGCCGGGCAGGTGCTGGTGGTGACCTGGGGCGCACAGACACTGAGCTATGTGATTACGGCGGCCGACGTGTTGGCAGGTACCGCTGCGATACGCGTGCCCACGTCGGTGCTGCTGGCCGAAACCCCGGACGGCACTACCGAAACCATCTCGGTTTCAGTGCGGCTCGAGGGGGCCACCAGCGTTGCACAGAGCGTGACCTTGAATTTTGTCAGACCTGCTGCGCCCACCATCAACAACTTGGCCTGGTCTGCAAGCGGGGCAGCGAATTCCAGCAATGTCAGCGGCATGGGTGAGGCATCCTACGACGTCAATTCTGCGACGCATGTCAGCACCGGCACGGCTGATGGCGTACTGTACCTGTCTGAAACCGCGGCCGTGGGCAGCACGATTACCGCGGGCACGGTGGTTCGGGTGCAATTGCCCACGTCGGGCAGCAACCTGCCCGTTTTAGGCGACAGTCTGACCGTGAACTTCGGCGGACAGTCCTTCAACGCAGGATTGATTCCAAGTGCGGTACTTACCGCATCGACCTCTTCGCGGTTTGTGGATGTCCCCTTACCCAACACGGTTCTGCTGACCCAGCCCTACGGCACGGTGTCAGTGTCGGCGCAGATCGTGAGCGGCGCGACGGGTAGCGCATCGCAGACCAACCCGGTGTCGATTCAGTGGGCATGGGATCTACCGCTTGCTAAACCCGCCACAGGCCAGTACGGCTTTGCGATCAATGGCGCCTCGGCCAATGACCTCAGCGGCTACCAGGTGGGCAGCATTGGCGATTTCAACGGCGACGGTTATGACGACATCGCTGTGACGGCCCCGCAAAGCGATACCAACACGTTGACCAACAACGGAGCGGTCTATGTGGTCTATGGCAAGCCGGGCCTGCAAAACGTTGAACTGAGCAACCTCGCGGCCGGTGGCTCCAGCGAAGGCTTCATGATCCGCGGTGGGCTAGGAGGCGCCTATCTGGGCTTTGCAGTGTCCAGCGCGGGTGATACCAATGGCGACGGTTTGGCTGATCTCCTGGTGGCCTCCGCGCAGTCCGCTACCGACAACTTACTCGGTCCGAATACCGGCAATTCAACCGCGCGCACCTTCGTAATCTACGGAACCAGCAGCAACGCTACCCTTAACCTGGCTTCACTGGCGACCTCAGAAGGGTATTCGATCCGACTTGATACCGTTCGATTTGGCAATGCAGTTTCTTCGGCCGGCGATATCAATGCCGATGGCTTTGATGACTTGTTGATCGCCCGCGGCAACCAGGAAAGCCCGCCCACGCCGCAAGGTATCTTTGTCCTGTATGGCACCAGCGACGCGCGCAGCAATGTGCAGATGGTCGACCGCACCACCGCGCCTTCTGCCGTGGGCTTCTACCTCGCCTACGACAACGTCAGCGTCTCCGATGATAACTACGGCAATGTGGTCAGCGGCGGCGGCGATCTCAATGGCGATGGCTTTGACGATGTCGTGACCGGCATGGGTAGCCACGGCATGTCGGTGCTCTATGGCGGCAGCACCCGCTCGCAGACCATCACCATGGCGCAATTGAGCGTGGCATCCAACTCCATGGGCTTTCGCATCACTGACACGATGCTCGGCGGTACGGGTGGCAATAAGCCCCGGCCCCTGGCCTTACTGGGCGATGTGAATGGGGACGGTCTGGCCGACATCGCGAGTAGCACCGGTTCTTCGGTCGGCGTCATCTTCGGCAAAGCCGGGCGTTTCGGCGCTTTTGCGATCAGCGCCCTGACCGCTGCCAGTGAAGCCTTCACCATTGCGGGCTCCAACACCAACGTGGCCAGCGTTGGCGACTTCAACGGTGATGGCCTGAGCGATCTGCTGGTAACCGCGCCAACAGCCGCGGTTGGCACCAGCACTCAGGCTGGACGGCAATACCTGGTTTATGGCAAGACCAGCAACACCGCCCTCACTTTGACCAGCCTGGCTGCGAGCGAAGGCTTTGTGATCCGCGGTGAGACCACCGACGATTTCTCGGGCTACGCCGCATCGCCCGCGGGCGATGTCAACGGCGACGGATTTGCAGACTTGCTGGTGGGCTCCTACGGCTCTGACCCGAACGCAAAGTCACTCGCGGGCCGGTCCTATGTGGTGTTCGGCGGGGTGTCAGACCTGCAGACGCTTACCTTTCAGCCCGGCAACGGTGACGTCATCGGTACCTCGTCGGCTGACCTTCTTACCGGTACGTCGGGTGACAACCAAATCATCGGCGGTGATGGCAATGACACGCTGATCGGTGCCGGTGGGGCGGACGTGCTGTATGGCGGTCGTGGCAGCGATACGTTTGTGCTGGATGCCGATAACCTTACGAAGCTTGCTCGAAATAGTGGTAACACTAGCCAGTCGGTCATGCGGGTAGATGGCGGCACAGGCCTCGATACACTGCGATTCTCTGGGGCAAACCTTGACCTGACCCAGGTACGTGATGGGGCGATTCGGAGTATCGAGCGCATCGACCTGAACGGCAGCAGTCGCGAATTACAGTTGAACGCTCGCGAGGTCATCAACCTCACCGGGCGCGACAACATTTACAACACGCAGACGGGCTACACGGCCACGTCAACCGGTGGGGCACTTGACTGGGGCGCCACCGAGCTGGGCAATCAGCTGCTGGTGGATGGCGACGGCACCAATCGCCTCATTCTCACCGGCAACTGGTTCAACCTTGGCGGGGTACAGAGCAGCGTCAACGGCAATACGCTCACCTACAAGGTTCTGCAAAGCGGCAGTGCAACGGCCCAGATACTGGTGGATGACCGGGTTCTGCTTCAGATGTCGCCCGCCATCGTTACCGCAGCCAATGAACTGCCCGGCGGATTGAACTTAACCGAGGCGCAGAGCTCGGGCGGCACAACCATTCGCGTTGGTCTGCTCGGTACCGGTGCGGCGTCTGGCGATACCGTGCGCCTAACCTATGGCAGTCAGACATTCACGGCAACGCTGGTTGGCGCTGATCTCAGCAACGGCTTTGTAGAGATTCCACTGACCACCGCGCAACTCTTCTCAGCAGTCGCAAACGGCGCCAGTGGCACGGTTAATGGGCAGGTTTCGCTGATCAGAGGGGGAGCAACGCTTTCAAGCTCCGATCCCACGCCGATTGCTTCCAGCTTCATAACGCCAACAGCGCCGGTCATTTCTAGTACCGCCTGGGCCAGCGGCGCCACCAGTTCCACGAGCGGCATTCCGGAGGCGGTCAAGAACGCGCGCTACACCAGCTTCCCCGCCTCTACCTCCGGTACCGATGACAACGCGCTCTTCAACTCCGAGGTCAACAATTCAGTCGACGCCGGCACCTGGGTGCGGGTGCAGATTCCAACGGCCGGTACCGCTGGGGCAAGCGCGCCGGCCGTTGTGGGAGACCGTGTCGTCATCAACTGGGGCACTCAGTCGAATGCTGTCACCGCTGCGCTGACCAGCACCGACATCACCAACAAATACGTTGACCTGCTAGTGCCCTGGAGTGTGATTCAGACTCAGGACTGGGGTACGGTCAGCGTCAGCGCGCAAGTGGTCAACGCGGCTGGGAATGCCAGCACTGCGAGCGCTGTAGATGTGAACTATGTGTTCGATCTGCCGCTGGTGAGCGCGGGAACGAATTACGGGTTCCGCATCAATGGACGCACCGCGTCCGAGACGACCTTTACGCCAGTTAGCCAGGATAAGGTCGGTGATGTAAACGGCGACGGATTTGAGGACTTTGCCATTGTCGGAGCGCAGGGCACCTACGTTGTGTTTGGGCGGCCGGGGCTGAACACCATCGAGCTGTCCGACGTGGGTGTTGCCGCTAACAGCGGATTCCGGATCACAGGTGTGTCCAGTTCATTCTATGCATGGCCGGGCTACGTGACCGGCAATGGCGATATGAACGGCGATGGGCTCGCCGATCTCGTTGTTACGCCGCCGTATGCTGACCAGACGTTCAAGTACGTCATCTACGGTAAGACGAGTACCGCGCCGGTCTCGGTCTCCAACAACACAGTCGCCAGTACGGAAGGTTTCAGACTCACAGCGCAGACCGGAAATTTCTACGGTGGTAGCCCGCTGTCGTTCCTTGGTGATGTGAACGGAGACGGTCTTGATGATGTTGGCGTAACCACCAATTCCGGTTACTCGGTTGTTTACGGGGCCACCTCTGGCGGAAATATCAGTGTTCTCTCCCCGGCAGGTGGCGGAAGCTTTGCCGGTGGATACTGGATCAACCCAGATGGAGGTGTCTATTCGTTCGGCGCCGTCGGGGGCGATATTAATGGGGATGGCTACTCGGACGTTGTGGCGCGCATGGAAAGCAGCCCAGGTCGGCTGAGCGTGTTCTTCGGGGGCTCCGCGTTTGCAGGAACTGACGGTGTACTTGCAAGCGCAGGCAACGGCAGGGGTTACCGGATCACCGACTTCTCCGCGACCAACGAGGAGATTGCCGGCGTTCAAGATGTCAATGGTGATGGTCGCGATGACATCATCGTCAACTGGGGCTCGACAGGCGCTCGTCAAACCTATGTGATTTTCGGCAAGACCAGCGATGTATCGTTCTCGCGTAACGAACTCACCACAGGAACATCGACCAACGGTTTTGTAATCAATGGCGGCTCCGGGCGCATCGTTGGCGACTTCAACGGCGACGGCCTGCCTGATATCGTGGTGCAGGACACCGCGCTCACCGTCAATGGCGTTGCCGCGGGCGGCGCCTATCTGATTTACGGTAAAACCAGCGGCTCGGCCATCACCCTGTCTGCGCTCAAGGCCTCTGAGGGTTTCCGAATCAACGGCGAAAGCGCGGGCGACCGGGCGGGACAAACCGTGTCTGCGGCCGGGGACGTCAACGGGGACGGGTTTGCCGACCTGCTGGTGAGTGCCGATCAGGCGGACCCAACGGGCCGCACCAACGGTGGCATTTCGTATCTGATTTTCGGCGGGGTCAATGAGACGCGCTCGATGGTGTTTCAGAGCGCGAGTGGCGATGCCATCGGAACCAGCGCATCAGAGACGCTCACCGGCACCAGCGGCAACAATCAGATTGTTGCCGGCGCGGGTGACGACACCCTGCAGGGCCAGGGCGGCTACGACGTTCTGTATGGTGGTGCCGGTAATGATCGCTTCGAGCTTAACGATTCGAACATTCGCGCACTCATGGTTGCCGGGGCCGGTCTCGCTCCCGCCCCGACGCGTATTGACGGCGGCACAGGCATCGACACGATTGTCGTGGGCACCGGCTCCTTCATGGGTCTGGCCAATGTGGCCAGCCGGCTGCACGCGATCGAGGCAATCGAGCGGATCGAACTAGCGGGTGGCACCCTGCAGATTGAAAATGGTCAGGCGCTCACCGTCAACGAGATCACGGGCCCCTTCAACCGATTCAACACAGGCAATGGCTGGAGCGTTACCGGCACGGTCACTGGGTTTGATGGTGCGGTGGATTACCACCAACTGCTGATCGATGGTACCAGCAGTGGCGCGCTTCGACTGGGCTCGGATTTTGTGAAGGCGAGCGGCAGCCTCAGCTACGCAGGCGGTGCTCTGGGCAGCGCTGGAACCTTCGATGTGTACGCCAATGCGGCCACGCGCACTCAGCTGATCGTGCGTCAGAGCGTACCGGTGCAAACCAGCACCGCTGGTGCGCCATCCATTCTGTCAATTCCGGAGGCCGATACCAGCCGTAGCTTTGGCGCGCTCACGCTCGCCGAAGCCAATGACAGCGGCAGCGGCTTCTTTGTAAGCAGCGCGGCGGGTACGCCTGTGGTGGTAAGCCTCGCGGGAACCAACGCCACCGCGGGGCAGACTGTTCGCCTGGTGTGGGACGAGCAGGTGCCCGTTGACTACACCCTGACCAGCGCTGATATCACTGCCGGCCAGGCTCGGGTCACGGTTCCTACGGCCACGCTCACTGCGGCAACCGCTTCCGGAAGCTTCGAAACGGTACCGGTGACCGCGCAGATCCTCAACGGTACAGCGGCGGTGACGCCGATGGGGATCAGTCCGGTACTGGTGGACTTTCGCACGGCGACCGCACCGGCCAACGCGCCCGTGATTAACAGCAGCAACCTAACCACTTCTGATCTGGCTGGCATCACCGAGGCTAAGTTTGCCAACGGTGGCGTGAGCCTGATCGACAACGCGCTCTTCACCAGCGAGGCGGTCGACGGCACTGCTGTGACCGTCTGGATCAAGAGCGCGGCGGCGGTAGGCGACTGGGTGCGGGTGAACTGGGGCAACGCAAGCTTTACCCAGAGAATCAGCACCGCGACTTCGGCGGGCGGCAGTGTCATTGTGAACGTACCCTACAGCATCATTGCAGAGCAGGGCTACGGCACCTTCAACGTGACCGCTCAGCAATTCACCGCCAACGGCGTGGCGGGTTCCACGGCCAGTGCGGCGGTGCCGGTTACCTACAAGTTCGACCTGCCGTTGGCGCTACCGGCGAGCACAGCGCCGAGCTATGGCTTTTCGCTCTACGGTGAAACCACCAGCGACAAGCTTGGGAGCTCGGTCAGCAATGCGGGCGATGTCAATGGCGATGGCTTTGAAGACCTTCTGCTGGGGGCCTCAAACGTCGCCCCATCGCAGACCGGTCGGGCATATCTGGTTTTCGGTGGCACCGCCTCGGACTCCGCTCCGATCGGAAGCGCACTCTCGCAGAACCGTGGCTTCAGGGTCACCAGCCAGTCGAGCAGTCAGTCTTTGGGCGACAGCGTGTCGGCTGCCGGCGATGTCAACGGCGACGGGCTGGCTGATCTGATAGTCGGTGCCTCCAACGCTGATGGCGTAACGGGCACCGACGCCGGCGCCTCGTACATTGTTTTCGGTAAGGGCAATACGACCGACGTGGCTGCTTCGGCCGTGGCTGCCGCAACAGGGGGATTCGTCATACGCGGCGGAACCACCAGCGACAACTCAGGCTACTCGGTCTCCGAAGTCGGTGACTTTAATGGCGACGGTCTGGGCGATGTACTCGTGGTGGCCCGGTATGCTGACCCGGTTGTCGGTGGCACCACGCTTAGCAATGCCGGGCAAGCCTATGTCGTGTTTGGCAAGGTGGGCGGCGCCACCGTTGAACTGAGTAATCTGGGCGCTGCGGCTGGGCTGGTGATCAATGGCATGGCGGGCACCGACGAGCTTGTATCGGGCAGCGCAGCGGGTGATGTCAACGGCGATGGCCTGCTCGACTTCGTGCTGGGCTCACGGATGGCGGATCCGACCGGCCGCTCGGACGGAGGCCGCGCCTATGTGGTGTTCGGCACCAGCAGCACCGCTGCCATCAACCTGTCGGCCATTAATGCCGGCAATGGTGGCTTTGTGCTCAACGGTGCCGCTGTGGCGGAGTACCTGGGGACCAGTGTGTCGCAGGCGGGCGATGTCAATGGCGACGGTCTCGCAGATGTGGTGGTTGGCGCCACCGGGGCAAGCCTGCCCACTGGCGTAGGGATAAACGCTGGCCGTGTCTATGTGGTGTTTGGGCGCACTGCCACCACCGCGCTGGAGGCGTCGGCGATCGCCGGCGGCACCGGCGGCTTCGCCATCAATGCAGAGAGCAGCAGCGCAAGCTCGACGCTGGGCAATTCGGTATCGAACGCGGGCGATATCAACGGCGACGGCCTGGCCGACCTGCTCATTGGGGCTTCCATGTCGGACACCGGTGGTGCCGACGCCGGCAACGCCTATGTGATCTACGGCCGTACTGGCACCACCGCGGTCGATCTGTCCTCGCTCGATGTGGGCTCTAGTGGCTTTCGCATCGTGGGGCATTGCGCAGGCGACACGGCAGGCTCCTCGGTGTCGGCTGCGGGCGATGTCAACGGCGATGGCTTTGCCGATCTATTAGTCGGCGCGGTCTTTGGGGATCAGACCCTGAGCAATCAAGGCAAGGTGTACATCCTTTACGGCGGCTTGAGCGATGCCACCGCCTCGGTGTTCCAGAGCGGCAATGGTGATGTCATCGGCACCAGTGGTGCTGACACCTTGACGGGCACCTCGGGGGACAACCAGCTCGTCGGCGGTGACGGCAACGACACGCTCACCGGCAATGGCGGGGCCGATGTGCTCTACGGCGGGCGTGGCAATGACCTGATCGTCATCAACGATGACAACCTGCTCAAACTGGCACGGAGCAGTGGCAATAATGCGCAGGCGGTGGCCCGCATCGACGGCGGCACCGGGGTGGATACGGTGGATCTGAGCGGCGACGGGCAACTGTTTGACCTGACGGCCATCAGCAACCTGGCTTTAGTGGGCATTGAGCGCATCGATATCAGCTCCACCACCGCGGGCAATGAACTAAGGATGGGTCTGCGCGATCTGTTGGCCTTGACCGGAACTGACAACAGCTTCAACACGGGCAACGGCTGGGCGGCGGCCAGCACCAACGGCGCCACCGGTTGGGGGGCGAGCAATCTGGGCAGCCAGCTGGTGGTCGATGGCACCAGCAACGACACCTTGAGGCTGACCAACTCCTTCCGCGACATCGGCAATGTGGTCAATGCCGGCAACACCTACCGGGTGTTTCAGTCGGGCGCGGGCCGCACGCAGGTGATCGTGGATGCCGACATGAACGTCCGCGTACCCCCCACCCTCATCAACACCTCGGACTTCGAATGGGCCAATGGCCTGATCCTGCCCGAGGCGCAAAGCGGTGGCGGCACGCTGGTGCGGGTGGCAATCAAGGACACCGGCGCGGTGGCCGACAACGCGGTGCGCATCAACTGGGGCGGCCAGAGTGTGGTCAGCGCGGCCCTGAGCAGCACCGACATCAGCAACGGCTATGCCGAGGTGCTGGTGCCCACCGCCACGCTGACCGCTGTCACTGCGATTGGAAGCAGCGGCACCGTCGATGTCACGGCGGACCTGCTGAGCACGACCGCCTCGGTCAGCGCGGTCTCGACCTCGGACGTGGTGCCCGTGTCGGTCAACTTTGTCACCGCCAACGCGCCCATCATCAGCGCCACCGCCTGGGCCTCGGGCGGCACCAGCAGCACCACCGGCATTCCTGAGGCCAGGTTCGCGGTGGACTGGACCACCGGCGCCATTCCCACCAGCGGCGTGACCGACAACACGCTCTTCAAGTCCGAGACCGCTAATGGCACCATCGTGCGCGTGCAACTGCCCACCAGCGGCGTGGCCGGCGTCACTGTGCCGGCGGTAGCCGGCGACACGGTGCAACTCAACTGGGGCAGTCAGGTGGTGACCAGCGCTCCACTGAGCAGCACGGACATCACGAATCGGTACGTCGACATCACGGTGTCAGCGGCGACGCTCACCGCCCAGGGCTATGGCACGACCACGGTCACCGCCCAGATCGTCAGCGCCAGCACCGGCAATGTGTCCAACCCGTCGGGCACAGTCACCGTCAATTACGCGTTTGACCTCTCGCTGGCGCTACCGGGCAACCAGACCTCGCCCAGCTACGGCTTTAGCATCAATGGCAACACCACGTCGAATGGCGCTACCGGGGGCGGTGCCTATGCGGGCGTGGTCAGCAAGCTTGGCGATGTCAACGGCGACGGCTATGACGACGTATTGGTGGGCGCGCCTTTAGATGCGCTGACTACCGCCGGGGCGGCCGTCGGAGCGGCCTATGTGGTCTATGGCGGCACCAGGATGGCGACCGTCGAGCTCTCCGGCATGCAGTCGGCCGCCAATAGCAGCGGCTTCAAGATCAATGCAGGCAGCGCGGCCATCCGCACGGCTTACTACGGACTGGCCGGTGAACTGGACTTCAACGGTGATGGGCTGCCCGATTACCTGATCCCCTCCATCTACAACGACAACTACCGCAGTGGCCGGGTGTATTTGGCGTACGGCAACAGCAGCGGCCAAGCGGTGCAGCTGACCGCACTCGATAGCGGTGCGAACAGTGCGCAGGGCTTCAAGATCGACCAGCAAACGGGAATAACCTATGGGGGCATTGCCTATAACGTAGGTAACGGCGGTGGCGGCTCAGGCGGCAACACAGGCGTTGCTGATATCGGCGACATCAATGGCGACGGATTGGAGGATATCGCCATCGGTCAGTCGCTGGCTTCGAGCGGCAATGCATGGAATACCGAACCCGGCCGGGTGATAGTGCTGTTCGGTTCGACCACCGCGCGGGCTAACCTGGTGTTACCCGCTTTTTCCAGCCTCAGTATGACCGGAGGTTTCATTCTGCAGGGCGATACGCGTATGGGGCCGATGCTGGGCTCAACGGTGGCCGGGGAGGGTGATATCAACGGCGACGGCTATACCGACCTGCTGGTGACCACCAGTAACACCGCCACCTCGCCGGCAGGTGCCGGAGCCAGCCCGGTCGGCACCGGCTTTGTGCTTTACGGCAGCTGCACCCTTACAAGTTTCAATGTCACTGAGTTCAGTGCAGCCGGCTTCAACAAAGGCTTCACCG
>CAZORB010000030.1:0-33560 GCA_964581825.1 uncultured Bordetella sp.
GTGCGGGTGCGGGTGCGGGTGCGGGTGCGGGTGCGGGTGCGGGTGCGGGTGCGGGCGCCGGTGCGGGTGCAGGTGCGGGCGCAGATTCAGGTAAGGGTGCAGCGGCAACAAGGGTCGCACTTGGTGCAGGCGCTGGCAGAGGCGGTTTCAGCTCGGCAGGGCGTGGCGCCGGCGGCGCAGCGGCCGGGGCCGGGGCCGCCGGGATAGCCGCTGGCGGAGTCGCTTGCCTTTTCGCAGCGGTAGCCCGCTCGGCCAGCAACGCCGACATCGTCTGCTCAGCCTGTCTCGCCGCGCTGCTCGCAGACGACGGCGCCCCAGACTCTGCCTGCTGGCTCCGCAGCAGCGCGGCGATCGGGTCGCCGCCATCGGGTCGACGCGCAGGCGCTGCCCCAGCGGCTGCCGCGGACCCCGCGCGCGGCGCAGCCCCTGCGACATCGTCCAACGCTACGACGCCGCGTACGCGTTCGCCAGGCCCGGTGAGATTCGCGCTCGGCAGCCGAAGCGAAATCGGATACGTGATCACCATTCGCCCACGATCGGATTCGATCCGAAGCGTGAGCTCAAAGGCAGGCTCTGAGATTTCGAACTCGGTGCGTACCCTGACCAGGGTAGTGCCGACTCGCGACGTATCCAGCCAGGCCGTGGGCCAGAGCAGCTCGTCCCGGCCGGCCAACCGCACGCGAATCGGCTCAACCGGCGTGACACGCGGGCGCTCTGAGGTTTCGTCCCAGTCGGTCAGTACGATCTCAGCGTCGAAGGGCTGACCTTGCGCGGAACGTACCGTTAAAACCCCTAGCCGTGCAGCCCAAACCTCCGCACCGACGAACGCCAGAATAATCGCGATCAGCGCAGCTGACCCCCACCTGCGGCTCACGCGCCAGAACACCCGCCCAGCACGGGGATCGATCTCAGGGGAGCCAGGCGCCTGGAGCCTGGACCCGCAGCCAGGCCCGCGATAGCTATTCGGTACGTTCAGCACTGTTCGCATCGATAGTATCCGGCTGGCCGCGCAGTGCCTGCCGCGGCTAATCGAGAAGAATGCGCAACATTCGGCGCAGCGGCTCTGCCGCTCCCCAGAGTAACTGGTCGCCGACGGTGAATGCGCTGAGATACTCGGGGCCCATTGCGAGCTTGCGAAGCCTGCCGATAGGTACCGAGAGCGTGCCTGTTGCAGCGGTTGGAGACAGATCGCGAATGCTGGCTTCGCGCGTGTTGGGGACAAGCTTCACCCACGGGTTACCCGCCCCCACCAGCGCCTCGATATCAGCAAGAGGAACGTCGCGGCGCAGCTTGATGGTAAGCGCCTGGCTGTGGCAGCGCATCGCACCGATCCGCACACACAGACTCTCCACCGGAATGTGGCTCGGTCCTGAGGCGGGAAGTCCGAGGATCTTATTCATCTCGGCGTCGCCCTTCCATTCTTCGCGGGACATGCCGTTACCCAGGTCTTTGTCGATCCAGGGGATCAGACTGCCTGCGAGCGGTACGCCAAAATTCTCGACCGGGAAAGCTTTGCCACGCATGGTGTCCGACACGCGCTGGTCGATCTCGAGAATGGCCGAAGCCGGATCGGCGAGAAGCGGCGCAACAGAGGCATGCAACGCGCCCATCTGCGCCAACAGCTCGCGCATGTTCTGCGCCCCTGCCCCCGATGCCGCCTGGTACGTCATGGCGGTCACCCATTCGATCAGGTTCTCGCGGATCAGACCGTTGAGCCCCATCATCATGAGGCTGACGGTGCAGTTACCTCCAATAAAATCGCGACCGCCGCGAGCCAGCGACTCCTTGATGACATGGAGGTTCAGTGGATCAAGGATGATGACCGACTCGTCTTTCATCCTGAGCGCCGATGCCGCGTCGATCCAGTAGCCTTTCCAGCCGGCCGCGCGAAGCTTCGGATAGATGTCGTTGGTCCAGTCGCCACCCTGGCAGGTAAGGATGGTATCCATCTTGGCGAGGGCCTCGACCGACATTGCGTCCTGCAGACGCCCCGTCCCAAGCGGCGCCTCGCCACCGGAGGCCGAGGTGCTGAAGAACACTGGGTCGATTAGAGCAAAGTCATTCTCCTCGCGCATTCGCTGCATGAGCACCGAGCCGACCATACCGCGCCAGCCCACCATTCCGACCTTCATCGCCATCACCCGTTCTCCGTCGTTTTGTCCGGTTCAGAGAGCCGCGATTACCGCGTCACCCATCTCGCGCGTTCCCACCGTGCGTTTGCCTGGTTCGGCAATGTCGCCAGTGCGAAGACCTTGCGCAAGCACCTTCCGAACAGCCGCCTCGATTCGAACTGCAGCGGCTTCCTGATCGAGTGAATGACGCATCAACATGGCAAGCGAGAGAATCGTGGCAAGCGGATTGGCCACACCCTTGCCCGCGATATCAGGTGCTGAGCCATGAATTGGCTCATACATACCGAAGCGCTTTGCGTTAAGCGATGCCGACGGCAGCATGCCGATTGACCCCGTGAGCATTGACGCTTCATCGGACAGAATGTCGCCGAACATGTTGCCGGTAACGATCACATCGAATTGCTTGGGGTTGCGCACCAGCTGCATGGCAGCGTTATCGACGTACATATGGGTGAGTTCAACATCGGGGTACTGCGCGTGCAGCTCGGTCACCACGTCTCGCCAAAGCTGCGTGGTCTCGAGGACATTGGCCTTATCGACCGAGCACAAGCGACGATTACGCTTGCGCGCTGCCTCAAACCCCAGCTGGGCGATTCGGCGGATTTCTCCCTCGCTGTAGCGCATGGTGTCGAACCCCTCGCGCTCGCCGGCCTCGTTGGTACGAATGCCGCGCGGCTGACCGAAATAGATGTCGCCGGTGAGTTCACGCAAAATCAGGATATCGAGCCCAGCAACAATTTCCGGGCGTAGCGTTGACGCATGCGCCAATTCGGGGAAAACCGTGGCAGGCCGCAGGTTCGCGAACAGGTCAAAGTGCTTGCGCAGACGAAGCAACCCCTGTTCGGGCCGCTTCGGTCGAGGCAGTGCGTCATATTTCGGCCCGCCCACAGCGCCAAACAAAATGGCGTCGGACTGCTCGCACAGCTTTAGCGTGGCCTCGGGGAGCGGGTCGCCCGCCACGTCGTAGCCTGCACCGCCCACCGGCGCATGCTCGGTTTCCAATTTGAGACCGTCGCTCGCGAGCGCCGCAATGACGCGTTCCGCCTGCTCAGTGATTTCGGGACCGATGCCGTCGCCGGCCAGAACTGCAATCTTCATGTTGGTGAACTCCTAGTGGACTGCGCCTCAGAAGGTCTCAGTCCAGAACGCACGGCTCAGATCGCAAGTCCGCGCCTGCCCTGAGCCATCGGCGCGGTTGTTTGCGCTTGTCAGCCTGCGAGATCAGCTGGTCAGCATGCGCCCCAGCCAGGGCTGCTCGGCCAGGCGCTTGGCTTCGTATTCACGGATCGCGTCCGCATGGCGAAGCGTGAGGCCGATTTCATCGAGCCCGTTAACCAGGCAGTACTTGCGAAACTCGTCAACATCGAACTGGAAGCTGCGCGAGCCGTCGGTGGTGCTGACAATCTGCTGGGGCAAATCGACGACCAGTTCAAATCCAACGAAGCCGTTGACCTGATGAAACAGCCAGTCGATGTCCGCCTCCGATAACCGAATCGGCAGAACGCCATTTTTGAAGCAGTTGTTATAGAAGATGTCGGCAAACGACGGCGCGATCAGTACGCGAAAACCATAGTCTTCGAGCGCCCAGGGGGCGTGCTCGCGCGACGACCCGCAACCGAAATTCTTGCGAGCGAGCAACACCGACGCGCCACGGAATCGCGAATGGTTCAACGGAAAGTCAGGGTTGAGCGGCCGCTTGCTGTTATCCATGCCGGGTTCGCCCCGATCGAGGTAGCGCCACTCGTCGAACAGGTTGGGGCCAAAACCCGACCGCTTGATTGACTTCAGAAACTGCTTTGGAATGATCGCGTCGGTGTCGACATTCGCACGATCAAGTGCGGCCACGAGCCCGCGATGCACGGTGAGACTTTTCATTGCCACTCTCCTCAGCCCAGTCGACGCACGTCAACGAAATGGCCAGCAATACCGGCTGCAGCAGCCATTACCGGACTGACCAGGTGGGTGCGGCCGCCCGGGCCCTGGCGACCTTCAAAGTTACGGTTTGAGGTGGAAGCGCAGCGCTCGCCGGTTTCCAGGCGATCGTCATTCATACCGAGACACATGGAACACCCCGGCTCACGCCACTCAAAACCCGCATCGCGAAAGATACGGTCAAGCCCCTCGGCTTCAGCCTGCGCCTTCACCAGACCCGAACCCGGCACGACCATCGCAACCTTGACGTTAGAGGCCTTCTGCTTACCACGCACCACCGCGGCGGCAGCGCGCAAGTCTTCAATGCGCGAATTGGTGCATGAGCCGATAAACACCTTGTCGATTCGAATATCGGTGATGGGTGTGTTGGGGTTGAGCCCCATGTAGGTGAGCGCCCGTTCCATACCTTCTCGGCGCACGGGATCTTTTTCCTTCTCGGGGTCGGGCACACGACCTTCAACGGTGGTGACCATCTCGGGCGAGGTACCCCAAGTGACATGCGGCAGGATGCTGCCTGCTTCAATGGCAACCACGGCATCGAATTTCGAACCCGGATCGGACCGAAGCGACCGCCAGTAAGCCACAGCGCGCTCCCACTCGTCACCCGCGGGGGCCATCGGCCTGCCCTTGAGATAACGCAGGGTGGTGTCATCAACAGCCACCATGCCCGACCGCGCGCCAGCCTCAATCGCCATGTTGCAGAGGGTCATCCGGCCCTCCATGGAAAGCGCAGAAATTGCCGACCCCGCGAATTCGATCGCAAAACCAGTACCACCGGCGGTACCAATGCGACCGATGACGGCCAGTGCGATGTCTTTGGCGGTAACGCCCGGGCCGAGTGCTCCATCGATCTGCACCAGCATGTTCTTCATTTTGCGCGCCAGCAGCGTTTGCGTGGCGAGCGCGTGTTCGACCTCGGAGGTGCCAATACCGAAGGCGAGGCATGCAAATGCGCCATGCGTGCTGGTATGCGAATCGCCGCAAACCACCGTCATGCCGGGCAGCGTTGCACCCTGCTCAGGCCCGATCACGTGGACGATCCCCTGGCGACGATCGCGAATATCGAAGTAGACGAGCTTGTGCTCGCGCGCATTGCGGTCGAGGGTTTCAACCTGCAGTCGCGCTACTTCGTCTTCGATGGGTCGGCTGCGGTCGGTGGTGGGAACATTGTGATCGACCACTGCCAGGTTAGCGCTGATTCGCCAGGGTTTACGCCCAGCAAGCCGCATGCTTTCGAAAGCCTGCGGGCTGGTCACCTCGTGAACCAGGTGCCGGTCGATGTAAAGCAACGCGGTGCCGTCGGATTCGGCGCGCACAACGTGCGCGTCCCACAGCTTGTCGTAGAGGGTACGAAGAGCGAGCGACATGGGAAAAACCGTTAAAAAACAGGACTGGCGATTATGCCACGCGTGTCCCGGCAGTCGCTCCTTTTCGATCGGCGCGAACGCACCCCCACACCGCGATACACCCCAGCGCAGCCACGGCGCCCGCGCCATAGAAAGCCGCCGCGGGCGAGATTGCAACCCAGATCCAGCTTGCACCAAGGCCGCCAATCATGCCGCCCAAGCCGTACCCCACCGTGACGTAGAGTGCCTGAGCACTGGCCTGTCGTTCCGCGCCGAACCAGCGCGACAGCAGCGCCTGTGAAGCCGTGTGGTGCAGCCCGAAGGTAATTGCATGAAGCAGTTGCGTAAAGAGCAAGAGCCAGAGGGCGCCATCCGACGCACCGACCAGTGCGAAACGGATCGCCGCCACCGCCACGCTGAACCCCAAAAGTGACAGCGCCGAAAACCGGACGAACAGCGGTCGCTGCAGATAGAACATGGCGATCTCGGCGACCACCCCAACCGCCCAGATCAGTCCAATCGCACCTTTTCCATAGCCGTGCTCTTCCAGGTAAAGCGAAAAGAAGGTGTAGAACACCGAGTGCGCATAAAGCATCAGGAAAGCCGATGCAAAGAATGCGGCTTTGGCCGGGTCACGCAGCGCTTTCCAAAGCGGCGCGGGCCGTGGTCCAGCGGGTCGACGCGGCGCTTCGGGCAACAACCAGGTGCAGGCGAGCACACCGAGCATCATCAGCATCAGCCAGCCAGGGAGCCATCGGATTCCAGCGGCTTCGAAAAGCGGTCCGGTCGCGATCACACCTACGATGAAGCCGATCGAGCCCCAGACCCGCATCCGGCTGTAGCGGCCTGCATCATGACCAGAAGCCTCCAGTGCAATCGCCTCAGCGATCGGCATCTGACCGGACGTCGAGAAAAACAAGACCGCGCAGGCGAGCATGATCCAGCCGAGCTCCGCGCCCGAGACCCACAGGCCAATCAGCGCAGCCAGCGAAATCAGCGTACAGGCGCGCTGCACCGAATTACGTGAATCGCTGTGATCGGCGAGCCATCCCCAGGCAAGCGGCCCGATGATTCGCGAAGCCGGTGACAGCGACATGACCAGGCCGATCGCGGCCACCCCCAGACCCACCTCATTCAGATAAAGCGTGAGGTAAGGCGAGAGCGTGCCAACAAACAGGAAATAGCAGAGAAAAAGCGCGCGCACCCCGTTGCGGGTGCGCGAGGCGGGGTCAGAGGTCACCGGCGCTAGTCGGGCGCGCGGCCCGCGATCCGCGGCGTTGCAACGCTGACGTCCGCGTTTTGGGCGCGGTGGCGCAATGCATGGTCGATCAGCACCAGTGCGAGCATCGCCTCGGCAATCGGCACTGCCCGAATGCCGACGCACGGATCATGACGGCCGGTGGTTTCAACCACTGTGGTCTCGCCCGACCGGTCGATGGAGCGCCGCGGCACGCGGATGCTTGAGGTAGGCTTGATTGCGATGGAAACGGTGATCGGCTGGCCGGTGGAAATACCGCCCAGAATGCCACCCGCCTCGTTTCCAACGAAACCCTGGGGCGTCAGTTCATCGCCATGCTCGCTGCCGCGCTGGGCCACCGACCGAAATCCAGCACCGATCTCGACCCCTTTGACCGCGTTAATGCCCATCATGGCCCAGGCGATATCGGCATCGAGCTTGTCGTAAAGTGGCTCGCCCCAACCAACCGGGACCGACTCTGCGACGACTTCAATACGCGCGCCGCATGAATCGCCCGCACGCCGCAGGCTGTCCATGTAGGCCTCGAGCGTTTCGATGATCGCGGCATCGGGAGCAAAAAACGGGTTCTCGGCAACCTGTGCGTAATCGGTGAAAGGGATGGGAATCTCACCAAGCTGCGACATCCAGCCGCGCACGGCGGTACCGTGCTGTTCACGAAGCCATTTTTTCGCAACGGCCCCTGCAGCCACCATCGGCGCGGTCAACCTGGCAGACGACCGCCCGCCTCCGCGCGGATCCCGAACACCATACTTGTGCCAATAGGTGTAGTCAGCGTGACCCGGCCGGAAGGTGTCGGCGATTTTTGAATAGTCTTTGCTGCGCGCATCTTCGTTGCGAATCAGCAGCATCAAGGGCGTGCCGGTTGTTTTTCCCTCGTACACCCCCGACACGATTTCGACCCGGTCGGGCTCCTGGCGCTGCGTGACATGGCGCGAGGTACCGGGGCGCCGCCGATCGAGATCAGGCTGCAGATCCGATTCAGATAGCGACAAGCCGGGCGGGCAACCGTCGATCACGCATCCGATCGCTGGGCCGTGCGACTCGCCGAAATTCGTGACCCGGAACAGATGGCCAAAGGTATTTCCAGACATTGCAGCGTGACCTGGGAGACGGTTGTACGGGACGAGAATACAGACGTTAAGTGTTGACGCGCTTTACGGACGTGGCTGGGGCGGTTCAAGCAACCGCATGATGACCTGCTCACGCGCCAGCAGCGCAAGACACGCGTCCACCGATGGCGTTTGCGCGAGTCCGAACACGAGCAACCGAACCGGAATCGCGAGTTGCGGCATTTTGAGACCGTGCGCTGCGAGCGTTTGCTTAAGCGCCGCCTGAATACCGTCGCGCGTCCAGGGCGCATCGTGCAAGGCGGCTGCGAGCGCTGCCAGCGCCGGTTTAACCGCCTCGGTGAGATGCGTTGACAGTTCATCGGTTCGCGGCCGCGGCTCCGCATAAAACATGTGGGCGGCTTCGGCGAGCTCATTGAGTGTTGCGGCGCGGTCCTTCAGAAGCGCGCATACGGCGGCAAGGTCTGGCGCATTGGGCCCAGCAATCGCCACAGCATGGACACCCGCGCGAATCAGTCGGGGCCGAATCGCATCGGCCAGCCAGGCGTCGTCGGTGCGCTTGAGGTACTGCTGATTGAGCCAGCGCAATTTTCCAGTGTCGAACTGCGACGGCGAGTTGGACAGATGCGAGCCGTCGAACCACGCAACCAGCTGTTCGCGGCTGAACACCTCGTCGTCACCATGGCTCCAGCCAAGCCGGGCAAGGTAATTGATGACTGCCTCGGGCAGATATCCTTCGTCGTCATACTGCATAACCGATACCGCACCATGGCGCTTCGAGAGCTTCTGCCCATCGTCACCATGGATCATCGGAACATGCCCGTAACGCGGCGGTGTTCCGCCAAGCGCTTTCAGGATGTTGATCTGACGCGGCGTGTTGTTCACATGGTCATCGCCACGAATCACGTGCGTGATCTGCATGTCGAGATCATCCACGACCACGCAGAAGTTATAGGTGGGTGTGCCGTCCGAGCGCGCGATCACCAGATCATCGAGCTCATCGTTGGAAATAGAGATCGGGCCTTTGACCAGATCATCCCAGACGACCGCACCCCCATCAGGGTTACGGAAACGCACAACCGGCTGGACACCGGCAGGCGGGGTCCGCCCTGCGGCGTTTTCGGGGCGCCAGCGGCCGTCGTATCGAGGCTTCAAGCCCTGGGCTCGCTGCGCCTCGCGCATCGCATCGAGCTCTTCCGGCGAACTCCAGCAGTGGTAAGCCGTCCCTTCGGCCAACATCCTGGCGATGACCTCGCGATAGCGGTCCATTCGCCGGGTCTGAAAGAACGGTCCCTCATCTGGCTTCAGAGCAAGCCACGCCATGCCATCGAGGATCGCCTGCACCGCCTCAGGGGTTGAGCGCTCAAGATCGGTATCTTCAATACGCAGAATGAATGTGCCCGCGTAGTGCCGAGCATAGGCCCATGCGAACAGCGCCGTGCGGGCGCCGCCGATATGAAGAAAACCCGTCGGGCTGGGAGCAAACCGGGTGCGGACCATGGACGTTGACGTTCGGCAAGGGAAAGCCCTCGATTCTACCGGGCCGCCACCCGGCACACACGCGGCTCCGCGAGTCACCCGCATCGAAAGGCTTCAATCGTGGCCCGCAACCGCCTAGAATGCGGCGACTTTTCCGTTGACAGGAGCAGCGCCATGAGCGCATCGCCTACCGCCCGAATCTCGTCGGGGCTTCTCCGTGGCACCGTTGAGGACGACGTCTGCGTGTATCGCGCCGTGCCCTACGCAGCGCCGCCGGTCGGCCCTTTGCGGTTCGCAATGCCAGCTCCAGTGACACCGTGGACAGGCGAGCGCGATGCGTCCAAAAACGGGCCTGTTCCCCCGCAACCCCCGTCTCGCCTGCGTTCGGCGATGGGTGACTTCATTGCAGAGCAGGGTGAGGATTGCCTGACACTTACCATTGCGACACCCGCCGCTGACGGACGCCGTCGGCCCGTCCTGATCTGGTTGCATGGCGGTGCCTTCTGGACTGGCGCCGGCTCGATCGATTGGTATTCCGGCGTCTCCATGGCAAAGCATGGCGATATCGTTGTCGTAGGCGTCAACTATCGCCTCGGCGCGCTGGGCTTCATGCATGTACCAGGCGTTGCGGAACCCAACCTTGGCCTGCACGACCAGATGGCGGCGCTCAGCTGGGTCGCGCGCGAAATCACCGCGTTTGGCGGAGACCCCGACAACATTACCGTGGCGGGTCAGTCAGCGGGCGGTCTCTCGGTGCTTGCTATGCTTGCCCAGCCTCAGAGCCGGGCGCTGATGCGGCGGGCCATCGTGCAAAGTGCGCCGTTTGGCCGCATTCTCCGATCGATGCCCAAAGCACTGCAGATCTCCGAGGCAATGGGGAAGGCGCTGGGCATCACTGAGCCGTCCCAATGGCGAACGGTGGACGCGCAGAAAATCAACGAAGCGCAGGTCGGCGTTGCGCGCAGTCTGGGCTCCTTCGCAGCGACCACGCCAGCTTTCATTCCCATCATCGACAAAAAATTGATGGGCGAAGACCTGATGTCAGCAGCGCTGGCAGGCGCGTGCGAGCGCGATGTCATGGTGGGCTACACGCGCGATGAAATGGCGGCCTTTTTCGCGGCAGACGACAAGATCCGCGATGCGTCGCCCGAACAGGTTCACCAGGTGTTTGCGGGCATTTTCGGCGCAGCCGCGGATGAAGCGATCGCCGAATACCGACTGCGCGCACGCGGGTCCGATAACGCTTCACTGCTTGGCGCGATGTTGGGCGACTCGTCGTTTGGCGCTGGCGTGCATGCCTTCGCCGAGCGGCTGGCAGCGCTCGGTCGTCCCGCCTGGGTCTACCGATTCGACTGGGCTGCGCCGGGCAACCGATTCGCAGCCTGCCATTGCTGCGAGATCCCCTTCATGTTCGACACGCTGCCCGCCTGGCAGGCGCCGATGCTGGAAGGCGGCGAGCCGCAGTCGATGTCCAGACTGGCTGCGCAGATGCGCGATGCCTGGGTTGCCTTCGCTACCCGGGGCGACCCCTCGCACCCCTCCCTGCCGCATTGGCCCAAGCACGAGCAGGCCATGCAGACGATGCTCTTCGATCATCACAGCCGGGTGGCAAACGACCCCGCTGGACGTAGTCGCTGGAAATACTGGCCGTGACAGCAACCTCCATCGTCTTTGACCGCGTTGGCCTTCGGTTCGGCGGCGAGGCCATTTACGACGATCTCAGCTTTTCGGTTGGCAAAGGCGAGTTCGTCTGCCTGCTCGGCCCGTCAGGCTGCGGAAAGTCTACGTCGCTCAGGCTGATCGGCGACCTCCTGGCGGCGCAGTCTGGAAGCGTGACCGTCGACGGCAAGCCCCCGGCGCAAGCCTGGCAGGACGTTGCCTTCGTATTTCAGTCGCCACGGCTCGCGCCCTGGCGTAACGCACTGGCAAACGTACTGCTTGGCGCAGAACTCAGACTGGGCCGCGATGAGGCGCGCCGCCGCGAGCCCCGGGCACGAGAACTGCTCGCCATGGTCGGGCTTGCCGATGCCGCGCACAAATATCCATCAATGTTGTCGGGCGGCGAACGCCAGCGGGTGGCGATCGCCAGGGCGCTTGCGGTTGATCCGTCGATTGTGTTGATGGACGAGCCGTTTTCAGCGCTCGACCCCAATACCCGGCGCAGGCTGCGGGCCGAGATCGAACGCATCTGGCAGCAGACCGGTCGCACGGTGCTGTTCGTCACGCATGACATCGAAGAAGCGATCGTTCTCGCCGATCGCATCGTGCTGCTGTCCAACAAACCCACCCGAGTGCTCGAAAGCATTGCCGTGCCCGCACCGCGACCGCGCCGCCTGTCCGGCAATCCAGCGCTCGAGGCACTCAGGGATCGCCTTCAGAACCTGTTCCAGTCACTTGAAAATACCGAACCGGAGGAACCTTCATCATGACGACCCGTCGCCATTTTCTTGCTGCGACCGCCGCGCCCGCAGTGCTTGCGGCCACACCGCTACGCGCTCAGGCAAAGCCCAAAGTCACCTACGCCTACCTGCTCGACCCGGCCTACGATGCGGTGGTCTGGGCAATCCGAAATGGCAAGGTCCGCTCAGACCTGATCGATGTCGAGGCCACCGGCATGCTGATCCCACAACTGCTGCAGGCTACCTCCACGAAGCAGTTCGATGTAGTGATGACCGCCGTGATCGGCGTGCCTGCGGCGGCGGCTCGCGGGCTCGAGCTGAGAATCCTGTCGGCCGCGCTGCACGCCTCACCCGTTGGCGAGGGCGGCGGCGTCTGGGTCAAGAAGGGCAGCCCACTCTCTGACCCGGCTGCGCTGAAGGGCCGCACGCTGGCCTCCTACGGGCTCCGATCCACTGGCTACATGTTTGTGCGCGAGGCACTGCGGCTGAAGTTCGGGCTCAACATGGCGCTCGAGGGCGGCGATGTCCGCCAGGTTGAAGTGCAGGCACCTAATCTGCCTGCAGCGCTTGCTACCGGTCAGGCCGACGCAGCCTCTCTCATTCATAGTCAGGCCTGGCGCGCCATGCAGACCGGCGAGTTTGTGAACATCTGCGAAACCAATGTGATCCTGAATGAGCGCTACGGACCGCTGGTGTCCGCGGTAAACGTGTCGTATCCAGACAAACTTGCCGCACGGGCCGAGCAGTTCAACGAGTTCAACCGAATGCTCAAGGCCTCGATCACCTACGCGCTTGCCAACCGGGATGAGGTATTTGGCGCGATTGCGAAGCAGGCCAACATCGATCGCGGATTCTTCGACTGGTGGTTCGACCGTACAACCCGCGTACCCGCGGTGTTCGGCAGCGAACACTCCAAAGCGGTTCAAACCGCCTGGAACATCGGGCGTGACATGGGCATGGTCGCCAAGGTGCCCGACGTCAACGCGTACACCTGGGATAAGACGCTTCGTTCATGAGCACTGGGCCGGCCCTCGCCGGCCGGCTGCAGCGTAACCAGCGATTGCTGGCGTTTGGCTTCGTGCTCGCGCTTGCATTCGCCTGGTTCGCGTCAGCTGGTCGGGTTCCCGCTTATGTGTTGCCGCCACCCAATGAGGTGGCGGCAGCGGTGGTTGCCTTCGCAACCTCGGCGCAGCGACTGCCGCATTTGTTTGCAACGCTGGGGCATATCGCGTCGGCGATCGTCATCTCCTTCGTGCTGGGTGCGCTGCTGGCGTTCGCGGCGCACTATGCGCGCTGGAGCGCACCCGCGATTCACAAGCGTTTGAGCCCGTTTCTGAGCGCCTTTTCCGGAATCGGCTGGACCCTGCTCGCCGTGATCTGGTTCGGCGTCTCCAGTTTCACGGTGGTCTTCACGATCGTTGCGGTGCTGCTGCCCTTTGCGCTGGTTAACCTTCGTGAAGGGCTTATTGCCCTTGATAAAGAACTGCTTGAGATGGGGGCCAGCTTCGGTCGCGGTCGGTGGCGCAGCTGGCGGTTGCTGGTAGCACCCGCGCTGCTGCCGTTTGCCGCCGCAACGCTGCGCATCATGTTTGGGGTCGCCTGGAAAGTCACGCTCACTGCAGAGTTGTTCGGCGGCGGGCGGGGACTGGGATATGTGATCAATATCGCCCGGCAAGATTACGACACCCCCACGCTCTTCGCAGTGATCCTGTTCATCATCATCGCGGTCACACTGGCCGATCGCCTGCTGTTCGGCCCGCTCGAGCGACTGACCACGCGACAGTTCGGAGCTGCCTCATGAGCACGGGGCGTCGGTCTGCTGCACTGTGGTTTGCCGACACGCTGGTGGTGCTCGCGATCGCGATATGGGCGATTGGCGCAGCCAACCTGCCTGAGTTCGTGCTGCCCGGACCGGTGGCGGTTAGCAAACGCCTGCTCGCGCTGTTCACCGACAGCGATTTTCTGGTTCACACGGTCGCATCGACGGTAAGAGTGATCGGATCGGTCGTGATTGCGCTTCTGATTGGCGGCGGCCTGGCATTGATTGCTCGCGCAGTGCCCGTGCTCGATGGCATTGTGAGCGGTGTCATTCAGCCATTTCTGAATGCGTTCCCATCCATTGGCTGGGCGATTCTTGCTGCCATCTGGTTCACACCAGGCCACTTCTCGATCGTGTTCGTGCAGGTGGCCATCCTCGCGCCGTTTTGTCTGATCAACGTTGCGGAGGGCTTACGCCAGATCGATCGCGAACTGCTGGAAATGGCCACCAGCTACACGCGTAAGCGCTCACGAATCGTGATCAAAGTGGGCCTGCCCCTGTTACTGCCTTACCTGATGGGTGCGCTGCGGATTGCCTACGGCGTCGCCTGGAAAATCGCGCTGGTTGCAGAGTTGCTGGGCTCAACATCGGGGCTCGGGTTCCTGATGCTGAGGGCGCAGGGCTCGGCCGACCTCACCACCGTGCTCGCCGCCTGTCTGGCCATTGTTGCGCTGTTCTACGCGGGCGAGCGTCTGTTGCTGGAACCGCTCTCCCGACGTTTCAGCGCGAAGTAAGCACCCAGGAATCGCGGGGCTCACCCGATGAGCCTCGCGCATGCGATGCTTGCGTCATCCGCTTGCGTGAAGGCCTTCGTCAATGTCCGAATCCCTTTCCCCCGCTCTCATCACAGCTCTGGTCGCGCTCGCTGCCGTTGCCGTAGGTGCTCTGGCCACGCTGTCGCTTGCGCGCAGCCGCGCCCAAAGCGAGCAGGCCGCGGCGCTCGCCGAACAGGCTCAGCGCCTTGCCCAGGAGCAGGCGGCCCTGCAGTCGGCGCTCAGTGCCGCCCAGGCGTCCCTTGCCCGCTCGGATGCCGACGGCGCTCAGCTTCGCGACCAGCTTGAACGCGAACGCAGCCAGGCCCGGGCGCGCGAACAGACCATCAATCAGCAGGTCGCAGCCAACCAGGTCGAGGCCGAAGCACTTCGACAGCAACTCAAAGCCGCACAGGCGGCAGTCGCTGAACGACAGGCCTTCATCGAGCGGGCACACGAAGCGCTCGGCCATCAGTTCAAAGCGCTGGCAGGCGATATCCTCGAGTCGCACTCCAAGCGCTTTGCCGAGCAAAACCAGCAGAGCCTTGGCGGCGTACTCGATCCGCTTCGCGAGCGGCTCGGTCAGTTCCAGCAGAAGGTTGAGTTGCTCTACATCGACGAAAGCAAAGAGCGGTCAGCACTCAAAGCGCAGGTCCAGGAACTGATGCAGCTCAATCGCACGCTGAGCGACGATGCCCAGGAACTTGCGCTCGCGTTGCGCGGTTCCGCCAAACGTCTGGGCAACTGGGGCGAACTGGTGCTTGAGCGCGTTCTTGAAACTGCTGGCCTTCGTCGCGGTCACGAATACCTGGTGCAGGACTCGCGCGTTGACGAGCAGGGCCAGCGCCGGCAACCCGACGTGGTCATTCAGTTGCCAGAGGGCCGCTGCCTGGTGGTTGACTCCAAGTTATCGCTGATTGCCTACGACCGCTACGTCAGCGCCGAAGACGACGACGCGCGTAACGCGGCACTGCGCGATCACCTCCAGTCGATGCGGTCACACCTTCGGGAACTATCCGATAAGCGCTATCAGGCCCTATACGGCAACACGCTTGATTTCGTTCTGATGTTTGTGCCCGTCGAGCCTGCCTTCATCACAGCCGTGAGTCATGACGAGCAGTTGTTCACCGATGCCTGGGAACACAATGTGTTGCTGGTCAGCCCCTCCACCCTGTTGTTTGTGGTGCGCACTGTGGCGCACTTGTGGCGTCAGGAGGCGCGCAGCCGCAATGCTCAGGAAATCGCCAAGCGAGGCGCTGAGCTCTACGACAGGCTGTCGGGGTTCGTAGAAAAGCTCGATGAGGTAGGCACCCGTCTCAATTCGGCCCAAACCGCCTGGACCGATGCGCGGAAAAAGCTCGCCGAAGGCCGCGGCAACGTGATTCGCCAGGCCGAGATGCTGCGCGAGCTGGGCGTTCAGCCAGCTCGCCAGCTACCTGCCGATCTCATTGACCGCGCGCTGGCCGATACCGAGGGGCACAGTCTGGCGGGCGAAGCGTCTACCGAACGACCAGCGCTGGGCTGACCATCTGCCGCAGGCGGGTCAGTCGGCACGCGCCCCCGACGCGCGAATTACCTCCGACCACTTGCGACTTTCCGCCGCAACGAACGCCACCGTCTCGCTCGTACCCATCAGCATCGGATCGGTTCCCAGCGCTTCCAGACCTTCCCGCACTTTCGGCGTGCCAACCACGGTGGCAATGTCTTTTGCAAGCCTGGCCACGATCGGGTCGGGCAGGCGCCCCGGACCGACCAGCGCGTACCAGATCAGCACCTCATAGCCTGGTACCCCTGCCTCCGCGATCGTTGGTAAATCGGGCACCTGCTTGGAGCGCGTACGGCTGGACACAGCCAGCGCGCGAAGCTTGCCCGCCTGCGCCAGCGGAATATTGGTGGTGGGGTTGTCGATCATCATGTCGATACGGCCTGCCACAAAATCAGTCATGGCCAGCGCCGACCCTTTGTAGGGGACATGGGTGAACTTCACGCCAGTCATCGACTCAAGCAGCACCACCGCGAGATGGCTTGAACTGCCCGAGCCCGACGAGCCATAGGTGAGGGTTCCCTGCCGCTCACGGGCGAGTGCAATCAGTTCGCTCACCGACTTGACGGGTAGCGACGGATGCACCACTAGCACGTTCGGGAATGACGCGATCATCGCGATGGAGGTCAGATCGGTTAATGGATTGTGTCGCAGCTTCGAATACAGATGCTGATTGATAGCGAGCGTACCGGTCGTGGCGAAAAACAGGGTGTAGCCATCGGCTGGGGCATCGACCACCGATTGCGCTGCAATGGAGCCACCAGCGCCCGCCCGGTTCTCCACGACCACCGGCTGACGCAGCTCGGTTGACAGCGCTGAGGCCACCAGACGCGCTGCCGCATCGGTTCCTCCGCCTGGCGGGAAGGGCACCACCAGTTTGAGTGGGCGATCAGGGTAGGTGGATTGGGCCCAGGCTGCTGCAATGGGCAGACAGGCCAGCGCCGCACAGGCGGCCTTTGAAACGAATCGGCTCAGAGTGTTCATTGACAGCCTCCGCGAGCGTCAAAAGGATGTCGCAATGTAGCGGGGATCGGCTGCGACCGCGAGAGGCCATCGCCCCGATGCACATCAAACGGAACGCAGGCGGCCTTACCGGGCCGAGGTCACTGCATCGTGCAGGCTTAAGCAGACCCGTCCCCGCATGATCTGCCCGAAGCCTGTGGGCGCCAGCCTGTCCATGACCGGGCCCTTGACCTCAGCGAGGAGCAATTGAATGTTCTGGCGTGCCAGATCGGATTCGAGCGCAGCCAGCGTTTCAAGACCTGTGGTGTCGATTTGATTGACACCGGCACAGGAGATCACGACGCGCTGAATTGTCGGGTCAGCAGCCAGCATTGCATCAATTCGGGCTCTTACCTGCATCGCGTTCGCAAACAGCAGGCTTTCATCGATTCGTAGCAGAAGCCATCCCGGCATGGTTTCGACTGCATGACGCTCGATGTTTCGGAAGTGTTCCGTGCCCGGCAACCGGCCCAACACCGCGATATGAGGACGGCTTCCCCGCCATACGATGACGGCAAGCGATATGGCCACCCCCAGCACGATGCCGTGCTCAACACCAACGATGATCACACCAAGCGCGGTGGCAGACAGGGCCAGTGCGTCGGATCGATCGTAGGCCCAGGCCTCGCGCAGCGTCTTCAGATCGATCAGACTGGTGACAGCAACCAAGATCGTCGCAGCAAGCACTGCATGCGGCATTGCGCGAAACCAGCTGGTAAAGAGCATCAGCACCACAGCCATCAGCGCTGCACTGACCACCCCCGCAAGTGGCGTATTGGCGCCTGCCGAAAAATTAACGACCGAGCGCGCAAGCCCGCCGGTCACCGGAAAGCCGCCCGAGAGTGCGCTTGCCGCATTGGCTGCGCCCAGCCCCAGCAACTCACGGTCGGCATCAATACGTTGCCGGCGCTTGAGCGCGAATGACTGCGCGACCGAGACGCTTTCAACAAAGCCCACCAGCGAAATCAACAGGGCGGGAATCAGCAGTTGTGTGAGGGAATCCCATGAAGGAAGGATCTGATCAGCCAAGGGCAGCGCAGGCAGACCCGCCGGCACGTGGCCCACTACAGCTACCTTCGCGGTTTGGTCTAGTTCGAGCAGGCTGACGGTAACCGTGGCCAGAACCACCACGGCCATGGGTGCCAGCTTTCCCACCAGTTCGGCGCGGGTGCGTGCGAGGCCCGCAGCCATCAACCAGCCAGTCAGCCGACTACGGGCGAGCACCAGTAACGTGACACTCGACAACCCGATCGCCAGGGTGACCAGATTCGTACCAGGTAGGGCTGCAATGAGTGCCACAACGGTGGCAACCACGCCATCAGCTTCAATGCGCACACCGAGCAGGTGCCGAATCTGGCCGATTGCAATCAGCACGGCCGCGCCACTGATGAAGCCACTGATCACCGGGTGGCTCAAAAAGTGAGCAAGAAAGCCCAGCCTGAATAAGCCGAATGCAACCAGCATCACGCCCGACATGAGCGCCAGTTGCATTGCCAGGCCGACATACTCTGCCGAGCCGGGCACGGCCAGCGGTGTCAACGCGCTGGCGGTCATCAGGGAGGCCACCGCAACAGGCCCCACTGCCAGCGTCATGCTGGTGCCGAAGATCGCGTACGCAATGATTGGGAGCACGCTTGCGTACAAGCCCATTTGAGGCGGCAGTCCCGCGAGCATGGCATAGGCCAGGCTCTGGGGCACCAGCATCACTGTGACAATCAGGCCGGCGGAGAGATCGCCGGGAAGATGGTCCCGACGGTATCCCGCCAACCAGTCTGGGAGCAGACGACTCATCCGTGTGCTGCAGCCAGCCGTACTCGCCGACGCTCGAGAACTTCGAAAATCAGCATGCCGAGCAGCATCGCCAGGGTGAACACAATGGCTTTGGGATGTCCCGCACCAACCGAGACCAGCGCGGGCCCCGGACAGAATCCGGCAAGCCCCCAACCCGCGCCGAACATCAAGCTTCCCGCCACCAGGCGGCGATCGATATCGCGCGAAGTGGGCAATTGCATTGCGCTACCGAAGACGCTGGTGGTTCGCCGCTTGGCAACACCAAAGGCAAACAGCCCCACCAGAATCGCACCCCCCATTACGAAGGCGAGCGACGGATCCCAGGCACCGGCAAGATCAAGGAAGCCGATGACCTTTGCCGGGTCGGTCATGCCAGCCAGAATCAATCCAAGCCCAAACAGCAGACCAATCAAAAATTCAGATAAGCGTTCCATGAGATGTCTCCCGAATGGTTGGATGGTCAGCGCGCAATCAGATGCCGGACGACAAACACGGTCGCAAAGCCCGCCGCCATAAATGCCAGCGTGGCAACCAGCGACCGTGGCGACAGGCGCGACAGTCCACAGACGCCGTGGCCACTGGTGCAGCCTGCGCCATAGCGGGTTCCAATACCCACCAGCAAGCCGGCGGCCACCACCGCAAGCCAGCCCGCATCCACGCGTGCTGCGGCGGGCGGCGCGAGAAGCGACCATGCGGCCGGCGCTGCGAGCAAACCGAGAATGAACGAGATTCGCCAGCCGGTATCACCCGCGCGTCTCTGCAACAGCCCACCGACAATGCCGCTGATGCCAAGAATTCGACCATTCAGCAGCACGAACAGCGCCGAGGCGATACCGAGCAACACACCGCCCGCAAGCGAGCTCCAAGGTGTGAAGTTAGACCAGTCGATTGTCATGGGAGATTCTCCTTCGGGGTGGGACAGAACTGCGACTGCAGGGTGGCGATTACCGCGAGCGCTGACTCGCTCTCGAGGCGATAGTGAATCCGTTTGCCTTCGCGCCGCGTGCCAACCAGAGCTTCGTCTCGCAAGACGCCAAGCTGCTGGGACAGCGTGGGTTGCGTGATTCCGAGCTCGGCTTCCAACTCGCCGACGCAGGCCTCGCCCTGGGCGAGCCGACACAGCAGAAGCAGTCGATCGGGATTGGAGAGGGTTTTGAGCAGACGACAGGCTGAATCAGCTGCGTTGCGAAGTTCGGCAAGGTCGATGGTGGCGGAGGCTGGCATGGCAAGACACGCAATGGATTGGCGACGCTTGGTGAGATCAACGCCATTCAGTTTATTGATTTATATTTAATTTGTCAATATAATGTTTGTTGATTAATCGAACTATGTGGAGTAAACACTGTGAACCCGACAGTCCACGGCATCTTTGATCCCGCCACCTGGACCGTGACCTACGTGGTCTACGACCAGCCGGGCGGCAGCGCCGCTATCATCGACTCGGTACTCGATTACGACCCGAAGTCGGGGCGCACGCGAACTGCAAGCGCGCAAAGGGTGCTCGATTTCGTACGCGAGCAGCGCTTGAACGTAGGTTGGATTCTCGAGACGCATGCCCACGCCGACCATTTGTCAGCGGCGCCCTGGCTGCGAAATCAGCTTGGCGGCAAGATCGCAATCGGCGGCAATATCCGCACCGTTCAGGGCGTGTTCAAAAAAATCTTCAACCTGGAGGACAGCTTCAACGCCGACGGGTCGCAATTCGATCACCTGTTCAGCGATGGCGAGCGCTTTTCAATCGGCGCGCTGGAGGGCGAGGTCATGTCGGTACCAGGCCATACGCCCGCCTGCGTGGCCTACAAAATTGGCGATTCGGTGTTTGTCGGTGACACGCTGTTCATGCCCGATGTCGGCACCGCCCGCTGCGATTTCCCGGGCGGCGATGCACCCACCCTCTATCGCTCAGTGCGTAAGCTGCTCAGCCTGCCACCTGAAACACGACTCTTCATGTGCCACGACTACCCGCCCAATAGCCGGCCGGTAGCATTCGAATGCACAGTGGCCGATCAGCGCGCGCGAAACATTCATGTGAATGACAGCGTCAGCGAAGCGCAGTTTGTCGAGATGCGCACCCGCCGGGACGCAACGCTCGATATGCCGGTGTTGATCCTGCCGGCAGTGCAGATCAATATACGCGCTGGCGTCATGCCGCCGCCCGAGTCCAATGGCGTCTCTTACGTGAAAATTCCGCTCAACGCACTGTAATGGAAACGCCCTCTTTACCGCCTCTGCCTGTTGCCGTTATTGGCGCGGGCGCCGTTGGCTGCTACTACGCAGGCCTGCTCGCGCAGGCAGCGCTTCCGGTCACCTTAATCGGACGCGGCGCCGCATTTACCGCCTTAAAAGAGCAAGGCCTGCGCATCGAATCCGGCGGGCAAACAACTACCATCCCAATCCAGGCTGCCGACACGCCTGCCGCTGCACATGACGCCGCGCTGATTCTGGTGTGCGTGAAGTCATCAGACACCGCTGAAGTCGCCCGAGCACTCAGACCCCATCTGCGGCCTGACGCGCTGGTGGTCAGCCTGCAAAACGGCGTCACCAACGGTGATGAGTTGCTGGCGGGTCTGGCACAGCAGGTCGTACCCGCTGCGGTGTACGTTGCTACCGTCCTGGCGGGCCCCGCCCATGTCCAGCACCATGGCGGCGGCGCACTCGTGATCGGATCGCCACGTGGCAGGCCAGTCAGCCAAGCGCAACTTGATGCGCTGGTCAGCCTGTTTTCGAAGGCCAAGATCCCCGTCACCGTCAATGAGGACATCCGGGCGGTGCTGTGGGGAAAGCTGGTGGTGAACTGCACCTACAACGCTTTATCGGCCATCACGCAAAACGACTATGGCACGCTCGTCGCGGCGGACCCGATCCGAAACGTGATGCAAGCGGTCATCCAGGAAGCCGCCACCATTGCACGCGCTCTGGAGATTGATCTGGGCGAATCGCTCGAAGAGCGCGTGCTGGCCGTCTCAAAGATGATGCCCAGACAGCGTTCGTCTACCGCTCAAGACGTCGCACGCCAAAGACCCACCGAAATCGACCATTTGAACGGCTATCTGGTGCGCGAAGGAAATCGGCTGGGCATTCCAACGCCGGTTAACAGCACGCTACACGCGCTGGTTCGGCAACTGGAAGACAGCTATTTGAAACGCTGAGGGGCAATCTGCTCCCCGCCGTGCGTTACTCCCCTGATAGACCGAGCTTGTTTGGCTGCCGCTTTTCCACTGAATAGCGCAGCATCGCTGCAACGCGATACACCCCATGCGCAAATTTTCCGTAGGGCATCGTCAAGAAAAATGCGAGCACGGCACCCAGGTGGATGCACAGCGCAATCGGCATCCACTGTGTTGTGCGCACGAGCATGAGCGCGAGCCCTGTGGCGCCAGTCAGAAACAGTAGCGCAATGAAGCCCTGATCCATGCCTCGCTGAGAGGGTTCCACGTGATCCGGGTGGCGACGTGCACGTAGTTGCCAAAGTCCTGCAGTTCCCCATACCAGCATCACCCCACCGGTGATACCCAACAGCTTGGGCGGACTCAACCATCCGTAGGGCGCTGGCATGTTGAGTCCGTAGTGCATCAAGGTGGCTACCGACGTTGCGGCAAGGCACAGCATGAACCCGTAGAACGTGAGGTGATGGAAGCGCTTGCGGTCGCGTGTCCAGGCATCGTCTTCGTTATGACAGCCCTCGCC
Source organism: uncultured Bordetella sp. (assembly GCA_964581825.1). Lineage (GTDB taxonomy): Bacteria > Pseudomonadota > Gammaproteobacteria > Burkholderiales > Burkholderiaceae_E > SYIM01. The sequence goes on from CAZORB010000030.1 coordinate 22,208, forward strand.
ATGGCCACCATCGAGATACCGGAGCTTGAACGAGTCGTGTAGCGCTTCCGCTGTGGCCGCACCGCTCGCGCCCACCTTCCCCGTCGCCGGTTTAACGTCGCTGACGAATCGGAACGCCCCGATGCACAAGGCCAGGAGGGCCCAGCCAAACACCGGTAAAAACATCGACACCATCAGCCCATGCGGGAAGATTCGATAGAAGTCGCCGCGCGCATCACCGGCCCAAAGCGATCCGTGCATCGCCACGGCCAACAGCAGAAACAGCGTGAATGCACCCACGAGTGCCAGTGCAACAACCAGCCCGTTACGCTGGTACAGCGCCCCAAACGACGAGGGCCACGCATAGTGCGAATAGGTTTCACCCCGAACGCGGGCCAGCGCCCTGGGCAGGTTGACAGCGAATTCATGCGGCGGCGCGTACTGACAGGCGTGCAGACAGGCCCCGCAGTTGTGACACAAATTCGCCAGGTAGTGAACATCGGCACGCCCAAACTCAAGCCTTCGCGTCATGGCGGGAAACACCGCGCAAAAGCCTTCGCAATACCGGCAGGCATTGCAGATAATCATTTCGCGTGCCACTTCCGACTCAGCGGCGCTCATGGCGTCGGAACCGGGCGGTCGGGCATGAGCAGCCGATGGTGCGCCCTCTGCGAGCGACTGTGCTTCACGGGCGAGCGCTTCAAGCTGCTGCACGGTCGCGCTCCTCGATGATTCTCAAGGTATCGGCGCCATCGCGGCCCAGCGCAGCGGCAGCGGCTCGTGTTCCTGCAATACGTCCAAATGCGGTGCCGATTGTCATCCCTACTCCTGCGGTGTAGCCCTTGCCCAGTACGTTTCCAGACATCAGTTCTCCTGCTGCAAACAGGTTGGGGCTGGGGCGTCCTGCGAAATGTACTGCGGTGCTGTCATCGGTTCGAAAACCCAGATAGGTGAAGGTGACGCCAGGGCGCACTGCGTACGCGAAGTAGGGTGGCGTGTCGATTGGGCGGGCCCAGTGTGTCTTGGCAGGCGTTACGCCCTCGGTCGAACAGTCATCCAGCACCGTGTGGTCGAACCGGCCAGGCCTGCATCCACGATTGAAGTCGTCGATGGTACGTACCATCTGGTCAGCGTCGAGCCCCAATTGATTTGCCAGGCCAGCCAGCGTCTGGTCGCGCACCCCGGGAAACACCGGCGGCATGAACCGGCCGATTGCTTTCGAATCAATGACGCACCAGGCGATCTGACCCGGCTGCAACGCAACCAGCCGCCCCCAGATTGCATACCGCTTGGGCCAGAAATCTTCGCCTTCATCATAGAAGCGCCTGGCATGACGATTGACCACCACACCGAGCGATACCGCATCGATGCGAGTGCAGATACCGCCGTCGTACAAGGGCGCGCGTGCGTCGATGGCCACCATATGCGCCTGCGTCGGATCGCCGATCATGTCGGCGCCCTGGTCGCGCAGATTCGCGATGATGGTTCCAGTGTTGAAGCGGGTGCCGCGAATCAAAAAATTGTCTGCAGGATGCTCGCCGTGTTCGTTCACACCCCAAGCCTCGCGAAGCCACTCGCGATTGGACTCGAATCCGCCGCAAGCAAGCACGCAGGACTTCGCGGTCACACGCTCTTCCTGAACCGAGCCGTCTGGAAGCGAATGCCGTATGTGGACGGCAACAAACCGATCGCCGTCCAGTTCGACATGAACGGCCTCAGCGTTGTAGTCGATTCGCGCGCCCAGTGCCTCGGCGCTACGGAAATAGGCGTTGACCAGCGCCTTACCGCCCCCCATGAAGAAAGCGTTGGTTCGCGCGGTATGAAGAGCGCCGGACAGTGAAGGTTGGAATCGGACGCCGTGTCGGCGCATCCAGGGTCTGCAGGTTGAGGAGGAACGAATCACCAGGCGCGCCAACGCTTCATTGGTCAGGCCACCCGTCACGCGCAACAGGTCTTGCCAGAACTCTTCTTCAGGGTAGGCCTCAACCAGCACATCCTGCGGCGCATCGTGCATACAGCGCAGGTTGCGCGTGTGCATTGAATTACCCCCGCGCCACGCTTGGGGCGCCGCTTCGATCAGGCGTACGGTGGCGCCAGACTCGAGTGCCATCAGCGCGGCGCAAAGCGCGGCATTACCACCACCGATCACCAGAACATCGGGCGTTGCAAGGTCAGAACGTAAAGGCACGACATCGAACTCCATCAGATTCGGTGCTGCGGTCACGCAGAGTCAGCATCAGTCGGCACGGATATTGGCACGCCGAACAATATCGCTCCAGGTTGCCTGCTCGGCCCGAATGAACGCAGCAAACTCTGCCGGCGGACCGCCACCCGCCACGGCGTTATCGGCCGCGAATCGCTCAATCACCGGCGCCGCCTTCAACGCCCTGGACGACTCCTGCTGTAATCGATGAATGATCGCATCGGGTGTCCCGGCAGGTACCAGCAGGCCATACCACTGCGAGGTTTCGAATCCGGCGTAGCCCATCTCGGCTATGGTGGGTACATCGGGTAAAGCGGGAATACGTTCAAGCGTGCCCACAGCAATCGCACGTAATTTTCCGCTGCGAATATGCTGGGCCAGAGCCGGCATGCCAGCCGATGCAACATCAATTCGACCCGCCAGCAGATCCACCAATTGAGGCCCAGTCCCCCGATACGGAATGTGCTCGAGCCTGATTCCGGCAACGAGCTTCAGGTACTCCATCGCCAGATGACCTGCGCTGGCATTACCGGCAGATCCGTAGTTGAGCTTGCCGGGGTGACGCTTCGCGTAATCGACAAACTCACGAAAATTCTTGGCCGGCAGGTCGGGATGGATCACAAACAGATTGGGTACCTTGGCAAGCAGCGTCACCGGCGCAAAGTCACGATTCACGTCGTAAGGCTGGCTTTTGAGCATCCAGGGATTCACCGCAAGGGTACCGACATGGCCCAGAACCAGCGTGTGGCCATCGGGCGCGGCTTTGGCAACGTCAGTCATCGCAGTCACGCCCGCACCACCGGGTTTGTTCTCGACGTAGACGCTCTGCCCGAGTTGCTTGGACAACTCGGCAGCGACTGCGCGCGCCACAATCTCGCTGGTTCCACCCGGAGCAAACGGAACTACCAAACGAATCGGATGGCGAGGCCAATCGGCACCATGAGACTGTGCCTGCGAGTTGGCCGTCAATGACAGCATCGAAGCGGCAACGAGCCCGCTCAACGCGAGCAGGCTGCCGCGTCGATCAGGAGTGACGCCTTGGTGCAGACCCGGGCGCACGGTCAGAACTGATAGCGGCGCAGGCCGCCGTCCACTGGGATGACGGTGCCAGAAATGTATCCGGCAAGCGGTGAGGCAAGCCACACTGCAAGTACAGCAAGCTCCTCCGGTTCGCCGTAGCGACCCACAGGGATTTCGTTCTCGCTTTGCCACTTCCGGTACTCAGGGGTGTAGTTGCGAAGGATTTGCTCGGAGTGAATACGCCCGGGAGGAATGCAATTTACCGTGATGCCGTGCTTACCCACCATGCGCGACAAACCTTTGGCCCAACTGTGAACTGCGGCTTTGGCACAGAAGGCGCCATTCACATGGTCTGGCTCGCTCTTCCCGGTGATGTTGATGATGCGCCCCCAGTTACGGGCGATCATCTGGTCAATCAAGGCGTCCGCAAGTTGGCGCGGACGGTCAAAGTTGAGTGTCATCGCTTCAACCCACTGCGCCTCGCCAACGTGGAGCTGCGAAAAGGGTCGTGACCCCCCTGCGTTATTCACCAGGATGTCTACCCCGCCCAGCGCGTTCACCGCCCGTGTTGCGAGCGAGGCCGCAGCATCCGCGGCATACAGATCAGACTCGAGCACGACCGGATCAGGTCCGCCCGCTGCCTTGATCGCAGCCGCTGTTTCCCCCAGCTTATCGAGGCGACGCGCACTGATCGCTACGCGAACGCCCTCCGCAGCCAGTGCCTTGGCGATTGCCGCACCAATCCCGGCGCTTGCGCCAGTAACCAGGGCGGTCTTGCCGTGTAGTTTCAGATCCATCAGGACCTCCGTCGTGTGAAAGATGCCAGGGGGCGGCGCGAGGTGATCAATGGCCCTTCGCTTCACTCGCTGCCGCGCGAACGCGAAAATGTACTCTCTAGCCTCTGGTTGGAAAAGCACACGGTTGAGCGTAAGCGCCATCACGGAGCGTACGCCGTACCAGGCGATACCACCGTCCGTCACGCCCTGTGCTAGCTTTTCATCCCTCACTCGACCTGGAGTTCTGTTTCCATGAAGCGTCGATCCATTCTCCGCCTGGCCGCGTCGTCAGCCGCCCTGGCCGCTACCGCAACCCGCGCACAGGGTACCTGGCCCGCCCGTCCGGTTCGCATGATCGTACCCACCGGCCCAGGCAGTTCACTCGATCTCATCGTTCGCGCCACCAGCGAACGTCTGGGGGCGCGCCTCGGACAACCTATCGTCGTTGACAATCGACCGGGCGCAGCAGGGATCATCGGAACCGACGCAATCGCCAAGGCAACCGATGGTCACACTTTCGGTATCAGCTTCAATGGTCCCCTAGCCTTCGCACCATTTCTCTACCAGAAGATGCCTTACCGGTTACCGGAAGACTTTGCCCCCATCCTAATGACTACCAGCCAGCCTAACGTTCTGGCGGTCAATGCGAAGCTGCCCGTGAACTCAGTGGTTGAACTGGTGCAGTGGCTTCGGGCTAACGTGGGTAAGGCGGCTTTCGCCTCGATCGGCAACGGCAGCTCATCCCATCTATCGATGGAGCTGCTTAAGGTCGCCACCGGGACCTTCGCCCTGCACATTCCCTACAACGGCTCACCGCCTTCAGCGCTGTCGGTGGCGAGCGGTGATACCCAAATGATCATGACCGTTGCGCCCGCCTTGCTGCCTCATGTACAGGCCGGCCGCGTTCGTATGCTGGCCGTTACCAGCCGCAGCCGGTACCGGCCGCTGCCTGACCTCCCGACCATCGCAGAGTCTGGCCTGCCCGAGCTCAAAGACTTCGAGGCAATTGCCTGGAACGCAATCGTTGGGCCCGCGAGCACGCCTGCGGCTGTTGTCGAGCGGCTTAATCGCGAATTCAATGACGCGCTGCGCGATTCTGCGATCGCGGACAAACTGGTTGGTCAGGGTATGACCCCTACTGGCGGCAGCCCGCAGGATCTGTCGCGGCTGATGGCGGACGAAGCGCGGCGCTGGGGGCCCGTTATTCAGCGCACTGGGATCACGCTGGGCTAAATACCCACCGCCTGAGACGCCCCGCAGTCGTCATTGCGCTGCGGGGGGCGCAGCCGATTCAGCGGGCACGGGTTCGGGCGGCTCCGCCCCGGCCCAAGCCTCCATCAACCGAACGATTTCGGTCATATCCCGATTGCCAGCACCCTGCTTCAATGCAAAGTTCCAGAGCTGGCGCGACTGCTGACCAATCCACATCGGCACACCCAGCGCTTCGCATTCTTCAACGGCAAGGCCAATGTCTTTACAGACCCCTGCAATGGAGAAGCCGAAGTCAAACGTACGCGGTAGCACCTGACGGACAAACTTTTCCTGCGACGCGGCACTGCGGCCGCTACTGATGTTGAGCACATCGAGCATCAGCTTGGGATCCAATCCGCCCTTGACGCCAGCCACGAAAGCCTCAGCAGTGACCGCAAGTGCGGTTGAGGAAAGCATGTTGTTCAGCAGCTTGAGCAGTTGTGCCTGACCTGGCTCAGTACCAACCACCGTTGGTTTTCCAAACAGCTTCAAGATTGGCATGGCGGTATCGATCGCCTGACTGGCCCCCGACACGATCACCGCAAGCTTGGCTTTCTCTGCGCCACTCGCGCCTCCGCTTACTGGCGCATCAACCAACTCGATGCCGCGCAGACGCAGGGCCTCGGCTGCTGCACGCGTTGCGCGCGGCCCCACGGTTGAGGTGTCCACAGCGACACGCACCGCGCTTCCAGTGCTAACGCCCGCTTCGCCTGTCATCACTTCAGAAAAACTTTTAGGCGAAGGCAGGCTGGTGAAGACTAGCGCGGCCTGATCGCAGACCGCGCGAGCGCTTGCCGCCGCGCGTGCGCCTGCATTAACCGCAACGGCCATCGCATCGGCGCGGACATCGAAGACCACCACATCGTGGCCCGCCCTGATCAGGTGCAGCGACATGGGCTGCCCCATCACGCCAATGCCAATGAAACCGATTGTCTGTCTGGTGCTCATAGTTAGATTCCTTGCAATACGATCAGTGCCGCCCGGCTGCAAGCTTTAGCAGCACTGAAGCATCCGGCGCATCTTCGAGGCGCCAGAGAGCATCCAGCAGCGCTTCAGCGTCCACCCCGCTTTCACCGTAACGAACCAGCTCACGGCACTTGGCGGACAGCTCGTCATCGGTGAGTGGGGATGCCAAACTGCCATGGGCTGCATCCACCCGATGGGACAGCCGCGCGCCATCCGCCATCAACAAAGTGACTTCCGCGGCCTCGACGCCCAGCGACTCATCATCGACGAAGGTCAGCATGCCTGCGAAAGGTTTCAGCTTGGGATCGCTCACGGCCCCGTCACTGAATTCATCGAGACCCGCACGCCCGCGATACAAGCTCGCGGCGACAGCGTGCTGCGCACTGACCTGCGACAGTTTGCCCGAGGCGACCCCGGGCCGATCGGTTCGCTGTCGCAGCAGCGGGTGCGCACGCAATTCAACCCGCGAGATCTGCTCAAGCCGTTCTGCAACCGATGGACGCAGCGCAAGGCATGCCTCGATGACAGGGTTGAGCACCACACCGCAGGGATACGGTTTAAAAGTATTCGCCAAAAGTTCCCAGCGTTCGCCCAACCCATCCGCAAGCGCCGGCCAGTTGACGGTAGGTCCAAACAGCGGCACAAAGCCCCGCTCCCCCTCAAGCGGTGCGGGCGGACCGGCAAACCCTGCTTCGGCAAGCCAGGCTGCAAGTAGCCCATTTGAGGCAGCATTGCCCACACTGAGGCTTTTGGACATCGTGCCCAGCATTTCAACCAGACCCGCGCCCTGAACGGCTGCGCTGCCAAAGGCCCAGACGGTCTGCTGAGCGTCGAGTCCGATTAATCGAGCAGCGGCGGCAGCAGCGCCGAATACGCCACACGTCGAGGTGATATGCCATCCGCGCGAATAGTGTCCTGGTGACATTGCAAGGGCAATGCGGCACTCGAGCTCAATGCCTGCAGCAACGGCTTCCAGTAGCTCGATGCCGGTCACGGGGCGAAGTTGGGCGAGCGCAAGCGCGACCGGGGCCACCGGGGCTGTCGGATGCGCGATCGTCGGCATGTGCGTGTCGTCAAAGTCGAAGACATTGGCGGCCATCGCATTGAGTGAGGCGGCGTGCAATGCGTTAGTTGCGACACCGCTGCCGATCCGCATGCAATGCCCCTCCGGTCCGATTCGCGCGAACACACGCGCCGCAGTCGTGACAGCGGGATCGCGGTAGCCAGCAAGCGCGCATGCGAAGAAATTCACCAGCGAGCGCAGTGTCTGGCGTTGAACTGGTGCTGGCAGGTCTGCCCAGCGCCAACCGATCACCGCTTCTGCCAGAGAACGACTCAGCGCACCATCTCGCCTGATGATCGTCATGTCGCCAGCCAGCCGTGATCGACGGGCAGATTAGCGCCATTGATCTCAGCGGCCGCATCACTGCACAAAAAGGCGATCAACTCGGCAACATGCTCTGCCGGAACAAAGCGCGGGACAGGCTGTTTGCCCGCCAAAAATTCGCGCGTCGCGGCCTCGCGATCAAGGCCGCGTTCGGAAATCATCGTTTGAAGGCGCGATTCAATGTTCGGCGTGAGTACAGAGCCCGGGCTGACCGAATTACAGGTAATTCCCTGACCCATGACCTCCGCAGCAACCGCTCGGGTCATGCCCGCCAGGGCCGCCTTGGTGGTCGAGTAATCCACGCGATTCGGTGTGCCCCGCTCGCCATACACCGACGTCATGTTGATGATGCGCCCCCAGCCGCGTTGCCGCATACCGGGCAAGACTTTCCTCACCGCATGAAATGGCGCGCTGATATTGACCGCGAGCGCGCGATCCCAGGCTTCTGGAGGGAATTGATCGACTGGCGCGAAGTGACGGATCACTGCGTTATTGATGAGGATATCGACCCCACCGCTGATGGCAGCGGCCTCGGATACCAGCTGCTCAACTGCGCCCGGGTCAGCCAGATCAGCCTGGCAATAGCGCGCCGTGACGCCATGGTCGCGCAACGCGCCAAGCACAGGATTCGCCAGTTTGGGATCCTCGAGACCATTGAGCATCACTGAGCAGCCTCGCGCGGCCAAGGCGTGTGCCGCGGCCAGGCCAATACCGCCGATCGATCCGGTGATCAGCGCTGCTTTACCGTTCAAGACTCTCATGACATCCAAAACTCAGCCCACTGTGGTGTGGGCGCCATCGTAACGGTTACCTGCGCTGACAGTTCAGCAGATTCCGGAATCGATTTGGAAATGCCTGAAGTTGAGCGTTTACAGTCGAAGAAAGCGCCTGAAAAACCAGAACGACAGGACCGGGCTTTTTATCAACCTGACGCCAATCGCGTCGGACCCCAAAATACGAGGAGAGCACCTTCATGAATCTCATCAAGCGTCGCATCGCGCTGGCCGCGATCGCATCGCTCGCAACACTCCATGCCGCACACGGTTGGGCTCAGGAGCTGGCGGATCGCCCAATCCGGCTGGTGGTCCCATTTGCGGCTGGCGGCGGCGTTGACGTGCTTGCACGTGCCTTGGCGGGCGAGTTGAGCAAGACCGTTCAACGATCCGTTGCAGTCGAAAACCGCCCAAGCGCCACGGGGCAGATCGGTGCGGCTGAAGTTGCCAAGGCGGCACCTGACGGTACTACGTTGCTGATCAGCTCGGCAGCGTTTGGCATCACGCCATCTTTCGTTCCCAAGCTGCCTTATGACATCCTGAAGGACTTCGAGTCCATCACGATTGTCGCCTCAACACCGCAGGTTCTGGTGGCACCGGTTGGATTCAAGGCCAATACGTTTGCCGAGGCGCTACAGATGGCTCGTAGCGGCACCTCGATTAACTTTGCGCTCCCAGGTAGCAGTGGAATTCAACGACTTGCCACCGAGCTGCTGACGGCCACCGCTCAGATCAACGTCAATAAGGTTCCATACAAAGGCGCGGGCGCAGCGTTCACCGATCTGATCGCAGGCCGGGTTGACCTGATGTTCGACAACCCGGGCTCATCGATGGTCCATGTACGCAGTGGTCGGTTGAAAGTGCTGGCGACAACGGGTCTGACCCGTCTGTCCACCTTGCCCGACGTGCCTGCGGTCGCCGAAACACTGTCGGGGTTCGAAGCGCTTAACTGGTTCATCCTGACGGCGCCAGCGGGCACTCCGGCTGCGCTACTCGACAGACTGAACGCGGGTGTGGCCCAGGCGATGCGTACCGACGCGATGCGTCAGGTGCTGGAGCGTGACGGACTCAATGCTGTCGCCAACAGCCGTGCCGAGGCAGGCGCATTCTTGCGTAGCGAGTTCGCCAAATGGGACAAGATCATCAAAGAGAGAAATCTGACCGCTGAGTAACGGGCGACAGCGGTAGCCCCCGTGCGCGGCGTGAGCCACGCGCGGGGAGCCGAAAACGTCAGTTAAGCCGCAATTCAAGCCTTCTTGTCAGCAGCATCAATGACTTCCCGCGCCACGCGAAAGCCATCGATGGCAGCAGGCACGCCCGCATAAATACCCACCTGAAGCAGCACCTCGCGAATTTCCTCGCGCGTCACGCCATTACGCAGCGCACCCGCCACATGCAGCTTGAGCTCATGCGGTCTGTTGAGTACGCCGATCATCGCGATATTCAGCATGCTGCGAATCTTGCGCGGTAACTCCTCGCGCCCCCAGACCGCACCCCAGCAGTACTCGGTCACAAGATCCTGAAGCGGTCGGGTGAAGTCATCGGCCGCTGCGAGCGATTTCTCGACATATTCGGCGCCTACCACCTCTTTACGAATCTGCAGGCCGCGGTCAAAGAGTTCCTTGTTGTTCATCGCTAAGCGCTCCGAAGAGTTGAAGTGGACAAAAGAGTGGGAGCCGGATGGTAGACGGGCGAGCCTGCCTAGGCAATGTCAGGGGGGTCCGAAGATTTCACTGCCGCACTGCTCAAAAGTCAGGGAGCCGGAAGATGTTTCACAATCCAGGTGTTAGAAATCAGACCTGCAGTGAGGAGCCCCCATGACAACCCACCGCACGCAAGCAGCGTTCCCTTTCATCGGCCCGCTTCTGCGCACTCTGGTGCTGTTCGCGCTTAGTGTTCCGGTTGTGCAGGCGCAGACTGCATCGGCGCCCGCGGCCTTCAACCCGACTCGCCCCGTTACCCTGATCGTACCTTTCCCACCTGGCGGCGGCACGGACGCGGTCGGTCGCGCAGTCGCGGAAAGGTTGTCGCAGCTGTGGGGGCAGCAGATGATCGTTGATAACCGAGCCGGTGCGCAGGGCAATGTTGGTAGCGCGCAAGCCGCTCGGCAACCAGGCGACGGCCACACCGTTCTGCTAGCGCATCAGGGCGTCTTCACCGTCAATCCCCATCTGTACAAAGACAGCGGTCTAGATCCGCTACGGGATTTCAAGCCTGTTACGCGTGCGACGCAGCAGCCGTTTGTCCTGGTTGCGCATCCATCGCTCAAAGCGCAGTCGCTTGCTGAACTCATTGCGCTCGCAAAGGCTGAGCCTGGCCGTATCAGTTACGGCTCCAGCGCCTCCGGCCCGCAGCTTGCGGGCGAAATGCTCAAGTCCGCTGCGGGCATCGACCTGACGCATGTGCCCTACAAAGGGGCGGGGCCCGCAGTCATTGATGTTCTGGCCGGTCATATTCCGCTGCTGGTGGCCAACCCCACCTCGGTGGCTCAGCACGTGCGCTCTGGAAAGCTCCGCGCCTTCGTCCTATTCGGAAAGGATCCGATCAGCGTGCTTCCCGGAACGCCGACCGCCGCCCAGGCGGGCGTGGCACAGGCTGGCGAAATGCCCGAGTGGTACGGATTTGCCGTGCCAGCCAGTACGCCCGACTCAACGGTTGCCGCCTTGAATCGCGATCTCAGGCGCGTACTCGACGACCCGGCGCTTCGAGCGCATTTTGAAGGGCTTGGCCTGGTAGCCTCCAGCAGCTCGGTCGATGAATTCGCCCGCCAGATCGCTGCAGACATACGCGCGCCGGCGCGCTGGTCCGGCAGGCGGGCATGAACAAACCCTGAGCCCGCGGCCCGACAATCCGAAGATCTCGCCAGTACAAAAGGCTTTGGTTTGCCAGAGCCTTAACTGCCCTCGTATAATCCGCGTCCCCACATGGGGCGGCTAGCTCAGCGGTAGAGCACTGCCTTCACACGGCAGGGGTCACAGGTTCGAACCCTGTGCCGCCC
>CAZORB010000031.1:0-32809 GCA_964581825.1 uncultured Bordetella sp.
CCGGCCACTGCCAGCGCAAAACCGATCGCGGACGCAACGCGCGCCGCCCATTCGTTCATTCCGAAAGTGCCCAGCGACGCTGCGGTAATCCAGTAGAAGAGCGGTGGTTTGTGAAAGTACGGCAGGCCGTTCAGTGTGGGCGTGAGCCAGTCGCCGGACCGGAGCATTTCCCAGGCAACGCCAGCATATCGACCCTCATCGGGCAGCAGCAGTGGCCTTAGCCACGCCGTGCACGAAGCAAGAAAAAATGCGAGTACTGCAACCTTGACGGCTGCGTGCAGCAACTGGCCGCTTGCCGCCGGAGGTATCCGGCTCATTGCTGCGGGGGCTCCAGTCCGCGCCCAATCCGCTCTGACACGACAAAGAGCGGGCGCGCCTTGACCTCTTCAAAGATCCGGCCAACATACTCGCCCACGACACCGAGCGAAAAAAGCTGAATGCCGGAGAACAGCATCAGTCCCACCACGATCGTGGTCCAGCCGCTGACGTTATTGCCAAACAGAAAGTAGCTGACCGCAATAAAGGCGCCGTAGAGCAGGGCCGGAATGGCAAGCAATAGCCCCGCCAGGCTGACGGCCCTCAGAGGCCATTTGGTAAACGCCGTCAGGCCGTCAAACGACAGTCGAAGAAGCTCAAGTGGACCATAGCGAGTGATCCCAACGGTACGATCGGCTGGCGTGTAGGGCAGTGCGACAGTTCGGAATCCAACCCAGGCGTAGAGCCCTTTGAGGAAACGGTTACGCTCAGGCATCGCCAGAAGCGCATCGACCACTTTTCTGTCCATCAGCCGAAAGTCGCCCGCGCCAGGCGGAACCTCGAATCGATCGGCAGCGTTGAGAAGCCGGTAAAAAATGCCGGTACCGGCGCGCTTGAAGGCGCTTTCGCTGCTACGGTCTTCGCGAACCGCGTAGACCATCTCGGCGCCCTGGCGCCAGTGCTCAACAAACGTTTCGATCATGGCCGGCGGATGCTGCAGGTCGGCATCGATCATGACGACCACCTGGCCGCGCGCCTCGGAAAGACCCGCCGTGAGTGCGGCCTCTTTTCCAAAATTGCGCGATAGCCGCACGAGCACCAGCCCAGGAATCTGGCCGGCGGTGACCATCGAATTGACCCAGGCGGCCGTATCGTCGGTGCTGCCATCGTCGACGACCAGAATCTCTGTGTGCTTCGCACACCGCGCCAGCGTTTCCGCTAGAAGTGGCAGCAGGCGCGACAGGTTGGCCCGCTCGTTCTTGCAGGGAACGATGCAGGACAGGGACTCGGGTAGGGGGGCTTGGTGGTGCATGGCTCTTGGGCAGGATTATAGTCGCGCCGCCTCGAGCTCAGAGACATGGTTGACACCTTGCAAATGCGTCCGTAAGGTTCGCCGCCATCCCGAGCCGGGCGTTCCGGCGGGCACCTCGTTATTGGACCCACTTCCAATGGACATCGCGATTCTTGGCGGCGGCCATGGCTGCCATGCCGCTGCCGCTGATCTCTCGGAGCAGGGCCATCGCGTGCGCTTCTGGCGACGCGACCGCGCTGCCGTCGCCAGCCTTCGAGCCGTTGGCGGGATCGTACTCAAGGACGCCGCCGGCGCGCGACGCGTTCCGATCGATCGCGTGTGTGAAGACATCGCCGACGCGGTGCGCGGGGCTGAACTGATTCTGCTGCCGACGCCGGCCACTGCGCAACGCGATATCGCAACGCTCATGGCGCCGCATCTGACAGACGGCCAGGTGGTTTTTCTCGCACCGGGTACTTTTGGCGCCTATCTGATGGCGCAATGGGTCCGCGAGGCGGGCTCTCTGGCGCGGGTGTCATGGGCAGAGACCGGTACGCTGCCCTATCTCGCCCGTTTGCACGGTCCGAACGAAGTCAATGTCACGATTCGTGCGGTGAGGCTTCCCGCTGGTGTGTATCCGCTCAGCGATGCCGAGCGTGCGATTGCCGTGATTCAACGTGCCTACCCAAGCGTGCATCCTTGTGGTGACGCGCTCTCGGGGGCGCTGATGAACGCTGGCCCCATTATTCACCCGCCGCTGGTTGTGATGAACGCGGCGCCGCTTCAACACCATACCCGCTGGGATATCCACTCCGAGGGCACACAGCCCGCTGTGCGGGCCGTCACCGATCGCCTGGATGCGGAGCGGATTGCGATCCGCGAGGCGCTGGGTTATTCCGGTCCCCACTATCCCCTTGCCGACCACTACAACAGCGACCGATGGATGTATGGCGATGCGCATCGCAAGCTTCAAAAGTCAGGGGACTGGCGCGAGCATATCGACCTGATCCAGCACCGCTACGTCACGGAGGACATCGAGCTCGGGCTGTCGTTGCTCGCCTCGGTCGCGCGTTGGGTTCAGGTCGATGCGCCCATTACACACGGACTGCTCGCGGTGGCTGGGGGATGGTTAGGCCGTGACTTGCGCAAGGGGCCGCGAAGCTTTGAAGCGCTGGGACTGTCGCAGCTGAGCCGCGCAGCGCTGTCGGAGTTGCTACTGGGCGGGCCTCGGCGATGAGCACCCAGGGCGCATCGGGCAAGGGTACTCAGGTGTCGGCTGGTTCGGGCAACGGCATGGCTGAGACGGCGCGACCGCGGTTCGCGGCGGCGGGTGCCGGGCGAATGGGACGTAGCATCGCGCTCGCGTTCGCATGGGCGGGCTACCGGGTGAGCCTGGTCGATCTGAAGGCGCGATCTGCGCCAGATGCGGCAAAGCTTGCTGCAGAGATCGACGCAGAGCTGCGGGCGCATCTGGCTGCATTGGTTGATTTGGGAGCGCTAGAGGCCGAGCAGGTGCCTGCGCTGCTGGCTCGCATCGACCGTGTGACAGCCGAGTCGGCAGAGGCGGCGCTTGGGGCGGCCGAGCTTGTGTTTGAAGGCGTACCTGAAACGTTGGAAGCCAAGCGTGAGGCGTTCGCGCAGATTTCCGCGTGGTGCCGCCCCGATGCAATCTTGACCTCCACCACCAGCAGCATCCTGGTCACCGAGCTCGCGCCTCTGGTCTCCAGACCGGAACGCTTTCTGAATATCCACTGGCTGAATCCCGCCTACCTCATTCCTGTCGTCGAGCTATCGGTTCATCCTGCGACCGATTCTGACGTACTGGCCAGGGCCCGCGCGTTAATGGAATCGATTGGCAAGATGCCGGTGGTTTGCGGCGCAACCCCTGGTTACATTGTCCCCCGGCTGCAGGCGCTGGTGATGAATGAGGCCGCCCGAATGATCGAAGAGGGCGCCGCTACCGCCGAAGAAATCGACCGCGCAACCCGCTACGGGATGGGGTTGCGGTTTGCTGCGATCGGCGTGGTCGAGTTCATTGATTTTGGCGGCGCCGATATCCTCCATCATGCGAGCCGGGAAATGTCGGCATCGGTCAGTGCCGAGCGTTACCAGGCGCCAGCGGTCATTGGACGAATGATTGCTGAGGGCAACCTTGGTCTCAAGAGTGGCCAGGGCTTCTACCGATACCATGACCGTGATGTTGCGGCGTACCGTCGCGACGTGTTGTCTCGTACCTTGGGAATGCTTCAACATGCGGGTGGCTTTCGCCCCGCGTCCCGTGACACAATTTCCTGACGTCGTCGTTCGAGAGCCCTCGAGGGCCCACTAAGGAGACACTGGATGATCACTCGCCGTACTCTTGGAATTGCCCTGGGAGCCGCCGTAGTTGCCACGACGCTGCCCGCCATGGCGCAGCAGGTCACGCTACGCGCAGTCAACGCCTTCCAGGAAGGTACGACCTATGCGCGCAATTTCGAGCGCTTTGTTGAGAAAGTTAATCAGGAAGGCAAAGGCCTGGTCCAGATTAATTACCTCGGCGGTCCAAAGGCAATTCCGACGATGGAGCAGGGGGCGGCGCTTCGTAACGGCGTGGTTGATCTTGCCAACACCACCACCTCTTTCATTGCCAGTGTTTCGCCAGAATCTTTGTCGGTGAACTATGCATCGGTGCCGTGGGCCGAGATGCGTCGGAACGGCACGGTTGAGTTTCTGAACAAGCTGATGATGGAAAAGGGGCTCTACTACTTTGCCCGTACAGGCGATGGCGTTCCGTATCACATCTATCTCAACAAGCGGATCGACAAGGCCGACCTCTCGGGCCTCAAGATTCGTATCGCGCCGATTTACCGTGAGTTTTTCACGCGGCTTGGTGCTTCCGTGATGCAGGTCGCCCCGGGTGAGGTGTACACGGCGCTTGACCGCGGTGTGGTCGATGGCTATGGATGGCCTCTGCTCGGTATTTTCGACCTGGGCTGGCATGAGAAAACCAAGTTTCGAGTTGACCCCGGCTTCTACAACATCGAGCTTGGCGTGATCTTCAGCGCAAAGAGCTGGAATGCGCTTACCCCTGCGCAGCGCGGTTTTCTAGAGAAACAGGCGGGCTGGCTCGAGGGTCTAAATGCCGAGATGTCCACCAAGGCGGCGCCGGCTGAACTTAAGCGCCAGGCCGATGCTGGAATCGAGGTGATTCGGCTTCCCGAGGCCGAAGCGAAGAAGTTTCTGCAGCTGTCGCTTGATGCAGGATGGGCTGGTGTCATTGCAACCAGTCCCCAGCATGGGCCCAAGCTGCGGCAGATGATGGCCCCCTGAGCGGCCGAGGCAGGAACGTAGATCGTGTATGCCTGGCTGATGCGAGCGTGTGGTGCTCTGGCTGCCAGCACCTTTGGTGTGATCACGGTGCTGGTGTGCTTCGATGTTCTAAGCCGAAACCTGGGGCTCCGGTCGCTCCCCTGGATTAATGAGGTGACAGAGTACGCCTTGCCGCTCGCGACCTTGGCCGCCGCTCCCTGGCTGATGTGGCGCAACCAGCATGTTCGGCTCGACCTGCTGGGTGCGATCCTGTCTTTGGAAGGCCAGCGCCGGCTTGATCGACTGGCATCGGCGCTTGGTCTGGTGGTAAGTCTTGTCCTTACCTGGTACGGCACGATGACCGTGCTCGACAGCAAGGCGGCGGGCAGCGTCGTTCTGAAGGCGCTCGTGTTCCCCGAGTGGTGGCTCTACGTGCCTTTTCCAATCGGTTTCGCACTGCTCGCGCTCGAATGCGGTCGGCGTGTGCTTCGGCCTGAGGGGCTGGTGTC
This sequence comes from uncultured Bordetella sp., assembly GCA_964581825.1. Lineage (GTDB taxonomy): Bacteria > Pseudomonadota > Gammaproteobacteria > Burkholderiales > Burkholderiaceae_E > SYIM01. The sequence continues at coordinate 5,065 of CAZORB010000031.1, forward strand.
TGAGCAAGGAGCCGCGGCATGAGCGATGCGGCTCGGGGTCACCGGGTGTTAGGCCGAGGTCAGCCATGATTTGGTGGCAAGGGCTGCTGCTGTTATTCGGTGTACTGACGGTACTGCTTCTTGCAGGCCTGCCTGCTGGCATCGCATTTCTGGGCATCAACATTGTCGGTGCGGTGGTGTTCCTCGGCGGCGAGGCGGGCCTGATGCAGGCAGTTCGAAATGGCGTGGCATCGGTTACCAATTTCTCGCTCACCCCAATCCCATTCTTTATCCTGATGGGCGAGGTGCTGTTTCACACCGGTCTGGCGATTCGAGCGATCGATGGCTTCGATCGGGCAATCCGAGGTGTTCCGGCGCGGTTGAGCGTGGTGGCCATCGTGGCGGGCACGGTCTTTTCGGCGATCTCAGGATCGACGATCGCCACCACTGCGCTGCTTGGTAGCTTGCTGCTGCCCGAGATGCTTCGCCGGGGCTATCACCCCCGGATGGCGATGGGGCCAATCATGGCGATCGGGGGCGTGGATATGCTGATCCCCCCGTCGGCAATCACAGTGCTGCTGGGTAGCCTGGCAGGCATCTCCATCTCCGGGCTGTTGATCGCGGGCGTCGTGCCCGGCATCTGCCTGGCAGCAATGTTTTTGGGTTGGATTCTCCTGAGCGTACGACGCGATCCATCGCTGGCACCCTCCTTCTCTCGCGACGAACCGGAAGGCTGGGCACGTTGGGGGCCACTCGTCATCAACGTGACGCCCTTAGTGTTGATCTTTGTGCTGGTGATTGCCGCGATGTCAGCGGGCTGGGCCACGCCTACTGAGAGCGCTGCAATCGGCGCGTTGGCCACTGTTCTGGTTGCGATGCTGTACCGGGTTCTCACGTTTGCGTCGCTCGCGAAGGCGCTTACTGGCACCGCGGCCATTTCCGGCGTGATTCTGTTCATCATTGTGGGCGCCACCACGTTTTCGCAGATCTTGTCATTCTCGGGCGCTACCAACGGGCTGGTAGCGCTGGTGCGTGAGGCGGGGATCCCGCCCCTGGGCGTCCTGGCAGGCATGCTGGTTATTTTGCTCATCCTGGGCTGTTTCATCGACCAGGTGAGCATGATGCTCATCACGCTGCCATTTTTCATGCCACTCGTTGTGCTGTACGGATGGGACCCACTTTGGTGGGGCGTGCTCTACCTGATCTGCATGCAATTGGGGTTGTTGACCCCGCCATTCGGGATGCTGCTGTTTACGATGCGAAGCGTGGCGCCTGCTTCGATCCCAACCTCCGAGATCTTCGCTGCGGTGATGCCCTACGTCATCATGGGCATGCTGATGATCGGGCTCGTCTGGTTGTTTCCGCCGATTGCAACCTGGCTTCCCTCTGTCTTGCTCGGTAAATGACGACCTCCCCCGAGCTGCTCGTTCGCGCTGATCAGGTCCATCGCGATCTTTACCTTAGTCCCCAACTTTTCGAGCTGGAGCAACAGCGGTTATTCCGTCGGTCATGGCTTTTTGTCGGACACGACAGCCAGATTCCGGTAACAGGCGACTACATCAGCTGCGAACTCGCAGGTTCACCAGTTTTGATGCTCCGCAGGGACGACGCGGGTATTTCAGTGCTGCACAATCGCTGCGCACATAAAGGTGCGCCGGTCGTCAGCGCTGCCTCAGGCCGAATCGCCCGGGTCTTGCGGTGTCCCTATCATGGCTGGACATACGGGTCCGACGGCGCGTTGGTGGGCATGCCGCTCAAAGAGGGGTATGAAGGTACAGCGTTTAGTCAGAGCGTGGCTTCCAGGGGTTTATCCCCTTGGGGCGAGGTGGCGGTTCACCGCGGGTTCGTGTTTGCAAGAGCAGAGTCCGATGGACGACCGTTCTCGGAATCAATGGGTGAACTGCTCGAGGCGTTGGACCTGATCGCCGATCGGTCGCCAGTTGGCCGGCTGCAAATTGCCGGAGGGGTGCTGCGCACCGAGTTTCGCGCCAATTGGAAGGTCTACCTCGAGAACATCAACGATTCGGTGCATCCGGTGACGACCCACGCCTCGGCAACGCTGTCGGCGCGATCGGTTTGGGGGGCGCCGGCTGAGGGCACCGTGCCGCCCCTTGCGATGCGCCAGCTGCTTCCGTTCGGCTCAGGCTACAGTTTCTTCGAGCAGATGGGCGCGCGCGTTTTGCCAGGTGGCCACAGTGTGCTGGGTACGCGACAGAGCCTTCATTCGTCGTACACATCGTTAGGCGATTATGGGCAGGCGCTTCGCGATGCGCATGGCGAGGCGCGCGCCGAGAAGGTATTGGCCTTCTCGCCACAGAACGTGGTGTTCTATCCGACGATGGCGCTCAAGGGCGCACCGCAGGTGATGCGAGTCCTGCGTCCGCTCGCGCATGACCGTACCATCGTCGAAGCCTGGGCGTTTCAGCCGGAGGGCGCACCCGATTCGCTGCTAGAAAGCGCGTTGCTCTACAACCGCCAGGTTTTTTCGCCGCTTTCGCTGGTTGCACATGATGATCTGCACTTGTTTGAGCGCATCCAACGCAGTCTGGGCTCGGGGCCGAACCACTGGGTCAGTCTGCACCGCGAGGCGCGCGGTGTCCCGCCACCTGGCCCGCGTGACGTCGGTGGTGTCGATGAAGCGCTCCTGCGTAACCAGTACGCGGCCTGGGCGTCTTTGATGGCCGAGCGCACACCAGGGTCGCAAGGCAGGCAGCAATGACCGCATCCCCGGTGCTCCTCGAGCTCGAACGTGCGCTTCAGGCCCTCGTCATTCGTGAGTCGCGTCTGCTTGACGAGATGCAGCTTGATGAATGGGAGGCGATGTTTGCGGACGACGGCTTCTACTGGCTGCCTGCGTCGCTCGGGGCGACCGATCCCCTGCGTGAGGCTTCGCACCTTTACGATGATCGGCTTCTGCGACGGGTACACATCGAACGATTACGCAGCGCGCATGCCCACTCTCAGCAACCCCCGGGGCGCAGCCACCACCTGCTACAGGCACCCGAGGTTCTCGAGGCGAACGAAGCCGCCAATCGCTATCGACTGCGCACAGCGTTCGTGTACACCGAGTTGCGCGGTGGGAGAACCGTGAGCCTCCCGGGCGTTGCGTATCATCAGCTTCGTCGCACCGGCACTGGATTCTTGATCGTCCTTAAACGCGTCGATCTGATGCACGCGGCCGAGCCCTTGCCAGCGATAGAGTTCTACATTTGATGTGACGCAAACGCCGGAGGGAGGATGGGCGACTTAGCCATGCGATGGAACGGCGCCGACCTGCGCGCGCTGATTCGAGATAACGAGGTTCATCGGGCCGTTTATACCGACCCCGAGATCTTCAGCCTCGAAATGACGCGGCTGTTTCGGGCGAGCTGGGTATATGTAGGTCATGCCAGTCAGGTGCCCGACGCGGGCGACTATTTCACGACCACAGTGGGGGCTGAGCCGGTTGTCATGGTTCGCCGCGTCGACGGCGGCATCTCGGTACTGATCAATCGCTGCTCGCACAAGGGTGTTCGACTGGTGAGCGAGGGGTCTGGCAATCTCGGTAAATTCATTCGCTGCCCCTATCACGCGTGGACTTTCGGCACCGACGGCGCGCTGCAGAACATTCCCCTGCGCGAGGGCTATGACGGCACAGGCTTTGAGGCGGCGGAGGCCAGGTTGGGACTGGGCAGGGCGGGCGCAGTCGAGGTGTATCGCGAATTCGTGTTCTGCCGACTGAACGCCGATGGCATAAGCTTCAGCGACTACTTTGGCGAGTCGCTCTCCACCCTCGATAATATGGTGGACCGCGCCCCCGCGGGGCGCCTGGAAGTGGCGGGCGGCGTGCTGCGCTACATGCATCAGTGCAACTGGAAGATGCTGGCGGAGAACCAGACGGACACCTGCCACCCGATGGTGGCGCACGAGTCATCGGCGGGTACCACGGTACGAATCTGGAACGAGCAGCCTGAGGGCACGCCCAAGCCGATGGCAGTCGAGCAGTTCGCGCCGTTTGCCAGTTCCTACAAATTCTTTGACAACATGGGCATTCGAATCTGGCCCAACGGGCATGGTCACACCGGCGTGTCCGATTCAATTCACGCGGCCTATTCACCCATCCCTGGCTACCATGAAGCGATGGTCGCAGCCTACGGTGAGGAGCGTACCCGCCGCATTCTTGGCGAGGTGCGCCACAACACCGTCTACTTCCCGAACATTATGGTGAAGGGGCCGATTCAAACCCTGCGAGTATTCAAGCCGCTCGCAGCCGACAGAACGCTGGTTGAAAGCTGGACCTTTCGCCTGGTCGGAGCGCCCGACATGTTGTTCGAGCGAACCTGCATGTATAACCGGTTGATCAACTCGCCGGCTTCCATTGTCGGCCACGATGATCTCGAGGTTTACGAGCGGGCCCAGCAGGGTCTTCAGACAGGATTCCGCGACTGGGTCAATGTCGGGCGGCTGTTTCAGGCCGGCGAGGGCGTAACGGGTGCAGAGGTGGTGCGCGGCACGAGCGAAGCGCAGATGCGCAACCAGTTTCGCGCCTGGCTGCGGTTCATGGCCCCGCCCCAGGAGCGCGCACCATGACGATTTCGGCTGAGCGTCTGATCAACTTCGTGATCGATGAAGCACAACTGCTCGATGAAGGGCGATTCACCGAGTGGCTCGATCTGTTCACTGAGGACGCGCGCTACTGGATGCCCACGGCGCCAGGGCAAACCGATCCGCGGCTGCACAATTCACTGATGTACGAGGATAAGCTGCTGCTGCGTATTCGCATTGAGCGATTGACCGGGGCGCGCACTTACTCTGAGCAGCCGCGCTCGCGTTGTCACCATCTTCTACAGACCCCGCGGGTTGAACACCTCGATCACGACAAGCGCGAATATCGGCTGCGAACCTCGTTTCATTACGTTGAAACCCGCCTCGACCGGCAGACGCTGTACGCAGGCTGGGCGAGTCATCACCTGGTTGAAGTCGACGGTGTAATCCGCATTCGGCTTAAACGTATCGATCTGGTCAATTGCGATTCCGCATTTGGCAATATCAGTCTTTTCATGTGAGGCGCATGTTGATTTCCTCAACGGTAAGCGATGCACCACTGGTCTGCGCGCAGCCTGGCGAGCCGCTTGATAGCGGCGCCGCGCATACAGTGGCGCAGGCGTTGCAGATGGCGGCCGAGCGCTGGCCCGATCATCCGTTCGTGCAGATGCTTAGCGGTACGGCTGCCGCCTACGGAACGTCACCGTGCGTGGTGTCGTATCGGCAGGCTCAAACTCAGGTCGAGCGGTTGCGCGAGGCCTATGTTGCAGCGGGCTACGGGCATGGCCACCGCATCGGTCTGATGCTCGATAACCGACCTGCGTTTCTGTTGCACTGGATTGCGTTGAACGGGCTGGGTGCTTCGGTCGTGCCCATCAGCGGTGAGCTTCGCTCGGCTGAACTTGAATATCTCATTGCGCACTCTGGAATCGAGCTGGCTATTGCAACGCCGGCGCGGCACGCGCTGCTCCAGTCTGCCGCCCAGGCCGCGAAATGTGAGCTCGCCGTCATTGGGCCAGAGGATGCGCCCCCCGCATCGCGCAGTCAGGCGCCCCTGAAAGACTCGCGTCCCGGCCTTGCCACCGAGTGCGGTCTGCTCTACACCTCCGGTACCACGGGGCGGCCCAAGGGGTGCATGCTCAGCAACCGCTACTACCTGCTTGCGGCCCAATGGTATGCCGAGCTCGATGGGCATGTTTCGCTTCGTGTGGGCTGTGAGCGAATGATCACGCCGCTCCCGGTCAATCACATGAATGCGATGGCATTTTCGGTCGTGACCATGATTGTCACAGGCGGCTGCATCAGTCTTGTGGATCGCTTCCATCCAGACGGATGGTGGCCCGCAGTTCGTGAATTCGGCGCCACGGTCATTCACTACCTGGGTGTGATGCCCGCGATGCTGATGAAGGCTGCAGAGTCCGCCGCCGACCGCGAGCACTCGGTACGTTTCGGCTTTGGCGCGGGCGTCAATCGCAGTCTGCATGAGCCCTTTGAGAAGCGCTTTGGGTTTCCGCTGATCGAGGGCTGGTCGATGACCGAAACAGGCGCGGGCGCGGTACTGATCGCCAACCGTGAGCCCCGCGCGGTGGGTAGTAACTGCTTTGGACCAGACAACCCTGATGTCGAGGTACGAATCGTTGCTGACAGCGGTTTGGATGCGGGAGTCGACGAGCCTGGCGAACTGCTGGTGCGGCACCGCGGCCCTGACCCTCGCGACGGCTTCTACTCTGGTTATCTGAAAGATTCGCAGGCCACCGATGAGGCCTGGGCCGGTGGTTGGTTTCACACCGGCGATGTGGTCTCACGCGATGCCCAGGGGCTCTATCACTTCATCGATCGCCGTAAGAACGTGATCCGTCGAAGCGGTGAGAACATCGCGGCCGTTGAGGTGGAGAGTGTCTTGCTTCAACACCCACTGGTTCGTGCGGTTGCCGTGGCTGCCACGCCTGATCCCGTGCGAGGCGACGAAGTGCTTGCTTGTGTCATCGCTGCCGCCCCGCCCGTGGATGCAGCAGCGCGTCAGCGCATGGCCGAGACACTGGTGCAGTGGTGTCTTGAAAGGCTGGCCTACTTTAAGGCGCCCGGTTATGTTGCGTTTGTTGAGTCTCTTCCGCTCACGGCATCGCAAAAGGTTCAACGGGGTGAGTTGAAGGCTTTGGCCGCGCGACTACCCGGATCCGATGGCTGCATCGATACGCGTGCACTCAAAAAGCGGCAGGCCTGATCCATGAGCCGCCGTCGGCAGTCTTATGAGGGCGTCGCGGTAGCGGTTCCGGTCACGGTGCCGTATCGGCGGTATTCCACCCATGGTGCGCACTGGTTTATTGGTCAGGCGCTCGATGCGCTGGTGCGTGAATCCGGCATCGCAAAGGATCAGATCGACGGGCTCACCGTCAGCAGCTTTTCGCTCGGGCCCGACACAGCTGTGGGCATCACGCAGCACCTCGGCGTGTCGCCGCGCTGGCTCGACTTCCTTCCAAACGGTGGCGCGTCGGGCGTGATGGCGCTTAGGCGTGCAGCCCGCGCAGTGCAGTCAGGTGACGCTGAGGTGGTGGCCTGCGTTGCGGGCGACACCAACCATGTTGATTCGTTTCGTATGATGCTGGGCGGATTCAGCTACTTCGCACGCGATGCAAGCTATCCATACGGCGCGGGGGGTCCCAATTCGGTGTTCGCCATGATTACCGCGCACTACATGCGCAAATACGGTGCGCGTCGCGAGCATTTTGGCAAGGTGGCGGTCAGCCAGCGCTTTAATGCGAATCGAAACCCGCTCGCGGTGTTCCACAAACAAACGCTGTCGCTCGATGAATACATGGCGGCGCGCGCCATCTCCGATCCTGTGCACCTGTACGACTGCGTGATGCCCTGTGCGGGGGGCGAAGCCTTTCTCGTCATGAGCGAGTCGCGTGCTCAGGCGCAGGGGTTGCGCTATGCGGTTCTGCGCGGTGCAATCGAGCGACATAACGCATTTGCCGATGATCCGGTGATGGAGCGAGGCGGATGGCTCGTCGATCGCGATGATCTGTGGACGCAGGCTGGGGTGTCGCCGGATCAGGTCGACTTCGTTCAAACCTATGATGACTATCCAGTGATCGTGTTGATCCAGTTCGAAGATCTTGGCTTCTGCGCGAAAGGCGAAGCGCCGGACTTCGTTGACTCGCATGATCTGCGCTGTGTCGGAGACTTTCCCAACAACACGGGTGGCGGGCAGTTGTCCGCCGGACAGGCGGGCGCAGCCGGTGGCTTCATCGGGATCACCGAAACGCTGCGTCAGCTGACCGGGCAGGCGCGCGATCGCCAGGCGCAACGGGCTCGGCTGGGGCTCGTCAGTGGCTTTGGCATGGTGACCTATGACCGCTGCCTGTGTACCGGCGCGGTTCTTCTTGGGAGCGCATGATGTCTATGCCCATGATGCGCCCTCAGCGCAAGAATCCGATTCTTCGCACTCGTGTGATGAATCTTCCGCCCTCGGCGCGCGGCCGGGTGGCCCTCGGTCTTACCGCTGCAGCCGCCGAAGGGCGACTGATGCTTCAGGTGTGCAAGCGTTGCGCGGCCGTTCAGTATCCGCCACGCGAGGCGTGCGCCGGGTGTCTGTCGCCCGAGCTGCCTTGGCGCGATCAGACCGGGGAAGGGGAACTGCTTGCAGTCACCATCCTGCGGCACAGTAACGATCTTTATTTCCGCGAACGATTACCCTGGCGGATCGGCATGGTGAAGCTGGATGCCGGCCCGACGCTGATCGTTCATCTTCACGGCGACGTCGGTGACGCCCCCTCCCGCGTGCGGGTTGGGGCCCGACTCGACCGGTCCGGGCAGGCTGTGCTGATCGGCTTTCCCGAGCAGGAGGTTCCCCATATGGCTGATGATTCCGTGCTGCGTGACATGACCAGCGATCCTAAATTCCGCAAGGTGCTTGTGACCGATGGTAAGAGTCCGGTCGGGCAGGCGGTAGCTCGCGCCATGGTGAAGGCTGGCGCCGACATTGTGTGGGTAGGCGTGGCAGAACCCTGGAAGAAGCCGCCGGGCTTCGACGAGCTGCTCGCCTTGCCGCAAGTGACTGCGGTGCCGCTCGACGTCACTGACAGCAGGTCGGTTCAGACCCTGGGCGGCGAGTTGGGGGGCAAGGTTGATATCGTGGTGAATAACGCCGAGGTGCACCGCACCTTCGGCATTGCGTCGCGTCCGGGTACCGACTCGGCGCGTGAAGAAATGGAAGTGAATTACTTCGGTTTGTTGCGTCTCAGCCAGGCCTTCGGTGGCGCCCTGAAGGCGCGTGCAGCCGACGGACCCACCAGTGCCTGCGCCTGGGTTAACTTGTTATCGATTTATGCGCTCAGCAATTTCCCGCCGCACGGCACCTTTTCAGCTTCGAAAGCGGCGGCGTTGTCGCTTGCGCAGTGCCTGAGAGCCGAAATGCGGCAGGCGGGTATCCGTGTCATTAACCTGTTTCCCGGACCCATAGACGATGAGTGGAATCAGACCTTGCCGCCTCCGAAGCTCGCGCCTGCGGCCGTCGCATCGGCCATCGTGAAGGCCCTGCGCGATGGTGTGGAAGACGTGTACCCGGGCGAGGTGGCACAGGAGTGGCTGGAGCGCTGGCGCGAGAATCCCAAGGTGCTTGAGCGCGAATTGGCTCTTGGAGGTGCTCAGCCATGAGTGGTGCAAACAAACCGGGGCAGGGCGTTCTCGCGGCGCTGGTAGCGGCTCTGGCCAGCACGAAAGTAAGGGTGATCGACCTCACGCAAACGCTGTCACCCGAGTTTCCTCAGATTTCGCTCCCGCCTGAAATGGGGCAGTGCTGGCCCTTCCGCATCGAAGAGATTTCACGCTATGACGAGCGGGGCCCGGGTTGGTACTGGAACAATTTTTCATGCGGCGAGCACACCGGCACCCATTTCGATGCGCCGATTCACTGGATCTCGGGCCGCGAGCTTGCTAACAACTCGGTCGATACCGTGCCCGTTACCGATTTTGTAGCTCCGGCGGTGGTCATCGACTGCCATGAGCAGGTCGCGCAGGATCCTGACTATCTGCTCTCGGTCGAAGACATTGAGCGCTTTGAGAAGCAGCATGGCCGAATTCCTGCTGGCGCCTGGCTATTGATGCGAACCGACTGGTCCAAGCGCCGCGATCCTGCGGCCTATCAGAACTATGATGAAACGGGTCAGCACACGCCCGGTCCTAGTGCTGAAGCCGTGCGTTTCATGATCGAGCAGCGAGACGTTCTGGGCTTTGGGTCGGAGGCGATCGGCACCGATGCGGGGCAAGGCTTTCATCTGCGCCCGCCATACCCCTGTCACTACCTGATGCACGGGACCGGTCGATATGGTCTGCAGTGCCTGTGTAACCTCGATCAGCTGCCACCCACTGGCGCCGTCATCCTCAGCGCGCCGCTCAAGATCCAGAACGGGAGCGGAAGTCCGCTGCGTGTGCTGGCGCTTGTTGAGGAGTCGCGATGAGCCCGGGTCGCCCCGCCGCACTGGTCACCGGTGGCAGCACTGGCATAGGTCTGGAGGTGGTTCGCCGATTACTCGCTCGGGGACACGCGGTGGTGTCTGCGGCGCTTGCGCCCTGCCCAATCGACCATCCCCAGCTCGAAAGCTGCGTCGTCGATTTGAGTTCCCGTGAGGCCACCGCGCAGCTCGCTGCCAAGGTGGTCGCTCGGGGCGACGTCGGGCTCTTTGTTCACAACGCGGGCGTCGTTCGTGAAGCGCGCCTTGAGAACGCGCGCGTTGAGCAGTTCGATGAACTGACTGAATTGCACGTTGGCGCCGCGATCACGCTTGCGCAGGCGGCGCTACCCGCGATGCGCGCGCGTCGGCATGGACGTATCGTGCTGATCTCATCACGAGCGGCTCTGGGCTTACCAGGCCGAACCCATTATTCGGCTACTAAAGCGGCGCTGTTGGGGCTCACTCGTACCTGGGCGCTCGAACTCGCAGCCGATGGCATCACCGTGAATGCTATCGCGCCAGGCCCTATTCGAACCGACATGTTTCATGCGGTGGTAGAGCCTGGCAGCGCGCGCGAGGCAGCGATAGCCGCATCCATTCCTGTAAAGCGCCTGGGGGAAGCCGACGATATTGCCCGCGCAGTCGAGTTCTTTACCGATGACGGCGCTGGCTTTGTCACCGGGCAGACGCTTTACGTTTGCGGCGGCGCAAGCGTTGGCACGCTCACCCTCTGACCTATAGCAGCATGAAAGTCCTCGCGCTGCTTGCCAGGCTCTGCGCGATTCTCGCCGGTGCGATTCTGGTTGGCATTACCGGTCTGACGGTGAGCAGCGTGCTTGGCCGCAGCCTCTTTGGCGCCGCGATCAATGGCGATTTTGAGCTGGCTGGGTTTGCGGCCGGCGCAGCCATCGCGTTGTTTATGCCCTGGTGCCAATTCAGGCGCGGAAACATCATCGTTGATTTTTTCACGACCCGAGCGTCGCCGCGCGTGCGTGAGCGGTTGGACCGTCTGGGTGCTTTGCTAGTGGCGCTGGTGATGGGCTTGATGACCTGGCGGTCGGCGCTCGGAGGCCTGAATGCCTGGAACACTGGGTCGGGCTCGATGATGATGGGGTTCCCTGAATGGATCGTGTATTCGCTGATGGTGCCAGCGCTGGGGCTGACCGCGATCATCGGCTTTGCACAGGCATTGCTTGGGTTCGATCAGGGCGATCTTGACGCGTCAGCCGAGGATCAGCCAGGGAATCGTCGATGACTCCGATTGCGCTGGCGATCACGATTTTCGCGGTCATGTTGGTGTTGATGGCGGCTCGCGTACCCATCGCCGTGTCGATGTTTATCGCTGGTGGTTTCGGCTATGTGATGCAGTCAGGCTGGTTGCCGATGGCGAATTTCCTGAACAGTCAGGCGTTTTCGCGGTTCGCAAGTTACGACCTGTCGGTCATTCCTCTGTTCATCCTGATGGGGCATTTCGCGACGCAGGGTGGAATCAGTAAAGCACTCTTCGAGTTCGCAGCGGGCGTCATGGGACGGTTGCGCGGCGGGCTGGCAATGGGCGCTGTGCTCGCCAGCGCTGCGTTCGGCGCCATCTGCGGCTCATCGGTAGCGACTGCGGCCACCATCACGAACGTGGCCTACGATGAGATGCGGCGCCACGGGTATTCAGGGCGGCTGGCCACCGGCACACTGGCCGCGGGCGGTACGCTAGGTATTTTGATTCCGCCCTCGGTCCCGTTGGTGATCTACGCGATTCTGACCGAGCAGAACATTGCCAAGCTGTTTGCCGCCGCGATGATCCCGGGTCTCATCGCCATGGGCGGATACATGCTGGCAATCGCGCTCTACGTTCGCCTGGTGCCCGGACAAGCGCCCGCCGATGACCGGGTTGCCAAAGTTGATCTGTTGGGCGCTTTGCGAGGAATCGGGCCCATCGCCTGTATTTTCGTAATCGTGTTTGGTGGCATCTACGGAGGTGTGTTCACCCCGACCGAGGGCGCAGCGGTGGGAGCCTTTGCAACGTTCATTGCAGCCGTTGCACGGGGCGAGATGACGCTTCGTCAGTTTGCCGAATGCTTTTATCAGACCGCGGAAAGCGCTGCGATGATCTTCCTAATCTTCCTGGGAGCCGATCTCATGAACGCCGCGCTGGCGCTTACGCAGGTACCCGCCCAGCTTGCGCAGGTGGTTGGAGCGTGGGGGCTCTCACCGGTTGCCGTCGTCGCCGCGATCTTGCTGTTTTATGTAGTGCTTGGTGCGGTGATGGATGAGTTGTCCATGATTCTGCTCACCATTCCGATCTTCTTTCCCCTGATTACCAGCCTTGATTTCGGCCTCAGCCGCGAGCACACAGCGATCTGGTTTGGAATCATGGTGCTCATGACGGTGGGGTTTGGACTGTTGGCGCCACCGGTGGGGCTCAATGTTTACGTGGTCAATGGCATCATCAAAGGACGCGGATCGCCCGTGCCCATCGGCGAAAGCTACCGGGGCGTGATGCCCTTTCTCGCAAGCGATGTGATTCGCACGCTGCTGCTTCTGTTCTTTCCTGGCCTATCGCTATGGCTGGTGAAATTCGTAGGCTGATAACAAGGAGACATTCCAATGACTGACCGCCGTTCTATTCTCAAAGCTTCCACCGCAACGCTCATTTTGGGGGCGCCTGCGGTCCATGTTCGCGCGCAACAGCCGATCACCCTGAAGTTTCATACCTTTATGGCGCCCCAGTCGGCGGTATTTCTCACCATGCACAAGGCTTGGATGGCCAAGGTTGAGAAAGAGTCGGGCGGGCGAATCAAGTTTGAGGCCTACCCGGCTATGCAGTTAGGGGGGGCGCCCGGACAACTGTATGACCAGGTGCGCGATGGTGTCGTTGACGTGGTGTGGACCCTTCCCGGCTGGACGGCTGGGCGCTTTCCGCGCGTCGAAGTGTTCGAGCTGCCCTTCATGATGAACAACGCAGAGGCCACGTCGAAGGCGTACTGGGAGTACGTCCAGACCATGACGCCAGATGAGTTCAAAGAGGTCCATCTGCTTGCACTGCATGTGCACGGGCCAGGCATGTTTCACACGACCGAGAAACTGATTCGTACGCCCGCTGACTTGCGGGGTCTCAAGATTCGGGGCGCCACCCGGCAGATCACGAAGCTGCTGGCCTCGCTGGGCGCGACGCCGGTTGGAATGCCGCTACCGGCGATTCCCGATGCGCTGAGCAAGGGTACGATCAATGGCTGTGCGATTCCCTGGGAGGTCGTGCCCTCGGTTCGGGTGCATGAGCTGACCAAATTTCACAGCGAGTTCCCGTCGAACGCTCCAGCGTTGTACACCGCAACATTCGTCATGGCGATGAACCCTGCCAAGTATCAGTCACTGCCGCCCGATCTCAAGAAAGTCATCGACGACAATTCAGGCATCAACACATCGGCCTGGCTGGGGCGTACTCAGCAGGAAAACGATGTGCCTGGTCGAAAGTCGGCGTCTGACCGGGGCAATACCATCTATCAGATCACACCCGCGGATACCGCCGAGTTCGTCAAGCGCTCAAGCCAGGTGGATGATGAGTGGGTAGCTGACATCAGCAAGCGGGGGGTAGACGGGAAGAAACTGCTCGAAACCGCCAAGGCGCTGATCGCTAAACACGGTAAGTCCTGATTGCGCCCACAGAGCCCCGTGGCCAGCCGGCCATGGGGCCTCTGCGCTCAGATTGCAACGCTCGACTTGCCCTTCAGCTGAAGCATACGACGGGCGTCGTCAGGTGTCGCCACTGCCAGGCCTAACCCTTCAATCAGTTGGCGTGCGCGCGTTACCTGTTCGGCATTCTTGAGCGCCAGTTGACCAGGCCCTAGCCATAGGGAGTCCTCGAGCCCGACGCGAACGTTTCCGCCCAGCGTCAGCGACTGCGCGGCGATCGCCATCTGTGACTTGCCGGCACCCAGAACGCTCCACAAGTAGTTGTTGCCGAACAGCCGATCGGCGGTACGGCGCATGTGTGCGACATCTTCTGGGTGCGGGCCGATGCCGCCCAGAATACCGAATACCGATTGAACGAAGAATGGCGGCTTGACCAGCCCGCGATCAACGAAATGGGCGAGCGTGTACAGGTGACCAATGTCGTAGCACTCGATCTCGAAGCGTGTGCCATTGTCGGCACACGTTCGAAGAATCTTTTCAATATCACGGAAAGTGTTTTTGAAAATTCGGTCGTCAGAGCCTTCCAGATACGGGCGCTCCCAGTCGTGCTGGAAGGTTTTGTATCGAGCGAGCATGGGGTATAGGCCGAAGTTCATCGAGCCCATATTGAGCGAGGCCACCTCGGGCTTGAATATCGCGCAGGGCTGCAGTCGCTCATCAACCGTCATGGTGGCTGCACCGCCCGTGGTGATATTGATCACCACGTTGGAGCGGGCGTGAATCTCTTTCAGGAACGGTTCAAAGCTGGCGGGGCGCTGGTCGGGTCTTCCGTCCTTGGGGTCGCGTGCATGCAGGTGAACGATGGCTGCGCCTGCCTCGGCTGCTTCGATTGCCGCGGTGGCGATCTGCTCGGCAGTCACCGGCAGATAAGGCGACATCGAGGGCGTGTGGATGGAGCCAGTGACGGCACAGGTGATGATGACCGGTCGGCCTGAACGAGCGGCGGGGGCGCTCTGCGCGGGGGGCTGGGAAGGCGTCATGATGGGTCGGCTGAAAGGGGAAGCTGGGTTGAGGATTCGCGCAAGTCTACGCCCGGCGGGGACGCCGATCCAGCGCCCTGTGCGGGATGGTGTCCACGGGCCAGTTGCATCATGGGAGCGTCTGACCGGAGTCCGATGCAGGCGTTCTCCAGGCGCGGTTCAATGTCCAGCCCAACCGCAATCCATCGCCCATCATTGACGCCTAGTGTCCGCCGCGGGGCGCGCGATTCCATTTGAAGATAGGTTGCAAGCGTGTGCGAGGCGGCGAGATCGAGCGCCATGGTGAGAAAGTGAGAGCAGCCCTTCGTGCCGCCGATCAGCTCGACGACCTGATTCCGAAAGCCAGGTCCGATTTTGAGCCCGGTCAGGCGCTGCACCGGCTCAACGCTTGCAGCGCAGCTCTCGAAGGGCTGCGCCTGTGAGCTTGCGTGAATCGACCGAATCACGAGATCGGGCAGCGACAAGGTACCCTCGAGCTTGAGCGAATGGATCAGATCATCACCCTCCGCGGTGCGAAAGGTGTCGGTGAGCGTGCTGACAAACCGAACCAGTTGCTCATCGACCGGTTCGATACGAAGCTTCTGATCTCGTTCTGCAAGGTAGCGGGTCAGCAAGGTGAGGGCTCCATGGAAAAGGCGGGGCGCTCAAAGGAGCAGCCCGCTATTATCGCAGCGCCATGTACGAGCGATCGGGACGCACCCTTGACCCGTTGAGTGCCCGGGACATAGACTCCGCGCGACTAACAAGGAGAGTGCGATGAAACCCCAAGGTGACAGTCGGATGATGAAGCCCTCGGGCGTGTTTTTCCGTCAGGGAGCGTCGGTGGTCGCCGAACGGATTGCCGCCGTGGAGGGCGTTGTCGAGGAGCCGGGTAAGCTCACAGTCAAAGCGCTGCTGGTGGGTTCTGACATGCTGCTTCTGGAGGCCTTCAAGGCAAAGGGGATGCAGGATCCGCTTCACCAGCACGATGACCATGAGTCGGTGGCTTATCTGCTCAAGGGGCGGATGCGGCTGGTGATTGGCGGCGAAGAATTTATCGCTGAGGCGGGCGATTCATGGATTCATCCGCGCGGCGTGCCGCATTTCAGCGAAGCGCTCGAGGACTGTATTCAGATTGAGGTCAAGAGCCCAGCACGTAAAACCTGGGTGGCGGCAGCTGACTGACGACGGCTGGCCGTCAAATGTCAGCCACCCATCCGGTCGGTCCCCTGCATGGCGTACGCGTCCTTGATCTGACCACGGTGGTCATGGGCCCCACCGCCACACAGATCCTCGGGGACCTGGGCGCGGACATCATCAAGATAGAGGCCCCCGAAGGTGATTCCATGCGGCGGGTGGGTCCGTTTCGCCACGCGGGTATGGGGCCGTTATTCCTTCAGGCCAATCGCAATAAGCGTAGTGTCTGTCTCGACCTGAAGACGCCAGAAGGGCGCGACGCGGCGCTTATTCTGGCTGCGGATTGCGACGTTATGGTGAGCAATGTGCGACCCCAGGCAGTTCGTCGGCTCGGTCTTCACTATGACGCTGTGCGCGAAGTCAATCCGGGCATTGTTCATGTCAGCGCAGTGGGTTACGGCGAGGGAGGCCCTTCGAGTGGTCTGCCGGTGTATGACGACCTGACTCAGGCAGCAAGCGGTATCTCGGGCCTGTTCCTGGCGATTGATGGGAAGCCACGCTACGCGCCGGTCAATATGTGTGATCGAATTGTCGGGCTGTATCTGGCGCTCTCAATTACCGCCGCGCTGCACCATCGGCAGCGAACAGGCGAGGGCCAGAGCATTGAAGTGCCGATGTTCGAGACGATGGCGCAGTTTGTATTGGGCGATCATGCGGGCGGCCGCGCGTTCGTTCCACCGATTGGGCCCCCGGGCTATGGACGTCTGATGTCGCGACACCGCGGGCCCTACCGAACGCTCGATGGCTGGCTCGCGGTGGTGGTGTATACCGACGCTCACTGGCGAGCCTTTTCAGTGGTGGCGGGATCCCCCGGGCTGGTTGAGTCGGATTCGCGGTTTTCCGATCTCCAGGCAAGAACAGCTCACGCCGAGGTCTGCGGCCAATATCTGGCCGATACGATAGCGACTCGAACCACTGACGAATGGCTTGTCGCGCTACGTCAGGCAGACATCCCCTGCAGCAAGGTCAATTCGCTCGACGACCTCTATGACGACCCGCACCTGAATGCGGTCGGCCTGTTTACCGATGTTGAGCATCCCACGGAGGGGCTCCTTCGGCAGGCTCGCTTTCCGGTGCGCTTCTCCGCTTCGCCCGCGCGAGTGCGCAGCCAGGCGCCGCTCAAAGGCGAACATACCGATGAAGTACTGGCGCAGGCGCGCGCCCGTTTAGATGCGCGCCGCAAACATTTCAATCAGGAGACCTGAGCTATGAGAACTCTCGGTGCACTGTGTCTGATCATGGGGGTGGCATGCGCACAGCCTGCCTGGGCTGCATTCCCCGAGAAACCCGTTCGCGTCACCGTAGCGTTTGCGCCGGGCGCATCCACTGACATCATTGCGCGGATGCTTGCCGAACCAATGGGGGCGGCGCTAGGGCAACCGATTGTTGTCGAGAACAAGCCTGGTGCAGGGGGCAATATCGCGACGCAGCAGGTTAAGGCGGCAACGCCCGATGGGCATACACTCCTGTTTCATAGTGTTGCGGTGTCGGTGAACCCGTCTCTGTTCCGAAACGCAGGCTACGACCTGATGAAAGACTTTGAGCCGGTGGCAATGGCTGGCGTGACGCCGAACCTGCTCTTTGTGAATCCGTCGGTCAAAGCCAACACGCTGGCAGAGCTGATCGCTCTCGCGCGCACCACGCCATTGTCGTACGCCTCATCAGGCAATGGCACCACGACGCACCTGGGGGCTGAGTTGTTGTTTCGCAGCCTTGCTGGCGTCGACATCGTCCACGTACCGCATCAGCCCGCCGCCGCGTCGGTCGCGGTGATCGGAGGCGCGGTGCCGGTGGGTAGCACCTCGATGCCACCGGTTGTTCCGCACGCCAAAAGCGGGAAGGTGCGTCCGATCGCAGTGATGTCACTGCAGCGTAGCCCCGTGCTTCCCGACGTGCCAACGGTTGCCGAATCGGGCTATCCCGGCTTTGAGGCAAGCACCTGGTTTGCTGTGTTCGCGCCAGCGGGCACACCCCAAGCCGTCTTACAGCGCCTGAACGACGAGTTCAACCGTGCGCTGCAGACGCCCGACATTGTCGAGAAATTCGCCAAACAGTCGCTGACACCGCAGCCGCTGGATCGCGCAGCGCTTCGCACCTACATTTCAGGCGAGGTGGCCAAGTGGGGCAAAGTCGTGCGCGATGCAGGCGTCAAGGTGGATTGAGCTCAGTAGGTTTTGTACGGCAGGAATTTTCCTGACAGCACGACGTTCACCCGGTCGCCTTTTGGATCAGGCTCACGGGTGATGTCCATCGAGAAATCAATGGCGCTCATGATGCCGTCGCCAAATTCTTCGTGGATCAGCTCTTTGATCGTCGTGCCATACACGTTGACGATTTCATACCAGCGATAGATCAGCGGATCGGTCGGAACGGCGGTTCGCAACGACCCTTTGTAAGGTACGGTTTGGAGCAGCGCGATCGCATCGGAAGGCAGGTCGAACTGCTTGGCGATCGCTTTCGCCTGATCCGCGGTGAGGGTCATCTGCCCAAGGCAGGCCGCGGTGACCCACTCTTTAGAGTGTCCAACCTTTTTCGCAACATCAGCCCACTTGATACCCTTTTGCACCTTGAAGGAATAGATCAGATCGGTCACGTCCTCGCGCGTCATGGGTTTCGGGCCAGACCATTTCTTTGCGGGAGTCTTGCTTGCTGCCATCGTGGCTTTCCTTAGGGTTGACTGAGGGGGGAGAAGAAACAGGTTCGTCAAAGCGTTGGCGAAGGGTCGCCAGGACGCACGCGAACAGGGGTCCATTTGCCGCCTTGAGCACGAGCTGCGTAGCCTGATGAACGATTCACCAGAAAATCGATCAGATGGTTCCTGACTGCGTAGTAGGCGCCTTCGCGATGCAGTGTTGCGCGAGTCCGGCTGCGCGGTAACGGGTTCTCGATGATTTCAGCGATGACCGCGCCTGGGCCGTTACTCATTAAGAAGATGCGGTCGGCGAGCAGGATCGCTTCGTCGACATCGTGGGTGATCATGAATACCGTCTGCCGGGTTTCGCGAACGATCCCCACCAGTTCGTCCTGAATGCTGCCGCGGGTCAGCGCATCCAGTGCACCAAAGGGTTCGTCAAGCAGAAGCATCTTCGGCTGAATGGAGAATGCGCGGGCAATACCAACCCGCTGCTTCATACCACCGGACAGCTGCGCAGGCCTCTTAGATTCCGAGCCGCCCAGATGAACCATGTCGATGAACCGCTGCACATGCGTATCAACCTGGGCTCGTGACCATTCAGGGTAGCGAGAGCGAACCGCGAAGGCGATATTGCCCCGCACTGACATCCATGGCATCAGCGCGTGCGATTGAAAGACGACGCCCCGATCAAGGCTGGGTCCCTCAATCGATCGGCCGTCTATGAAGGCATGACCCGATGTGGGCTGTTCGAGTCCTGCAAGCACGTTGAGGATGGTGGTTTTGCCGCAGCCCGAATGGCCAATGATGCAGACAAACTCGCCGCGATCGATCTCGAAATTCACGTCATCGAAGATCACCGTATCGCCTTTTCCGTTTGCGGCAGGAAACGCCTTTTTCAGGCCTTCTACCCTCAGGAATGCACGTGCTGGTGTGTTGACTAGCTCGGTGCCGATACGCTCGGATTCACTCATGTCCATGCTCAGTCATGCTCTCAGTCGCGGTAAGTGACGAGCCGCTGCAGGCGAGCGAACCCCAGGTCTAGCAGCATGCCCACAAGGCCAATCAACAGAATCGCTGTCAGGATGTTGGTGATCGACAGGTTGTTCCACTCGTTCCAGACGAAGTAGCCGATTCCGGTCCCTCCGACCAGCATCTCTGCTGCCACAATCACCAGCCATGCGATGCCAATCGAGATTCGCATACCGGTCATGATGGTTGGGGCAGCTGCCGGAAGAATGACCAGAAAGGCTTTACGCAGCGCCCCGACTTCAAGCGTCCGGGATACATCGAGCCATTCACGCCGCACCGATGCCACACCAAATGCGGTGTTAATCAGCATCGGCCAGATCGAGCAGACAAAAATGACGAAAATCGCCGAGACGCTTGAGTCCTTCAAGGTGAACAGGGCCAGAGGCATCCAGGCAAGCGGCGAGATGGGCTTGAGCACCTGAATGAAAGGATCCAGCGCCGCGTACAGAACGCGCGACATGCCAATGACAAAGCCGAGCGGAATGGCGACCAGTGCTGCAAGCGCGAACCCCGCGAGCACTCGTGCGATCGAGTACGCAAGCTGGATGCCCAGTCCTTTGTCATTGGGGCCATTGTCGTAAAACGGGTTGGCGAGATGCCCACCCACCGTACGCGCGAAATCAAGTGGCGTCGGAAACGCCGACTTCTGCCCGGTTGCCGCGGCAGCGCCCACAAGCTTCGCGTACTCCTCATCAACTTTGACCGTTCCGGTCGAGGGGGTGGTGGCGATGTGCCACGCCCCAATAAAGCAAACGAGGATAAGTAGCGTGACAATGAGGGCGCGCAGCCGCTCTGGAGCCAGCTGCGTCATGCCGGCCGCCTGATCGCAAAGCTCTCCAGGTACTCCTTGGGCCGCTGTGGATCGAAGGGCTTACCCATCACCGAGAAGCCGCGAGAGTTGCGCTCGGGTGGGGTCAGGCCAGCCTGCCGCATCAGGCGTCGCGCATCGGTGGCAAGGAACACCTCTTGAGCAACCTTCTGGTAATCGACCTCGCCCTTTAGCTGGCCCCAGCGCTGCATTTGCGTCAGGATCCACACCGCAAAAGATTCCCAAGGAAATGGGTCGAAACTGATTCGGTCGGGAACCTTCTTCACACCGCCCAGGCCATCGGCGTAGGTGCCAGTCAGCACCTGTTCGACAACGGTCACGGGTTGGTTCAGATAATTGGCGGGTGCGATAGCAGCTGCGATCTCCTTGCGGTTTTCGGGTTTGGACGCGTAGGCGGTCGCTTCAATAATGGCGCGCAGCAGCGCACCGTAGGTATTCGGCATGGATGTGATGAACTGTTTGCTCGCCGCGAACGCGCAACACGGATGGCCGTCCCAGAGCTCTTTCGACAACATATGAATAAAGCCGACGCCGTCATATACAGCGCGCTGGTTCACCGGGTCGGGCGCGAGGAATCCGTCGATATTGTCGGCACGCATGTTGGCCACCATCTCGGGTGGGGGCACTGATCGAATCTGCACATCGCGATCAGGGTCCAGCCCAGCTTCGGCCAGGTAATAGCGAAGCAGATAGTTATGCATGGAGTAGTCGAAGGGCACCGCAAAGCGGAAACCCTTCCACTGCTTTGGATCGCGCTTGTCTTTGTGTTTGATCGCCAGCGTGATTGCCTGACCGTTGATATTCTCAACCGCCGGCATTGCGTACGGCTGTGGCGCTGCGCCGAGGCCCAGGGAGATTGCGATGGGCATCGGCGACAGCATGTGCGCTGCGTCGTACTCCTTGTTAAGGGTTTTGTCGCGGATCACCGCCCAGCCGGCGGTTTTGATCACCTCAACGTTGAGCCCCTGCTTCGAGTAGAAACCCATCGGATGCGCCATGATGATTGGCGTGGCGCAGGTAATCGGGATGAACCCCACCTTGAGGTCACGTTTCTCTGGTGTGCCTGTAGCCTGCGCAAACGCGTCCTTCGCCGCGGCTAACGGGAAGAGAGAAGAGATTGCCGCGACCGCAGTGGGAGTGCCCACTGCAGACAGGAATGCTCGCCGGATGCGGTCGTCGGGAAACATTGCCCGCACGACCGCCTGCTCCACCGCGCGCGAACCCAGCGCCTCGGCGCTCAGTTGCTCAGCGTCGTGCTCGGTCTGACTGGTGTGGGCGCCGCAGCTGCAGCGAAGTCTGGAATGACGATCAAACGGGTTTGAAAACAAAGCACACAAGCCAGGCTCGCACCAAGGGCGTGCGTGTCAAGCGCCAGCCCGGTGCTGATGTCCGCTATCCCGAGTCGCGCTCGAGGTTAATTGCTGCGCCGAGCGGCGCCGCCTGACGGTGGTGCCGAGGCCGTACGGATGCGGACGCGATCCCCTTCAACGATGCCGTCCGGCGGGCTGACGATCACGCGGTCTTCGGCCTGAATGCCTGAAGCAAGCTCGACCGTGTTGCCATGGTCTTTGGCAACGGTAACGCGCCGGATCCTCACACGGTCTTCTGCATCAACAACGGCAACCCGTGGGCCGGCAGCGCCAAAAATCATCGCGCCCGCTGGCACCGAGAGCGATGCATCACGTGGCAGCTCGAAGGTGATTCGAGCGAAGCCACCAGGCAAAATCCGCGACGACGCATTGTCGGCCGAGAGTTGGACCAACATGCTGCCCGAACCAGAACCAATCGCCTGCGCCAGCGAGTGAACAGTGGCGGGCCAAGGCTTACCAGGGTGCTCAGGCACCACGAAGTTGGCGCGGTCACCTTGTTTAATGGACAGCGCGCGGCTCTGCGGTACGTTCACATAAATGCGGATACGGCTCACGTCGGACAAGGTAAACAGCTCGGTATTCGCGGCACCGCCCGCCACAACCAGCGCGCCGACGTCGGTGCTGCGGGACGTAATCACGCCATCGAAGGGCGCGACGATCAGCGAGAACCGCTTCTGAGCGATCAGTCGATCAAGATTGGCCTGAGAGGCCTTCGCCTGCGATTCTTTGACCTGCAGGTCGCCTCGGCGCTCTTCGACGGCCTGCGATGACACAAACCCCTGATCGCGCAGCGATTGCCAGCGCTCGGCGGTGGCGCGCGACAAAGCCGCGTTGGCCTGAACACTGGCCAGCTCTGCCTGCGCTTGTGCAATCTGTTGATCTAACTCGGGCGTTTCGATTTCGGCCAGCAGTTGGCCCGCTTTAACGACCGCGCCAATATCGACCTTCCAGGATTTAAGGTAGCCGGCGATGCGCGAATAAATGGGCGCGCGGGTGAACGGCTCGACTCGGCCGGGCAACTCAAACTTGAGCAGACTATCGGCTTGCTTGGTCGGGTTCACGACCAGTACGGTGGGAACCGCAGCCTCCTGCGCGCGTGCGTTAAGGCGTTCAACATTGGTGGCCCGAGCGGAGATGCCCCAGAAAGCTGTGCCGCCTGCGAGGACGCCAATCAGTAGCATCCCGATGGTCAGCTTCAGCCCGGACACCGGCTTGGGCGGTAGCTTCTCAAGCGGCAGCGACATAAGGTTCTCCTGCAGAATTGACGGGGGCGGCGGGTTTTCGGTCGCGCATGTGCATCATGGCGAACACAACGGGAACAAAGACTAGCGTAGCTACGGTGGCAAAGAGCAGACCGCCGATAACGGCGCGGCCCAAGGGCGCATTCTGCTCGCCGCCTTCGCCCACACCCAGGGCGAGTGGCAGCATGCCAATGATCATTGCGAGCGCGGTCATGAGCACAGGGCGGAAGCGCACGAAACCGGCTTCAAGCGCGGCGTCGATGGCGCTGAGGCCCTGCGCCAGGCGTTCACGAGCGAAGCTGATGACCAGCACACTGTTGGCGGTGGCGACACCCATGCACATGATCGCCCCGGTGAGTGCAGGGACCGATAGGGTGGTGTGGGTGGCAAACAGCATCCAGACGATGCCCGCGAGTGCGGCGGGCAGGGCGGTGATGATGACAAACGGGTCCTTCCACGACTGGAAGTTCACAACGATCAGGAAGTAGATCAGGCAGATCGCGCCAAGTAGTCCGTAAAGCAATCCGCTAAATGCCTGCTCCATAGTGCGCACCTGACCGATCAGCACGACACGTGAACCACGCGGCACCTCGCCCGCCGTGTCAGCGATCAGCTTACGCACATCGCGAGCGACCGCGCCAAGGTCGCGATCCTGGGTCGTCGCGTTGACCTGAACCAGCGTCTGCAACTCATACTGACTGACCACCGCGTTGGCTGAACTGCGCTGGAAACTGGCGAGGCCCCCCAACACCTGCGGTGAGCTGCCCGGCGCTGAACTCGCTGGTGTGAGCGGCAGGTTCTCAATGGCTGCCAGCGAGTCGAGCTGATATTGCGGCGTTTGCATCACGATGGGGTAAATGATGCTGTTGGCAGGGTTTAACCAGAACGTGGGTGCCACCTGGCTGCTGCCTGCAAGATTCACCACCATGCTGTTGGTGATGTCGCGTGCGCTCATCCCAAATTCCTGGATGCGGGTTCTATCGACCTCAACATTGAAGACAGGCGCTTTGCGCGACTGCTGGATGCGCGCATCGGCCACGCCTGGAATCTTGCGCAGCTCCTTCAGCAGCTTTTCCGCGTACGCAAAGTTGGCTTCGAGATTCAGGCCACGAATCTGGATGTCGATGGGCGCCGGTGCGCCGAAGTTAAGAATCTGGCTCACGATATCGGCCGGCGGAAACGAGAACACCGTATCAGGGAACTCGCGAGGCAAGACCTGCCGAAGTTCGCGCATGTAATCAGCGACTGGCTTGTGGCCTTTCTTAAGAGCGATCTGAATGTCGCCGTCCTGAGTGCCGATGACGCCCGTGTTGTTGTATGCGAGATTGATGCTTGACGGGGGCAGGCCAATGATATCGACCATCGCCTCGATTTCCTCGGGCGGAATCACCTGCCGAATCACCTGGCCGATGCGGGCAAATCTGACGGCAGTCTCTTCGACCCGGGTTCCTACGGGGACGCGCGCGTGCAGCAGGATCTGGCCGTTATCGACAGACGGGAAAAAGTTGGTGCCCAGGTGCGGCACCAGTCCGAACGATGCGATCACCCCTGCCATGAACACCGCGACAAATGTCTTTCGGTGGTCTAGCGCCCAGCTAAGCAGTGACTGGTAACTGAGCCGAAAGCGTTCGAAGCGCCGCTCAAAGCCGCGCTGGAACCACACCAGCGGATTTCGGCTTGGCGTGCGTGCGAGCAGCGCGCCATGGGGGTGAACGTCATGCGCCTTCAGCAGGTACTTGGCCATTGTGTTGACCAGGGTCCGCGACAGGATGAACGAGGACACCATGGCGAAGATCACAGCGAGCGCCATCGGTACAAACAGGTAGCGCGCCACGCCTTCTAAAAAGAACATCGGTACGAACACAATGCAGATACACAGCAGCGACACAAAGGCGGGTGTCACGATCTGACGGGCGCCATCCATGATGGCCGTCTCAACATCCTTACCCTGCTCCAGATGCCAGTTGATGTTTTCGATGGTGACCGTAGCGTCATCCACCAGAATCCCGACCGCCAGGGCGAGCCCGCCCAGCGTCATCAGGTTCAGCGTTTCGCCGATCGCAGCGAGCCCTAAAATGGCGCCCATGATCGAGAGCGGGATCGATGTGGCAATGATCAGTGTGGGTCGCCAACTGCCCAGGAACAGCAGGATCATGAGACTGGTAAGCGCCGCTGCGATGACGCCCTCTACCGCAACGCCTGTTACGGCCGCTCTCACAAATATCGACTGATCGTTAATGGGTGTGACAGCCAGTTGTTCAGGCAGCGCCGCACGCATCTGATCGAGCTTCTCACGCACACCCGACACGATGGATAGCGTAGACGCGCTCCCGTTCTTGAGAACCGACAGCAGGACTGATCGACCGCCATCGACCGACACGATACTGGTCTGGGGCGCGTTACCGTCATGCACATTGGCAACGTCCCGAACATAAATGGTTGAGCCACCCACGCTTCGGATTGGCAGGTCATTGAGCTCTGCAATGTGCGTGACGATATTGTTCAGCCGCATTGCATATTCGAATTCGCCGATTTTTTGGGAGCCCACCGGAATGGCGACGTTCTGCGCAGAAAGGGTGTTGGCGACATCTTGTGCGGACAGGCCGCGCGATTGCAGCGCAATGGGGTCAATATCGATCTGAACGATTCGCTGCTTGCCGCCGTATGGCCATGGAATGGCGACCCCGGGGACAGTAACCAGCTGCGGGCGCACCATGTTGACGCCCGCGTCGAACAGCTGCTGTTCGCTCATGCCCTGGCCCGCAAGCGCGAGCTGCAGCACCGGAACCGTAGCGGCGTTGTAGTTGAGGATGAGTGGAGGCGTCGTGTTCGGTGGCATCTGCCGCACTGAGACCTGCGCCGCTGCCGTCACCTGCGCATTGGCGATAGAAATATTCACACCCGGCTGAAAGAAGATCTTGATGATGCATATGCCGGTATAGGAATTGGCCTCGATGTGCTCGATGTCGTTAACGGTGGTGGTCAGCCCGCGCTGAAACAGCGTGCAAATGCGGCCAGACATCTGGTCAGGTGGCAGGCCGGTGTAGCTGAAGGCCACCGCGATCACCGGGATGCGAATCGCCGGAAAAATATCCGTCGGCATCTTGAGTGCCGCGAGCGGACCGAGAATCAGCAGCAGTAGCGCCATCACCACGAAGGTGTAGGGCTGGTTGAGTGCGATTCGGACGATTGAGACAAGCATGGGCGGCCCCGGGCGATAACCCTCCAGTTTGCCGGATTTCGCTGATCTACCTCAAACCCGGGGCTTTGTATGAAACCGTGCAACGTCCGGTATTGGGCGCCGCTGCGCCCGATCAAGGCGCATTGTCGGGTGGATGTCACCGTAGCGACATCTACCAGAAGGAGACGACAATGCAGCCAATCAAGCTTGCGGCGGGCGCGGGCGCCATTGCCTTCACGGCGGCCATCCTGGCAACAGTTGCAGCAGGCGATGCGGCGGCGCAGTCAGCGCAGGGGTCCGCGGCCGATCAGGCGAGGCGGGCCGCCGCAGAGCGCAAGCTCGATCCTGGGCGCCGCGAATATGAGTCGAACTGCGCAACCTGCCACGGAAGCGCTGGCCGTGGCGATGGTCCTGTGGTGGAGCTGCTTAGGAAGGCGCCGCCCGATCTGACGCAGCTCAGCCGCCGCAACGGCGGCGTGTTTCCGATCGATAGTGTCTACCAGACCATTGAGGGAGGCTCAGTGACCGCTCACGGAACGCGCGAGATGCCGATCTGGGGACGCGACTATCGAATTCAGGGCGCCGAGTACTACCGTGATGTGCCGTATGACCCGGAGATCTACGTGCGCACCCGGCTGCTCTGGCTGGTTGAGTATCTGAGCCGGCTGCAGCAACGGTAATTGCGTTGGCAAGCGGCGAACGGGCTAGGTCGGCGGGAGCTTTCCGCGCAGTTTTGTGGCCAGCTCGGAGGCGCCCCAAATGTCGATCGCGCTCGATTGCGCCAGTTTGCGCGCCGGTTCAGTGATCTCTCCAAGACAGATGATGATCCCGCCGCGGGCTCCGGCAGCGTCGAATGCACCCATGAGTTCCCTGAGTGGCTCAACCCCGAGTCTGGCGGACTTCCATCGGCGGGCACTGACCAACCGACACCCGCCGTTGTCGTGGATGACGAATTCGGCGCCCGCACCCTGATGGGGTCTGACCACGCGTCCAGTCTCTCCGAGGGCGGCCTGGGCCAGTGGAGCAAAGCTCTGCCAGTTCAAGGCTGAGAGCGTCTGCGCCGTTTGGGCGATTTCCTGGGAGCCCGGCAGGTTCCACTGTCGCCTCAGAGCGACTACCCCGATGACGACGAACGGAAACGAACTGAGGGCGCCGACCACCCGATAGGCCTCGGGCAGCAAAGCCATGGCAATCAGCGACAGTGCGCCCGCGATGGCGAAGCTGATCCACCAGGATGAGCGAAGCAGGATTGCAAACAGCGAGTTCTTTGGAAGCTTGAAGGCCATACCGGGAATCTAACTGAATTAAATCGCCACTTGGGTACCCAACTCTACGACACGGTTCGGGGGCAGCGCGAAGTAGCTGGCAGTGCTGGAACTGTTCTGAAGCATCCAACCAAACAGTGATCGACGCCAGCCGAGCAGGCCTCGGCGACTAATCGACACGATTACCGGTTTGCTGGTGAAGTACGAAGTGTCATCCTGATTGATCTCAATGCCCCGGCGCCTGGCGAGTGACAGCACTCGGGCAATGTCGGGTTCTTCGCGATAACCAAATGCAGCGATGATGCGGATGATGCCGTTGCCGCCGCGTTCGATTTCCAGCCGGTCGTGGTCAGAGACCCTGGGTTGATCGACGAAATCAACGGTTAAGAAAAT
>CAZORB010000032.1:0-6086 GCA_964581825.1 uncultured Bordetella sp.
CCTGATACACCCGAACATAGTCAACCACCATCTCGTAGGGTGCCTGCGCCAGCGCCTGAGCATACCCATCCCCACCCAGTGTTCCACCCACTGCGACGTTCATCAACAGGTAGAACTGAGAATCGAACGGCCAACGGCTGACATCCCAGTCCGTCTGCTTGGCATAGCGGAAATAAGCACTGTCCGCATCGCCATCCACACCGATACGAATCTCGGTCGGCGACCACCATAGCTGATAGGTGTGGAAGCGTTCTACGCTAGATGACAGTGCAGTGGACTGTTTAGTCTGCGTGTTGCCAAAGTCTTTTTCGTAGTGGAGCGCAGCCTGTACCGTTGTGTCGTTGAAGTACCGGCCTGACCATTCGACGATATCGATCTCGCCTGACTTTGGCCAATTGTTCTGCGCCCCCAGCATCCAGATGGCAGGCCAGGCGCCTTGCTCGGCTGGAAGCTTCGCGCGAATCTCGATGTAACCATAGGGCGAGACATCCCAGCCCTGGGTCGTCAGGCGCGCCGAAGTGATACCCGATGTGAACGGAACCACCGTACTGTTCACAACCCGGTCGGTCGTGTTAGTGGCTGTATCGTTAGCCTTCGCAACGATATACAGATTGCCATTTTCGACCCAGACATTGTCGGGGTCGGCGGTGTAGTACTGCTGCTCGCCATTGCCCCAGCCAGGGATCCCTTTCTTAGACCCGTCGCCCAGGTCGTACTTCCAGACCGAGGGGTTCGGCGCAGTCTTACCAGCAACGTCAAACGCATCTTCGAAAACCAGCGAGTAACCGGCGGGAACAGGGTTGCCCGGCGCAGCGGGTGCTGCACCGATGAACCGGATATCGTCGATGTAGTAAGACTTACCGTTAGACCCGGAAACATTGAAGTCGAAGAAAACATTCAGCTTGTCGTATACCTTCGCCGGGTTGAGCGGCGCAGTACCTGTGACCGGATTAGCAAAATCAAAGCGTACGGTTTCCCAGCCTGCGAATTTGGTAACGCTCTCGGTTTCCACCGAAACCGAAGGGTCAGCAGCGCTCTCAGCCTTCAGGCGAACTTTGGTTCCCGGTGCTGGCGAGTAGACCGCCGCCGTCATGACCGTTCCTGCGGTGAACGGAATCGCAGGAACCGGCGCCGCATCGCCCGGCAGCGAAGCAAGCGTTACCCCAGCCCAGGTTTGCGCATCACTCGCCTTGACCACTTTGACGACGCTATTGGCACTATTCTCAGGGTCGGCTACCAAACTGCCATTGGCTCCGCCAAAGCCCAGCTGACGGTAGGAAGCGGCGGTTCCCTGGAAGTCAAGCGTTGAGAACTTGCCCGGCGGCTCAACAGGTATCGTTGGCGCAGTGCCGCCTCTGGTCAGCGCGTCAAAATAAAACGTTGCACCAGTCGGCGCTGCATTGAAATCCGGAAAGACGCTGATTCGGTCATAGCGGGTGCTCGGGTCGAGATCCACCTTGTAAGCGGTTTCGTAAACACCGACCCAACGCGACGACGCCTTGTTGAAGTCGAACTCCATCCATTGCCAACCCGCTTTCGACGTGCGAGTTTCGGTCTCGACAAACTTGCGGTCATCGAGCACCAGAGGCTGTCCCGCCTGGGTGTAGCGCGCAACCTGGCCTGCATCGCTGCTCGCCAGTTGCAACCGGATTGGCAGGTTCGCCTGAGGGGCGTAGACCCACATTCCAAGCTTCGCGTCGGCGGCCGTGACGCTGATGGTGCCCAACGCGTCCGCCGCATTCAGCGCGAGTGTTGCTCCCGCGTAAGGCTGAGCACTGAGCGGCTTGGTAAAGCGCATCGCCGAGTTGCCATCAGCAAGCTTGACGATATCTGCTACTGCCCCTTCAAAGCCGAGTACCCGTGCCGCACTTTCGCTGAACTGCATGCTGGAAAAGGGCTGGTCAACTTTGACCGTCACCTCGTCGCCTGAGGACGCCTGCCCTCCCCAACCAGACGCCAGCTTCACAGTTCGAGCGCCGGTCAGGTTCGGGGCAACGTTTACGGTTAACACGTAGCGGGTGTCGGTGACTCTCTCAATTGCGCCAACGCTCAAGCCGGTACCTAACTCAAACTTGGAGGCATCCAGCGAGGACGGCGCGACCGAAAATGACACGCTGAACTTGCCGCTGCTGCCAGCGGTCAGCCCAGCCGTCGCCGCGGAGCCCATCGGTGTAATTGACGCGCGAGCGACAAGCGCGTCAACCGCGATACCAGACCCTGTTGGCGGCACCACCGCTTTCGGCAGCACGTCAACGTTGACCATCGCAACGCCGGGTGCGATAACACCTTCGGTCACGCCTGTGGCCTTGATCGCGAACGACGAGCCCGTGTATTCGGACACCAGCGTGGATAAAGCGCCTCCGGACCGAAGCGCGGCGCTCAGCGCTTCTGACGCTTCGACCTGCGCCACCCGCTGCGCGCGTCCAATGACGGTGAGCGCTTCTTTGTGATCCGGGGCGTTCACAGCCTCTGCTACGGTGGCGTTGGCGTTGGCAGCGAGAACCGCAGTGGTCGCGAGTGCCGCCTGTGCCTTGTCGCGCGCCGCGCCGCCTAGCCCAGCCGCGCCGACTGCGTTGCTGAGCACGGCGCTCACAGTGTTAGCCGATGCCAGGTTAAGAGACTCTCCGCCACCCATCATGATGGCTTTGGCCAGTGACGCGGCCACCACGGCCGAGTTATCTGCGCCCGACCCCGCCCCACCAAGCAGGCTGGCACCGAGATCCATGGTGTTAGAAATCTGAACGGCTGCTGCCTTAACCTTGATCGCCTGATCAGAGAGCGCGCCGGTGCCCAGCGAGGCCTCGACCGGATCCATCGTCAACAGATCAATGCTCGCGTCGAGCCCAAATGCCCGCTTGACCGTGTTGACGGCCTGCGTCAACGACTCACCGGACGCCACCGCCGCCTGAATGACCGTGGTGATCGGGGAAATCACCGTGCCGCGCGCGGGCGCAGAAAACGAATTGGTGACCGGTTTGCCCGTGGATAAATCGGTTCCGCCTTGCGTACGAACCGGTCCGCCCTGAGGGTCGATCTGAATCGTGATCCGGCCCTCGGCGCTGGTTTCCTGCTCACCCGCATCGAGCTTGCCGTTACCGTTTTTATCCCACCAGCCGACGGGTTCGCCGGCGTCGATCTGGCCATTATTGTTGTTGTCCTGCCAGACTTTCGCCCCTGCGACATAGCCATTGATGACTTCCATGCTTGCAGTGACCAAAGGCTTTGGAGCTGCGCCGGCAGATGCACCACCCGCAAGGCCCCCACCCCCCGAGCCGCTGCTCGCCAAGCCGGCAACGCCAAGTAATCCGAACAGGCTGCCCAGGCCTGGACTAAATCCGCCTGCTGTCGGCGGGGCCGCTGTTGCTGCGCTCGTTGCAGAACCCCCGGCTGCTTGCGCGACCTGAAGCGGTTCGGAGTCGTTAAACCATCCCCGTGCGAACGCCGCATAATCGGAGGGCGCATTCAGCTCGGCCGCTTCCTCGCCATGTCGCTGATCGCGATCAACGCTGTCGCCGGCTGCGGCATGGGCCTCGCCCGCCGAAGCGTGGGTATTGCGCCGGTCCGGCGCCTGCATATCCCCATGCTGGACGTCACCCAAACCCAGTGTGAGTTGTTCCAGCGCAGTCTGGTCCGCCGCTGCGATGCCTTCGTCGTGTCGCCGCGGGGTGACGCGAGGTGCACCGGCCCGCTTGGCCTGAATACGGTCTGTGTTGTGTTTAGCAGCCATGATCAAGGGTCTCCTAGAAGGTCATCCGGAGGGCGTCGGAACAGGCAAGCCCGGACATTTTTGAAAGCGTTTTCAAGAAAGAGCGAAAAAAGAACGTGGGAGCGATCAGCACAGTCGCTCCCCCTGTCGATCAAACAAATGGCAATTTGCGGCGCTGGCGGTAATGCGCAGTCGCTCGCCTCGGGCTGGCACAAAACCCGCCGCTGGGCGCCTTACCGCAACGGGGTCAGCTTCACCCTCAAGGCCGCAGAACAAGATGACACTGTCACCCAGGTGCTCAACCCAGCTCACGGTGCAGGCAAGCCCCGCGTCTGCGGCCTGCGGGTCAACCAGATCCCAGGCCTCGGGACGAACGCCGATCGCACCGACGTTTTCGGGCGCGGGCAGAGCCGACAGGGCGGGCAGCATCCTTTCGGAAACATTCAGGGTGCCGATCTGCCAGCTTCGATCTGAAGCACGCCATGACAGCCGCAACTGATTCATAGGCGGCGAACCCAAAAAAGAACCCACGTACTGGTTACGTGGGAAATTGAACAACTCGAGCGGCGTTCCCTGCTGCTCAAGTGCGCCCCGCCGAAGCAGCGCAATTCGGGACCCCAATGTCATGGCCTCGGTTTGATCGTGCGTGACGTAAATAATGGTTGCTCCGATCTGCTCATGCAGTCGCAACAACTCGTGCCGCATTTCGCCGCGCAGCGCAGCATCAAGATTCGATAGCGGCTCGTCAAACAGGAAAACCCGAGGCTTGCGAACGATTGCACGACCGATCGCCACCCGCTGACGCTCCCCCCCGGATAGCGCCCGGGGCAATCGGTCCAGCAGATGCCCGATTCGAAGTATGTCGGCGGCCCGACCGACCGCTTCGTGAATCGCGCTCTTTGACTCGCCCGCCACCTTCAGCGCGAACCCCATGTTCTGAGCGACGGTCATATGCGGATAGAGCGAATAGTTCTGGAACACCATCGCCACGCGGCGTTCAGCCGGCGGTAACGGGTCGGCACGCTCGTCGCCAATCCAGATCTCTCCTGAGTCAAGGGTCTCAAGCCCGGCAATGAGCCTCAGGAGGGTTGACTTGCCGCAGCCCGAGGCGCCGACCAGCACCATGAACTCACCGTGGGCGATATCGAGATCAATACCGCGAACGATCGGCTCGCTGCCGAATGATTTACGGACCTGGACGAGGCGCACGGAGCTCACGATGCGTTCGCCAGACGCTGAGCGGCTCGCTGCCGAAGGAGTTCAGACACCCATCGTGCGCTACGCTTGGGCGTGCGCTTGAGCGTGTCGTAGTCGACATGAACGATGCCAAAACGCTTGCGGTAGCCCGATGCCCACTCAAAGTTGTCCATCAGGCTCCAGACGAAGTAGCCCGCAACATTGACACCGCGCCGAACAGCTTCATCAACCGCCGCCAGATGGGTTGCCAGATACTCCACCCTTGGGTGATCGTCGACCTGGCCGTCGACCAGCTGATCGGCAAAGGCAGCCCCGTTTTCCGTGACGATGAGGCGCGGGCTATTCCAATCCTGATGCAGCCGAACCAGTAACTCGGTCAGTCCTTCGGGGTAGATTTCCCAGCCCATGTCAGTCACGGCAGCCCCGGACGCTTCTGCCGACCAGGGCTCGCCCGTACTCGCAAAACTGCGGGTGTAGTAGTTGACGCCGATGAAGTCGACCGGCTGCGAGATGAGCGCCGCATCGCCAGGAAGCTGCTGCGGCGCATCGGCTCCCAGATGCGCAAGAACATCCGCAGGGTAACGGCCAGCATGCAGCGCATCCATGTACCAGCGGTTGATGAGCCCGTCATCGATCGTGGCTTTTGCACGATCGGCATCGCTATCGGTTAGCGGGTGAATGGGTGACATGTTTAGAACGATGCCTACCTCGGCCTGGCAGTTGGCTCGGATAGCCTGCGTTGCCAGCCCATGCCCCAATAGCAGATGGTGGCTTGCCTGCATCGCCATGGCACGCGAACGAAGACCTGGCGCGAAGATGCCCTGCTCGTGCCCTAGTACCGCTACCACCCAGGGCTCGTTTAGCGTAGCGAACGACACAACGCGGTCACCGAGACGGCGCGAGACCGTGTCGGCCTAGTCGGCGAAGCGATAGGCGGGCTCGCGCCCTGGCCAGCCGCCGAACCGCAATTGCAGCGCCTGTGGGAGATCCCAGTGGTAGAGCGTTGCATAAGGCTGGATGCCCCGCGCAAGCAACCCATCGATCATCCGATCATAAAAGCCAAGCCCCTCAAGGTTGGGCGCACCACTGCCTTCCGCCTGAACACGCGGCCAGGCGATCGAGAAGCGATAGGCGTCAACGCCCAGCGAGGCGATGAGATCCAGATCGGCCTCCAGCCGGTCAA
>CAZORB010000032.1:6186-32753 GCA_964581825.1 uncultured Bordetella sp.
TAGGCGTCAACGCCCAGCGAGGCGATGAGATCCAGATCGGCCTCCAGCCGGTCAACGTGATCGCAGGCTGTCAGGCCATCAGAGCCGTCGGCGATTGCCCCTGGCCTGCGACAGAACACATCCCAGATCGACTCGCCCCTGCGGTCCGCCGCGCCTTCAATCTGAAAGGCGCTGGTGGCGACACCCCAAACGAAGTTGGCGGGCAGATGCCGAAGACCCGGAACAATCAGCTGATCACGATCCACATTTACTCCTGATGCCTCGTTGAGCTGCGCTGCGTCGATTAGCCTCGTACCGCCCCAGCGGTAAGGCCCGCAACCAGTTGTCGCGAGAACAATGCAAACAGAACCAGTAGGGGTAACACCGCAATGGATGCTCCCGCCATCAAAACGCCCCAATCTGTGTCCACCGGGCTTTGGATCGCGCGCAGTGCGAGCGGCAGCGTGTAGCGGTCGGGTGAGCGCAGCACCACAAGCGCCCCCATAAAGTTATTCCAGGAGGCGACAAAGCTGACCAGGCCCAGCGTACCCAGAGCGGGACCCAACAACGGCAACACCACCGAGAAAAAAATGCGCCATTCGCTGCAGCCGTCCAGGCGAGCGGCTTCAATCAGCTGCACCGGAACGCTCGCAGCGATAAATTGCCGCATGAGGAATATGCCGAACGCGCTGGCCGCTCCAGGAAGATACAGCGCGCGCGGTTCGTCAATCCATCCCAGTGCATCGATCAGCAGAAAGCCAGAGATCATGCTGAGGAAAGGCGGTACTAACATCACACCAATGACGAGCCCGAACAGCCATCGCTTGCCGGCAAATTCGAACATCGCAAACGCATAGCCCCCCATGGAGCAGAACAGCAGCGTAAGCACACTGCTGATGACCGCGACATAGAGGCTCCAGCCGAGACTGCTCCAGAACGGAATCCGACGCGTCAGTCCCTCGAGGTTTGCGAAAAAGGCGTCGCCAAAGAAAAGTGGCGGCGGCAGCTGCAAGATCTCGGTGCGCGGATGCGTGGCAAATACAAACATGAGATAGAACGGTGCGAGCATCAGCACCGCCCCCACCCCCACCAGTGCCCAGGCAGCACCCTGGCCAACGCGACCTGGATTTACTCGAGGTCGGATTGACTGGGGCGCGTGTTGATCGCCTGCTAACCGGTCGCTCATCGCTCCCCCCGATTGCCAAGCCACTTCGTGACCAGCGCGGAAAGAATGGCCATCAGCAGAACCAGTATCCAGGACATCGCGCTGGCAGCGCCAAAGTCACTAAATTCAAATGCAGACCGATAGAGATAGATGGCAGTGGTCATGACAGCCTGATCGGGGCCACCCCGACCGCCAGAGAGCACAAACGGCTCTTCGAAGAGCTGCATCCCGCCAATGATCGATAACGTGACAGCAAAAAATGCGACTGGCCTCAGCATCGGCAGCGTGACATACCAAAATCTTTGCCAGGCACTTGCACCATCGAGCCGTGCAGCTTCGTAGAGTTCTCGCGGAATCCCCTGAAGCGCTGCCAGATACAAGAGCGTGTTGAAGCCCACAAAACGCCAGAACACCACCATGGATACTGCGGGCCGGATCCGATCGGGATCGTTGAGCCAATCGATCGGACCCGAGGGTAAGAGCGTCCCCAACAGCGGAATTTTGGCTACGCCCCCCAGCAACAGATTCACCATACCGAAGTCACGCGACAGTAGGGCTGTGAACATGATCGCGATTGCCACCGTTGAGGTGACATAGGGCAGAAAATAAAGCGCTGCCAGGAGATCGCGCGTACGTCGCAGGCGCGAGTCGATGAAGCACGCAAGCGGAATGGCAACGAGATGCTGAGGTATGCCCGATGCGATTGCCAGCCAGGCCGTGCTGATCAGGGACTGGTGAAACCATTCGTCCGAGAGCACAAACCAGTAATTGTCGAGCCCCACGAACCGCGCGCTGGCCAACCCGCGCACCGGATCCCAATCATGCAGCGACATGAAAAGCGAAAAGATGATCGGGTATACGCCGAACACCGCGAACAGCACCAGAAATGGCGCAAGAAATAGCCATGGCGCAAAAGCCGGATCCCGGCCCCGCAGGCGATCGATGAGCGTCGGCCGGGAACGTGCAACCTGGGGCTCAACCGACTGAACCTGGGCGTTCATGCGCGAAGCCTCTGTGCACGGCGCTCGAGAACCCGCGCAGCGTCTTCAATCGCCCGCTCCGGGTCTTTGCCCCGCATAAGCACCCGATCCAGCTCAGCGTTGACAATTTCCTCGGCAAGCGGATCCAGCCGATGCACTGCTACCGGGGGGATCGTAAGCGCCATGTCACGCCAAAGACGACGCGCTCGTTGCCCACCGAAGAACGGCAAGGCCTCATCAAAGAATGGGTCTTGATGCGCGGTGCGCAGGGCAGGGAAAGCGTCGTGGCGCCGGAAGGCCTCGAGCTGAAGCGCGGGATCACCCGCCAGAAGCTTCAGCATCGCCCAAGCCCGTTCGCGGCGCGGCGAGTTCGCCGCGATCGCGTAAAAACTGCCGCCCCAGGACGCACGCGCACCGCCGGGAAGTTCACCGGTGCGCCAACGACCCGCTGTGGCAGGCGCCAGCCAGTTGGCCAGATGCCCGCCAAACCAGGCGCCCATCAGCAGTGTGGCGATACGGCCGCGCCTTAGGCCCTCGGCCCAATCATTGCTCCATGCAGCCACCCGCGCGTCGAGATCATGAGTACGCACCTCACGCGCCAGGCGGAAGGCGAGCCGAAAGCGTTCCGAATCCAGGCGCGGACGCCCCTTCGCGTCAAAGTACAACCCATGACCCGGTTCAATTGCCGAGCGAATGATCGCGTCTTTCAGGTCTCGCGCATGCGGAAGCAGATACGGACCATTGCCTGCACGCAGCAGTCGTCCGGCTTCAACAAAACCTTCCCACGAGGACAGCACCCGCTGCTCCGTGAGGCGAGCCCGCTCCAGCAAATCCGCTCGCAGGAAACTGACGCCCGGGCCAATATCGACCGGCAGCGCAAAGAGCCCTCCGGCCAGTCGACACTGTGCGATCGCATACGGCACGATACCGTCGCTGAGTTGCTCGAGCCCGGGAAGCGATGAAAGGTCTGCGAGGGCTCCGCTGGCTGCAAAACGCGCGAGGAACCCAAACTCAACCGCCATCAGATCGGGTAATCCTTTTCGCGCAGCCATTGCGGCTGTCAGCGCGGAATGATGATCCCCAAATTCACGCGCAACCAGACGGATGTCGAAGCCAGGTGCGATGGACTGCCAGCGCGGGCGGGTATCGCGAAGAATCTGATCAAGTGCCGGATACGCTGCCACGTCAAGCGGCACTGAGCTTGCATCTACCTGGCCGGGAAAGGCTCCAGCGAAAGGCGCTGCGGTCATGACAGCAAGCGTACGACGCTTATCAGGCGAGGGCTCAATTCTTTGAAAGCGCTTGCAGAAATGGGCGGCACCGGACGGACTGGCGAAGCTCATGCGCTCGACCTCAGGCAGCCCGGTTGGAACGTGAGGCACGCGCGGGCGTGCGAGCGACTTGACGAGTGGACTCGCGCACCACCAGCGACACCGAAGGCGCACGCACAGCAGGCTCACGTTTATCGATCATCATGAGCAGCGCCTGAGCGGACAAGTCGCCCATCTGATCGACCGGCTGTCGCACAGTCGTGAGCGGCGGTAGAAAGTAGGCCGCCGTCGACAGATCATCGAAGCCCACTACCGAAATATCGTCGGGTACCCGAAGCCCCCGATGGTGAAGTGCCAGCTGCAGGCCGAAGGCGGTTTG
This sequence comes from uncultured Bordetella sp., assembly GCA_964581825.1. GTDB lineage: Bacteria > Pseudomonadota > Gammaproteobacteria > Burkholderiales > Burkholderiaceae_E > SYIM01. The sequence goes on from CAZORB010000032.1 coordinate 9,961, forward strand.
GTCATTTGCGCAGAACACAGCCGTAAACGGCTCACCCATTGCCAGCAGACGTTCGCCTGCCAGACGGCCCCCTTCTTCGCGGAAGTCGCCCGGCGCCACCAGCGCTGGCTCGAAAGCGATTCCTGCATGATTGAGTGCGCTTCGGTAACCCTTGAGACGCGCCTGTGCGTCAGGGTGATCGCGCGGTCCGGCGATGAAGGCGATTTTCCGGTGGCCGAGCTCGATCAGGTGCTCGGTGGCAAGCTTGGCGCCCGCCTCGTCATCCACCGCCAGGCTGAATACCCCAGGCGCGTCAAGGGTTCGTCCGGTGACCACCACGGGTAACTGCTCGGCGTACTCGGCAATTCGCGCTGCGCTTAAGCGCCCAGCGAACAGAATCAGTCCGTCAACCCGCCGTTGAATGAGTTCGCGAATGCACCGTTCCTCATCATCGGAGTTCCAGTTACCGCTCATGAAAATGGGCGTGTAGCCGCTTGCCTGCAGCGTGCGTTCAATGCCGTGCATACCCTCGCCATAGAACGGGCTGTCGATGGCCTGCGTAACCACCCCGATGGCATTGGAGCGTCCGGTAGCGAGCCCACGGGCAAACGCGTTGGGCTGAAAGCCCATCTCTCGAATGGCCAGTTCGACTGCGCGCTGCTTGGTGGCTGCAACGCGAGCGGTGCCGTTGAGTACCCGCGACACGGTGCTTTCGGAAACGCCCGCTTTGCGCGCGACGTCAGAAATGGTGATTCGGCTCATGCGGCGATTGCGGAATCGGTTTTAGCGAGGACCTCATCGGACCAGCTCGGCTGCCAAGCTTGCGGCAACACCAGACAGAGTGCACCCATTTCGGCGGTTCTGGAGGGGTCGTTGACAGCAACCACGCTGGTTCCAGCAAGCATACCCTGCATTCCGGGATACCGACCCGCTTCAAAAAGCCGTCTGCGAAGGGCTGGCAGCAGCACATCAGACTGCCCGCAAAACAAGCCGCCCCCGATCGCGACGCGCTCAAAATCCAGCGTGACGAACAGGTTATAGAGCAGGTCCGACACCGCATCAAGCGCACGCTCGACCAGAGCCGAGGCGCGGTGGTCGCCACGTCGGTAGGCTGCGAAAAGATCGACCGTGTCGTGACCCCAGGCGTGCGCGAGCGCAGCACCTCCCGCCAACGACTCAACATCGCCGTCGTTGCCGCAACCGCATCGAGGACGATAGTTGCTGCTCGAAGGAACCACACTGTGACCTGCATGCCCCGCGTTACCCGCCTTGCCCCTCACCAATCGGTTGTCCAGCATGAGCCCGACACCGATGCCGGTGCTCCAGGTGAGGTAGGCACCATGGCTAACCCCGCGAAGCGCACCGAATCGGTGTTCAGCCAGGAGCGCTGACTGCGCATCATTGGCAATCACAACGTCGGCCGTGCTGAAGCTTTCCCGTAACGGTGCTTCAAGTGGGAGTCGCGTCCAACGATTCGGCAGAACGCTATCGGCTGCGAGCCCGCCGCACAGATTAGGCGCGGCGCTTGCCAACTGCCCATGCGCACCCTCGAACGGCCCGCAGGCTGACACCCCGATCGCCACCAGAGATGCTGGTTGAATTCCAATCGACCTGCAGCTGTCGGAGACCAGGGCAATCATGGCTTCGGCGACAGCGCTTTCAGTGCCGCTTCTGGGAACTGACACGCGGTGGCGTGCTAAGACGCGGGACTCGCTAGCAAGGCAGACAGCCATCTTGGTGCCGCCCAGGTCGATACCGGCGATGACGGACTCCTTGTGCGCGCCCGCTCCAGCGAGGGCGGACTGGGCGGTTCGCGGGTCGCTGGTTTGCGTTGCCATCACTGGGGACGCTCTCCGCCCGAACTGCCCCGGCCGACAGCCTGGGCGGACGGACGCCCTGCTGGGGATTGCGCTGCGCGCACCGCGTGGGTGAGTCGCCCCGGCTCAGCGCGCAGCTCGGTGCCGTCACTGAATCGAACGGTGCGCGCGCTCTTGCCCGCCGGCTGGTAGACAACATAGGTCCGTTCGCCGGTTTCGCGCATAAATACCGAATACAAGGCGCTGTCGGCTGTGACGGTCCTGTCGATCGCGCCTGCAGCCCTGAGTGTGCTGAGCCAATGGAACGTTCGGGTGCGGGTTTCACCCAGCTCTACCGAGCCCCGAGAATTCCAGGCCTTCATGCCGGCCGCTGGATCGGTGAGCGCCAGAAACGAAGCGAAGACATCCTGCCAGACGTCGGCAGGCGTTCCGTCGGATTGGCCTCGTGAATCATAGCTGCGCCGTGCACGGTCCAGCCCGGAAAAAAACCGGTCCATGTAAGCGCGTGGCAAAGCCAGGTAAGTCGAAGCCGGCGTGATCGGTAACAGGTTGATGCCCTGGATCTGACGTGGCTCCTCGGTCCACCAGGTGCTGTAGGCGTATTTGCCGCCGAACACCATGCTGGCCAGCGGTTTATCGAAGCTCTTGTCCAGCAGCACGCCGTCGACATCCAGCCAATACTGCAGCACGGCCACTGTTTCGTGGAGGTAGAGATAAACACCGAGATCGCGCAGCGCACGATCGCCCGTGAGTTCGCCCCAGAGCACCAGCGCGGCCCAGGCATTGACCGCCTCCGATGAGGACTCCTGATTATTGCCGTGCCCAAAGTAGATGCCGTCACCGCCCGCCCAGGAATGCCCGGCATACGGATCGAAGTTCCGCAGAAACGGAAAGTCTGCCCGCCCGCGCTGAGTCGTTGCGATGTCGGCAATGAGCTGCGCAACCATTGCTCCTGCTGCTCCCGGCGCGGCCCAGGCGCTATCCCGTCGGGCCAGCTGAACCGCCGCCATGATCCAGTAGCCGTAGTGAAAATGATGGTCGTTCATGGCGGCGACGCTGCCGAACTCTTCCGGATAGCCGAGCACGCTTCCGATGCTGCGATCAAGGACGAACCTCGGGCCTGCGCCGGTAAACCACTGCGAAAACCGCCGCCGAACCAGCGTTTCCAGCGATCGCGCTGCTTCGGTCTCTCCCGCCTCCGCTGCGATCGTCATCAGATGCGCGATCGCCGCCAGCGTCTTGCCAGTCCAGTAGGTGCCCTGCCCCATCCGGCCGAACATGGACGGGGCGCGACGCACATCGCCACTCAGCAGGCTGCGGACTCGGTCGCGCTCTTCATCCCCACCCAACATCGGCCAGGCGGGGAGAATGCCCCGCCACTGCATCTCGGTCGTAAAGGTCGAGGTGGCGAGCAGCGGCATCGGCCCGCGAATCGATTCAAATGCCGCTCCGTCGGCTTTTCGGTCGGCAAGGTGCTGGACCTGGTGCGGGTACAGTGCAATAAGCGGAACCGACTCGGCGCCGCTCTTGGCTTGGGTCCGAAGCTTGTACTCAGTCCGAAGCTTTCCTGACGATTCATCAAAGGCCCAGCTGACTTCAGTGGCTTCAATGAACGCAAACGCATGACGGGTAAAGCGCTCGAGCGTGGCTGGCTCTACATCGGGTAGCGCCGCCACTGACAGCACTCTGTTGCCGTCGGGTAGATCGATGGTGACTTCTCGCTCAGACCCACTTCCAATTCGCGACCCAGGCGGCGCAAATACGGCCCAGTGCCTACCGCGATACTCAACCCGGATCACCAGAGGCGCGTCACGCGAGGACGTTGGGGATTGCGCAAGCAGGCGGGCGTCGTCGGCGAGGCGAATCCTTGCAGCGCCGTCCGACAGCGAAAAATACGCGTACACGCCACCATGAAGAACCGTGGCATCAAGATGCCGGCTACCGGAAGCCATCCTGATCGTGATGTGCCAGTCGCCCGCATCGTGCAGGCGCGCGTCATCGGGTGTGAAAGCGCTTGCACCGATAGTCAGCGCCGGCTCATGCGGGTACTGAATCTCGAGCTGCTTTCCTTCAACCGGGACCCGCTTTCGAATCGGCAGGCTGACTTCCAGCCCCGCCTGCGAGGCGCGAAACGACAGCGGATGGGCATGCAGCACGTCGGACCAGCGTTCGTACATGACGGACGAATACCACTGGTTGGTGGGTACTGCGCGCGACAGCATTGGACCGCTTCGGTACGGAGCGGCTTTTGGTTTGAGGCTGCCAAATCCAGACGGGGGCTCGGCAAACAGAATCCCCTCGCCCATTCGCAGGTCCTGCGCGGCTTGCGCCAGGCTGCCCCCCATGGTTGAAGCCCCCACTAGAAGCACCATCAGGCCGCTGTAGGCGATTCGATACAGAGCGGCGGCTGCGCCCGCTCGACCCATGCTGGCCATGCGCGCCGGGCCTCAGAAAACGAGATTGAAACCGACCGTGGCTGCCGAGCCGCTTCGGTCGTAGTGCGAATTGAACCCCAGGAACTGATTGGCGGGCATGCTGACCGGCGCAGGCCCCAGACGGCTTACCCGCGACCAGCCAATTCCGCCGTACACGCTTGCTCCCTTATGCAGTTCAGGCAGCTTGCGGTAGAGACCAAAATTGAGGCTGAGACCCGAATTGCTCTGCCCCCACTCGATCGGGTTGTCGCTTGAACCGCGAGCGTAGTAAACGCCACCGGCCGTGTAGGTGAACAGACCGCGATAGTGACTCCACCCCAGCATCAGGTCATAGTTGGATACGCGGTAGCCCGTGTAGTCGGAGCTTGGGTTGCCGTAGTTGAAGCCCGGATCAAGGCCAAACAGGCACTGCGCACCGTCGTACGCGCAGCTCGCAGCCGACCCTGACCACCGGTTGTGCCGAGCACCGTAGGTGAGCATGTTCTGCGGATTGGGCCAATAGTTACCCTGGAGGATGGCGGCGCTCTGGCCAGGCCTGCCGGCACGCCTCGGGACCGAGAAACCGCCAATGGATACCTGGTCGGGGTCACCAATCCACCCCACGAGTGGCGCCTTGCCGAATGAACTCTGGCGCGCTCCGGTCACGTTCTGCAGGGTGAACTCAATCAGGTGCCGTTCGCGTGAGTACTGCAGAAACAGCTCAACAAGGCGCGGCTCGGTCGGTCCTGGCTGGTAGGCAATACCGGACTGGGTCGTTCGGTTCTGATTGACGTTGTCCGTGTTCAGACGGTCGCGCCCCAGGCTCACTTCGACTGTCAGCTTGCCGATGCCGTCTTCGAAAGCCTTGCTTGTCAGACGCAAGGCCTCGGGCATTACGCTGAAACCTGCTCCGGACCCTGCCCACTGATTCGCCAAGCCGATGGGGTAGCTGAATGAGTCGGAACGCGACCAGGTACGCGACAACTGCGTGCCATACCGGATGAACCCAAGGTCGGGCCGAGAAACACCAATGAACTTTTCGAACCAGTCGCGATCAGACAGACCTTTGCCACTGCGATAGCTCACGTCCGATTCGGTAAACCACTCGCCCAAATCAGCGGTGGAGCGCCAGCGATAGCTCGAGCGCGCCTCAAAGGTCACTGCGCCTTCTGTTTCGTGCTTGTACCCAAGCGATAGCTGCTGTAAGGCAAGCGAGGAAGACCGGTTGCCCAGAACTGGATTGGCCGGCGGCTTGATAAAAGCATTTCGCTCGTCGTACTGATACAGCGACGCAGCTTCGGGTATCCGCTTGGGGGCCTGCGCCGATCGGGTCGCTTCCACTTTCACGAACCCCGAAATCTCCCACGTATTGCCGCGGCTGTCCTGAAAGATTTCTGCCTGGCTACCAAAGGGCAGAACGATACCCAGCATGAGGGCAGCGCGATGGGTAGAGCGCATGAGAGTCTCCAGATATGGGCGATTGACGCGCTCTTGAAAGCGCTTTCAAAAAGTGTCGCACAGCGTCCGAAGCGCTGTCAAACGCGGCAGGAAATTGAATGTGGGATAAGGTCGCCGACTACCCGGCAGCGTTCTCCACCGCTGTCATCGGTGAATGCCTCACGTCGGCGTGGAACCCGGGACCAGGCGCGAACAGTAGAAACGTCACGCGTGCTGCAGCGGTCGGATCTTAGCTAGCGTATCGGCGAGGGCGTCCTTGGCTAGTGCGGCGTCATAGTCAAGTTGGAGTCCAGTCCAAAAACCATCATGCAGTCCAAAATACCTTGACAAACGTAACCCCGTGTCCACTGTGATGGCGCGCTTTCCAGAAATGATTTCACTTATCCGGATTTGCGAAACGCCAATGTCTTTCGCAAGCCGGTAGGCTGAGATGCCCATAGGTTTCAGGAATTCCTCCAGAAGGATTTCGCCGGGCTTGGGATAGGGGACTTTTCGCATGGCTGGTTACCCTAGTGATAGTCAACGATTTCGACGTCAAGTGCATTGCCGTCGACGAAGCGAAAGCAGATGCGCCACTGATCATTGACACGAATGCTCCACTGCCCTCGCCTGTCGCCTTTCAATGACTCGAGACGATTGTTCGGAGGGATCCTGAGCTCTTCAACGACTTCAACGCGCTCGAGAATGGCGAGCTTGCGGAGCGCGACGGCTTCGATATTCCGAAATCGCGGGACACGCTCACCCATAAAAAGCGCGCGAGTGTCTCGGCAGCGAAATGACTTGATACCCACCGTTTTATGATACTTTTAAACGATAGTATCGTCAATCGATAGCCCCATCAAAATGACCAGTGAATCGGGGGACCCGATGCTGCAACGGTCAATTGCCTGGGCTATCCGCCGACTACCCGGCAGCGTTCTCCACCGCTGTCATCGGCGAATGCCGCACGTCGGTGCCCTTCACCACGTAAATCACCGCCTCGGCGAGGTTCTTCGCGTGGTCACCGATTCGCTCAACCGCCTTGGCCACGAACACCAGGTCAATGCAGGAGGTGATGGTGCGGGGGTCTTCCATCATGTAGGTGATCAGTTTGCGCAACAGACCTTCAAACTCGTTGTCGATCTGCCGATCTCGCTTGATCACATCCAGCGCAGCCAGCGTGTCTAACCGGGCAAACGCATCCAGCGCCCTGCGCAACAGCTCAACTGCCATTTCTGACTCGAACTGCAGATCGGTGACCGGCAGCATCAGCTGACTGGGCACTCCCCCAGCCAGCAGACGCTGAACCACCCGCGCGGTACGCGCAGCTTCATCGCCCACCCTTTCCAGATTCGCAATGATTCGACTGATCGCGATCAGCAGACGAAGGTCACGCGCAGTGGGCTGACGCAACGCGATGATTCCGGAAAGCTCGCGATCGATCTCGACCTCAAAGCGGTTGACGCGCTCTTCGTTTCGAAGCACCTCGGCGGCCTGGTCGCCATCGAACGACGTTAACGCAGCGATCGCCTTCGCGACCTGGCTCTCTACTAATCCGCCCATCTCGAGCACCCGAGATGACACCGCGCTCAGCTCAGCTTCAAACTGGGTCGAAAAATGTCTGTCCATCGCGAGTTTCCTTAACAATCGCCCGATGATGCGACCCCAGGCGTCGCGACGGGTTGATGAAGCGCATCGAGCGTCACGGCGTGGCTTCGTACTCGGGTTGCACCGCCTTGACGCTCCGACTTCCCCGACCAATGGCGGCATTTACCCGAGGCATCACCTCTTGCGCCATCAGCTCCATAGAACGCCGCGACAACGCGGGGTCAACCTGGTCCATGCCGGCATAGACGATTTCGCCGAAGTCGCCCGCTTCCTCACGAAGCGCAAGGATCTGATCGACCACCTGGTCAACCGTGCCGCACAGCACCAGGTCATCTAGCAGACGATCGAGCGTCAGCAGGCTGTCGTCTTCTTCCGCGTGCCGCTTGAAGATCACATGCCGCTTCGACAGCATCATCTTGGTAAGCATCTGACGATAGTAGAAGCGATAAGGGCTATTGGGATCGTCTTTGCCGTAAGCGCGAGCGGTGGCCGCGTCATCGGCCACAAAGATCGTGCGCGCAATACGCCATTCCTCTGGGTTAGCGGACACCCCTACCGAGGTCTTGCCCTCGGCATAGTTTGCCCAATGGCTCGCCAGCCAATGCGACAGCAGAAAGTTGGCGGACATCGGATGGAAATCTCGGCGCCCCATGAGCACCACGCCTTTCGAGGCCGGCGCAACCACCGTGCCAACGATCTCAGGCCGGGGCGATTGGAACGGCTTCATCATGACCCCGCGTCCAATTTCAGGGACGCGGGTTTTGCGCGTGGAGACCTTGAAACGGTTATCGGGGAAATCAATATCGTAGGGCGGATCGCGTTCCCAGATCGCCAGAATGACATCAATTGCCTCGGCAAAAATCCGGTTTCTGTCCTGATCAAGAATGCCCAATGCCTCGGCATCCGATGCCAACGCACCAGGGCTGATCCCAAAAATAAAGCGCCCGCGCGACAGGTGGTCGAACATCGCAGCATGCGCTGCCACCAGCGTGGGATGCGTATGCGAGAGGTTGGAGGTGCCCGAGCCCAGTTTGATCTGCTTGGTTTCGCCGATCAGTGTGGCCAGAAAAATAAAGCTGTTGGTCACGTTTTCAGCCAGGTCGGTCAGATGCTCGCCAACAAAGGCATCGTGAAAACCAAGCTTGTCCGCAAGGATGATCGCCTGCCGGTCTTCCTGCAGCGTCACCGTGGGGTTGCGATCCATCGGGTGAAGGGGCATCGTGAAATAGCCAAGGCGCATCGCGCAATCCTCCGGGGTTGAATTACCGTACGCGCGGGACTATAAACCCGATCAATCGAAAAGCACTGTTATTCTTTTAAGGATCGTCGACATCTCGGCGAACAAAAAAGCCACCAGGCGATTTCATCTGACCTGAACGGCATCTTTAGGAGACAACCATGACCCGCTCTCGCTTGAAGGTCTTTGCAGCGGCGCTTTCTGCAGTCGCCACCGCCCTGTCGCTCTCGCTGGTATCCGCGCCAGCCAGTGCGCAAGCGGCCTACCCCGCCAAGCCCATCCGAATCATCGTGCCTGCTGGTGCGGGCGACAGCTGCGACATTCTGTCGCGCCTGATAGCACCCAAACTGACGGAGCGTCTGGGCCAGGCGGTGGTGGTGGATAACCGTCCCGGCGGTGCGGGTCAGCTCGGCCTCGTGTTGTTGAAGCAGGCGCCAGCCGACGGATACACCCTTGGGTGCGGCCAGGGCGGCAGTATGGTGATCGTGCCGCTGGCTTACGCGAAGGTTGCTTACAACTCCCGTACCGACTTCACGCCGATCGCCATGATGGCGTCGAATTTCCTGGCGTTAATCGTCTCAAACCAGACGCCTTTCAAAACTGTTAAAGAGCTGATTGACCACGCGCGCGCCAACCCCGGTCGGCTCACCTTCGGTACCAACGGCGAAGGCGCGTTTCTGCACTTTGCCACCGAGCAGTTCCGACTGCAGGCGGGCTTTGAATACATCCATGTGCCACATCGCGGCATGAGCGATGTGTTCACACAAATGATCGGCGGTGAAATCAACGCGTCGCTGGGTTCGTTCATTGCCGTTCAGCCGCTTGCCGACGCAGGCAAGGTACGGCTCCTTGGCATCGCGCGCTCACAGCGCTCGCCGGATTACCCCAACGTTCCCACCATTGCTGAAACATTGCCAGGCTTCTCCTCAGGCGGCTGGTTCGGCATCATTGGGCCAGCGGGCCTGCCAGCAGAAATCGTGACGGCGGTGAACCGCGAAGTGAACTGGGCTCTGGGGCAACCAGACGTTCGCGAGCGGATGCAAAAGATGGGTCTCGACATCCATATTGAAGCGCCAGGATTCCTCACGCAGGCGCTTGAGCGTGATGAGCAGACATGGGGCAAGGTGGTCAAAGACATCGGATTCAAGCCGCGCTGAGCGGGAGATCGCCATGGTCAGACTTGGCTACTTCACGATGCCGGTGCACCCGGCATCGCGTAACCCCACCGACACCCTTCGCGAAGACCGCGAAACCATCATCCTGGCTGATGAACTCGGTTATCACGATGCATTCGTAGGCGAGCACCTGACAGACCTGGTCGAGAACGTCACCAACAGCATGATGTTTCTCGCCACGCTCATTCATTCCACCAAGCGGATCATTCTGGGCAGTGGCACCACCAACCTGTCACATATGCACCCGGTGCTGGTGGCGGCGCATGCAGCCATGTTCGATCATCTTGCGCAGGGTCGCTTCATTCTGGGTGTCAGCCCTGGTGCCCTGCCCTCCGATGCCGAGGCGCTTGGCATCTTCAGCGAAGACCGCAACAAGATGTTTGCCGAGTCGATCGAGGTGATCACCCGAATCTGGGAAGCTAAACCGCCCTTCGATATCAACCTACCTGACAACCGGTTCAAGGTCTCCACCAAACTCACCTACGACGAAATCTCTAACACCGGGATGATGATCAAGCCCTACCAAAGCCCGCGGCCGGAAATTGTCGGAACCGTGGTGGCGCCCTTTTCGAAGGGTGTGATCGCGATGGGCGAAAAAGATTTTCATCCGATGTCGGCGAACTTTCTCTTCGATACCTGGTTGCCTTCGCACTGGGATAACTACAGCCAGGGAAAGCGCAATGTGGGGCAGACCGCTCAGCGCAGCGACTGGCGGGTGGCGCGTACCATCATGGTTCACGACGACGAAAAAACTGCTCGTCGCTACGGCCGCGAATCAGAGCAGAGCCCCTATCGGTTTTATTACCGCAACCTGGGCTACAAGCTGCGAAAGGGCAAGCGCGACGCGGTATTCACGCATGACGGTAAGACACCCGAGCAGCCGGTGCCCCTGGACGACATGCTGAACGAACTGGTGATCGCGGGTGGCGTCAATGAGGTGGTTGAGAAGATTCTTGCGCTCCATGAAAAGCTGGGCGGTTTCGGCGAACTGGTGTACGCCGGGCTTGATTGGGCCGACCCCGTGCTGGCGCGTCGATCGATGGTGCTAATGGCAGAACAGGTCATGCCGCGCGTGAACGCGGCACTTGGCAGGCAGGCTTAGCTGCGCCCGCAGCGCCGCCAGCGGGCGTGCGCTGCGATGCGCTGATCAGCCCACTGCGTGCAGGGTGTTGCCGCCCGCTTCCACTGGCTTGGCATGAATCAGAATCACCGCGATCACGCAGGTCTCGGTGCCGCGGTTAATCCAGTTGTGAATGGTGCCGCGCTGAACCATGACATCACCTGCCTTCAGGTGCACCTCGACGCCATCATCCAGTTCCATATCGATCTCGCCTTTCATCACCACCAGATAGTCAATCGAATCGGTGCGGTGCATGCGCGCCTCGACCCCAGGTCTGAAGTCGAGGATGCGGAACACGCTGCCGTTCTCGATCATCGTGAACTTGCCCTCGCGCTTGCCTCCGTCGCGATCCCCGTCGTTATTGGCAGGCACCGTGTCAGTTGTCCAGATATTGCAGACGAACGCATTGCCGCGCCCCTGCCGGAAGTGCTGGCAGACCTCGTCGATCATCACAATGGCCTTGCCGTTTTCGTCATGGCCGGTGACCACGCGACGAATGTTGGGTACGTTCGGGTCTTGCATCGTTGTCTCCAGAAAATGGTGAAGAGCCGCGCAGGCGGGCGGCGCCGACGGACGATAAGACAAAGCGTTGGCCCGGGCAAGACAGATAAGGCTGCACTTGATGCGCCGATGCTAGACTGGAAACATCTTCCCCAATGAGCCCTGCGAGGAATGCCATGCCCTTTGCCCAAGTACGCGGACTAAAGATGCGTTATGAGATTGTCGGTGAGCAAGGCGCCTGGGTAGCGCTCATCACCGGCGGGCGTCGCGGCTATGACGAGTTTGTACCGCTTGCCAGGCGGCTTGCCGCGCAAGGCTATCGCGTGGTGCTGCACGACCGTCGCAACACCGGCGCCACCGACATCGTGATCGAAGGCGACGTACCAGAGGAAACGCTCTGGCTGGACGATCTGCTCGCGCTGCTGCAGCAACTCGGCGCTACGCCCGCATTCATCGGGGGATCGTCTGCCGGCGCGCGTACCGCCATGCGCTTCTACCTCAGGCATCCGGCCGTGGTGCGTGGGCTGCTTTTAATGCGGGTCACCGGCGGAGCCTTCGCAGCAGGCCGTCTGCCCAATATGTATTACGGGCAGTTCATTGATGCCGCGCGCTCGGGTGGCATGGCCGCCGTCTGCGCGCATCCGCAATATCAGGAGCGCATTGCCGCCAATCCGCCAATGCGCGAACGTCTGATGGCTATGAAAGCCGACGACTACATCGCCGTCATGAGCCGTTGGCAAGCGATGTTCGTCGCCGGCACCCAACTTCCAGTGATGGGGGTCACCGACGAAGAACTGCAATCGATTCAGGTACCCACCGTGGTCATTCCTGGCAACGACCTGACGCATTCGTCGGCAAGTGGAAAACTGGCGGCGAGCAGAATTCCCGGGGCTACCCTGCATCAGCTGCCCACCACCGATCAGGACATCGCCTTGATTCCGTATCCCGAATGGGAAATTTACGAGGACGAAATCACCGAGGTGTTCGTGAAGCACATGCGGGCGGTTGAGAACGCGTCAGTTCGCTAATCCCGGTCAGGGAAGCCCAACGCCGGGTACGTCCACCTCCATTGCTTCAATGCAGCCGTCGCGCTTGTCGGCCATGCCAGGCCCCGAACCCGTATTGGTAAGCACAAACAAGGTTCGGCGGTTGGCGCCGCCCAGCATGCACGCATAAGACTTTCTGTTGCCGGTCTCAATCACGTCGGCAACACGACCGCCTTCGAACACCCGCACCATACGGCTACCGGTGGGGTTGCTTGCCCAGATTGCGCCTTCGGCATCAAGGCAGATGCCATCGGGTGCCACGCCATCAAGTTCAGCAAACACTCGGCGGTTGACCAGCTGACCATCAGGCTCGATGTCAAAGCGCGTCAGACGGTTTGCGAAGGTTTCGCCCACGATAAGACTTTTGCCGTCGGGCGTGATGACCATGCCATTGGGGAACACGACGTCGTCCGCGGCGCGAGACACGACGCCCGACTCAGAAATGAACGCGATGCAGGTGGTTCTGGGCGATTCGCCCGCATGGCGGTCGTAGCCGAAGTTACCGACCCATGCGCGGCCCTGCTGATCGACCACCATGTCATTGCAGGGACCCGTGGCAAGCGCGCTGAGGTCCGCGTACGGCTCAAGCTTGCCGCCGCGAAGACGCAAGACACGCTTCTCCACCATAGAGACCACCAGCAGATCACCATCCGGTGTCCAGCCGAGCCCGGAGGGGCGGCCGGGCACCTCGGCGATCGTGTCATCGCGGCCATTGAGGTCGACGGTCATGACCCGATGGGAATAAAAATCGGAGAACCAGAGTTTGTCGCCGCGCCAGCGCGGCGCCTCGGGAAACGTGAGCCCGCTTAAAACAATGTCGAGTCGCTTCATGTTCGCTCCTGATAGATGCGCACGACGCCATTAATCGTCGTAGCGCGGCGTGCGCTTTTCGCGAAAGGCCGCTACACCTTCGGCAAACCATGGGCTTGCACGGACCTTGTCGCCCAGCTGCTGCTCGATCGGTTCCCGACTGCGGGCATGCTCTGCGATGCAATCGCTGATCTGCTGGCGTACTGCCTGCACCGCTACGGGGCTGTTGCTCGCGATCAGGCGTGCGGTGGCGATGGCATCGTCGAGCACTTTGTCGGCAGGCAGCACCCGATTGATAAGCGCAATAGATTTCGCGGTATCGGCGTCAATCAGGCGGGCGGTGAGCAGAAGATCCATTGCGTGGACGTAGCCAATCTGCTGAACGAGCTTGATGGTGGCGCCACCGAACGGATAGATGGACCACTTCACCTCGGGGAGACCAAACCGCGCATGGGGCGCTGCAATGCGAATATCCGTGGCCAGCAGTAACTCGACACCACCGCCTGCGCAGTCGCCGTTGATGGCGGCAATCAGCGGCTTTGAGAAGGCGCGCGTCTTGAGCAGGGCTTCGTTGACGATTTTGGCGGTATCTTCGCCAGCGCTCAGGTCGCCACCGATATCAGCGCCTGCGCAGAAGCCCTTTTCGCCCGTACCGGTAACTACGATTGCACGGCAGCGGGAATCTTGATCGAGCTGATCCCACAGCCGGGCGAGATCCGCGAGATCAGCCCGTGACAGCGCATTGCGCTTGGCTGGGTTATCCAATACCAGCAGCGTGACGCCAGGGTGAGGTTCACTCAAATGAAGAGGCATGCGCTTGCTCCTGACGGACGCGATTGTTGGACACGACCGCAGCGACGTTGTTATTCTCGGCCCGCATTTAAGCAGACCCGCGAAGCAAGGCCAGGAAAGCCTCGCGAATTTCGAATTTCACCTGAAGCGAGTATTCAATTGAGCCAGGGCTTTCACCAATGGCTGGCGGGCATTCGAGTGCTCGATCTGTCGCAGTACATTCCCGGCCCGCTCGCCAGCCTGCTGCTAGCCGATATGGGAGCAGAGGTGCTCAAGATCGAACCGCCTGCGGGCGACCCAATGATGACGCTTGGGCCACGAAGTCGCAGCGGTGAAGGGCTGTTTCACCAGACGCTCAACGCCGGTAAACGGATCGCTCGAATCGATCTGAAGCATGCTGAAGGACAGGCGCGGCTGCTTCAATTGGCGCGCGAGGCCGACGTGCTGATCGAGGGCTTTCGTCCCGGCGTGATGGATCGGCTTGGGCTTGCAATATCTCGACTACGGTCCGAGGCACCCAGACTGATCATCTGCTCGATCAGCGGCTATGGTGCAGCGGGCGAGTCGCTGCAAAAGGCTGGCCATGATGCGAACTACCTGGCCGAGGCTGGCGTTCTGGATCGAAATGGCAGCGCTGATCCCATGTATTTCGACCCACCGATCGCTGACGTCTCGGGCAGTCTATTCGCCGCAATGGCGATTTTGGGAGCGCTTCAGGGCCGGACGCGAACTGGCGAGGGCTGTGTCATCGACCTGGGACTGGCCGACGTGATCATGCCGCTTCAGATGCTACAGGTGGCTGACTATGGCGAAAACGGCACGGTTCCGGGCAGGCGCACCACGTATCTGAACGGCGGCGCTGCTTACTACCAAATCTACCGTACCCGTGATGACCAGCACCTGGTGGTGGGCGCCGTAGAACCTAAGTTCTGGCGCAAATTCAGCGAAACCGCTGGACACCCCGAGTGGGTGGAACGTCAGTCAGAGCCGCTTCCCCAGCATCGTCTGATTGCCGATATTGCCACGGTCATTTCGGGATGGTCGCTTGAGGAGTGTCTGACGCGGTTCGCCGATGACGAGTGCTGCGTGTCACCGGTGCTCGACCTTGGCAATGCGCTTCAGACGAGTCGGATAAACAGCCGCAAGCTGGTGGTCAAGGGCCCTGACGGCAGGATGCAGGCGCTGTTTCCAGCGTGGATTGATGGCGAGCCGCCGCTGCCGCGAGCAGGCCCCCGCTTTGATGAGGCGGGCTAATGCTACTGCGCTTTTAGGCCAGCGCACCCGTGATCTGCCGCGCCGACGCGAGCAGGTCATCGGTGAGCCCGCGCCGCGCGCGAACCCCACTGGTTTCACCCACTTCGGCCGCAACCAGTGCATGCGATAGCTCGCTGCGGTCGTTAAAGATGGGCACCGCAATCAAGGTGACGCCTGCAATGTACTCGCCCTCATCCAGGCTATAGCCGCGCTCGCGAACCTGTGCCACCTGCTGTAGCCAGCGCTTATAGCCAGGCGCTTTACTCCAGCGCAGTTTTCGAAACCGTTGTTCGAGCTCGCCAGGCTCCCACTTCCCGAATGCGGCGACCAGACGCCCGGTGGCGCTGATCAGCGCCGGGAATCGACTGCCAACGTCGACGTGCAGCCTGAATGGCGCATCCGAGCGGGAAATGGCCAGCACCAGCATGTGCTCAAGCGCGACAATTTCAACGCCAATCGCGGTCACATTCCAGCGACTCGACAACTGATCAAGCGCGGGCTGCGCGATCGCGGGAAATGGATCGCGGGCGAGCGCTGCACGCGCAAGCGAGGCAAGGCCATTGCCCAGGCTATAGCGGCGCGTGGCGGGATCCAGGCGGATCAAGCCTTCGGCCAGCAGCACCCTGAGGATATGCAGGCAGGTGCTGGGAACGATATCCAATTGGTCCGCTAACGCCTTGACACCGAGCGGTTCAGGACTGCGGGCCAGCAGGCGAAGCATTGCAATGGCGCGGCTGACCGCTGGCACAGCCCGAACCCGTTCAGCGCTGCTCGCAGGTCCAGGCCGGCGGGGGCGAACCAGGGGCACAGAATTTTGTTTGTCCATATACAAATCATAACGCTCATTGACAATTAGGGTACGTCGGCTTCATATTTGCTGGATCACCGCCACATCGCCCGCCCACCTGCCCCACCATGCCGCTTCTTACAGATTTCACACGCTATGACGAAGCGCAGCAGCACTACACCAAGCAGGCGCTCTGGGCGCTTTTTGATGGCAACCGCGAATCGCTCAATATCGCGCATGAGTGCATTGACCGGCACGCAGCGGGCGCCGATCGCACTGCAGTCATCATCGTTCGGCCAGGCGAGCCTGATGAGCTGCTGAGCTTCCAGCAGATCGCCGCTGATTCATCGCGCTTTGCACACCTGCTTGCCGCGCGCGGCGTTCAACCGGGCGACCGAGTCGCCGTCATGCTCGAGCCCGGCCGTATGTTTTATGCGGCAATCTTTGGCGCAATCAAGCTTGGCGCGATCGCAGTGCCGCTCTTTACGCTCTTTGGGCCCGACGGGGTACGCCTGCGGGTGATGGATTGCGCGCCCAAAGTGTTGATTACCGTGCCTGAAAAATCGGATGCGGTTCAGGGCATAGAAGGCCTCAGCTGCCTGTTCGATAACGCCACGCTTCACGCTGAGCTTCAGCAGTTTCCAAGCCATTACACGCCGCGAACCCAGGCGAGTGATCTGGCGATTTTTCAGTACACGTCGGGCACCACCCGGGAACTGCCCGAGGCCGTCCGCCATACCCACGCCGCTATCGTCACGCTGATGCTAGCCGCGCTCTATGGAACGGGCATTCGACCTGGCGACCGCTTCATGTGCCCGTCGTCTCCGGCCTGGGGTCATGGTCTTTGGCACGGAACACTGGCACCGCTCGCGCTCGGCGTCACTATTGGCGTTTATGCCGGTAAATTTGATCCCGCTCGATTGCTGCAGGCACTTTCCGAACAGCGATTCACCAACCTTTCAGCTGCAGCCACCCACTACCGCATGATGCGAAACAGTGGCGCGGCATCGCGCTTTCGCTACCAGTTGCAAAAGCTATCGTTCACCGGCGAGCCCATTGATACCGAAACCCTGCACTTCGCCGAGGCTACCTTCGGTGTGCCGGTCTGCAGTATGTACGGCACCACCGAAATCGGCGTGGTCCTGGTCAACTACCCGGGTGCACCGGACTTCGTTGTGAAACCGGGTTCACTCGGTAAACCGGTGCCAGGCGGCCAGGTCGAAGTGCAAGATGCCAACGGACAACCCTGCCCGCCCGGTGTCACGGGCGAACTGAAGGTCTGGCGACGAGACCACTGGGTCCGCACCAAGGATCTTGGCCGGATCGACGAAGACGGCTATTTCTGGCATAGCGGTCGAGCCGACGACGTCATCATCTCGGCCGGATGGACGATGAGCGCCGTCGAAATTGAAGACGCCATCCTCAAACATCCTGACGTACGGGAAGCAGCAGCAATCGGCGTTCCCGATGCGCTACGCGGTCAAATCGTCAAGGCTTTTGTTGTGTCGCATCGCACGGGCGACGCACGCTTTGTTGAAGAAATTCAGAATCGCGTGCGCAACAACCTGAGCCAGCATGAATATCCGCGGCAGATCGACTTCGTCGCGGAATTACCTAAGAACCCTGCCGGCAAAATCAACCGCAAAATATTGCGTGAGCATCACGCTGGCGCGACGCCATCCCAACCCCCTCTCTCGCCGACCACTGGAGCCTGAAGCAATGTCGATCTCAACGGAGCGCTCATTTCCGAAAATCACCGACAGCGGACTTGATGCGCTGCGCCGCCGAATCGGCGTCAAGATTGAGAACCCGGCCGAGCCGTGGTGTCACGAAGCCACACGCGACAACATACGTCACTATGCACATGGCATCGGCGATGACAACCCGCTCTGGTGTGACCCCGCGTATGCCGCAGGCACCCACTATGGCGGCATCGTCGCGCTCCCCAGTTTTCTGTTTGCCACTAACCGCATCATCTCGGGCTATGTTGGCGGGCTACCGGGCATTCACGCGATGTGGTCGGGCTCTGACTGGACCTGGCATTTGCCGGTACGGCGCAATGATGAGATTCATACCGAGTCATGGCTGAAAGACCTGGTGCTGCATCAAACGCGCTTCGCTGGCCGCGCAGTGCAGCAGATCTATCACGTGAACTTCTTCAATCAGCAAGGCGATCTGATCGCTGAAGCCGATAGCTGGTGCTTTCGCACCGAGCGGGATACCGCGCGTGAGCAGGGCACCAAGTACCAGAGCACGCGCGAGCGCGCGCCCCGACGCTACACGCCCGAGGAAATCGCCGAGGCCTACAAGCTTTACCGCGATGAGCCGGTACGTGGCGCTGTGCCGCGCTATTGGGAAGACGTGACAGAGAATGAGTCGCTCCCGACTATGCTGAAGGGTCCGATGACCGTCACCGGTTTCATCGCCTATGCGCAGGGCTGGGGCGGGCTTTATATTCGCGCGAACAAGTTGGCCTGGAAGCTGATTGACGCTCATCCGGGCGTCGGCATCACGAACCGGTTCGGCATCCCGGACGTGCCCGAGCGCGTGCACTGGGATGAAGATTTCGCCCTCGAAGTGGGCGCACCCGGCGCCTACGATTACGGCCCCGAACGCGCCTCCTGGCTCACGCACCACCTGACCAACTGGATGGGCGATCGCGGTTTTCTGCGCCAGGCCAGTTGCAAGATCCGGCGCCACAACCCCGAGGGGGACATGCTCACCATCGAGGGGCGGGTCGTCCGAAAGTTCATCGAAGAAGGTCGCCATCTGGTCGAAATCGAGCAGCAGGCGCATAACCAGGACCAGGAGCTGTCGGTGCTCGGCACCGGTATCGTCGAACTACCCTCACGGAAATGAGCCCAGCCGCTGATCCGGTTACCCAAACGACGCCCGGTCGCGCGCTCGACGGGCTTCGCGTTATCGATCTGACGCGTGTCGTTGCCGGGCCGCTCTGCACCCAGACGCTCGCTGATCATGGTGCCGACATCATCAAGGTGGAGCCACCCAGCGGGGACGAAACGCGTTATCTGGGTCCGCCCTTTGTCGAGGATGGTTCAGCGGCCTACTTTACGGCGCTCAATCGAGGCAAGCGCGCGCTCTCGCTCGACCTGACCCGCCCCGAGGCACGTGACGTGCTGATGCGGCTGCTCGAACATGCCGACGTGCTGATCGAGAATCTGCTGCCAGGTACGCTGGAGCGCTGGGGTCTGGGCTATGAAACCGATCTGGCGCCACGCTTTCCCAAGCTCATCTATTGCTCGATCTCGGGCTTTGGCCGCGACGGCCCGCTTGGAAGCCTGCCAGGCTACGACGCTGTGCTCCAAGCGATGTGCGGGCTGATGAGCATCAATGGCGACGCAGCGTCTGGTCCCACGCGGGTCGGCGTTCCGATCGTCGACCTGGTCACGGCCCACATGGCCGTCAGCGGCATCCTGATGGCCGTGCTGGCCCGCTCTCGAACCAACCGCGGTCAGCGGGTCGAAGCCACGCTGTACGACAGTGCGCTCAGCCTGCTGGTACCCCAGGCGGTGAACTGGATGCACTCGGGTCGTACCCCCGGGCTCCTGGGAAGCGCGCACCCAAGCATCGCCGCCTACGACCGATACCGCTGCGCCGATGGCGACATATTTCTTGGCGTCGTCAACGACGGCCAGTTCCGGCGTTTCTGCGAACACGTGGGTCTCCAGCATCTGCTGAGCGACCCGCGCTTCACCAGTAACGCGCAGCGAATGCAGCACCGCCCCGCGCTGCGAGAAACCATCGAAGCCAACCTGTCGGCCCGCACCCGCTATCCGCTCTGTGATGAGCTGATGGCGATCGGCGTACCCGTAGGCCCCGTGAACTCAATTCCTGAGGCCTTCGCACTGGCGCACACCCAGCACAGGCAGATGTCGGTAACTGATGGCAACTATCGCGGCATTGGTCTTCCATTAAAGCTCTCGGACACACCGGGTCGCCCGGGAAGCACGCCGCCATCGTTTGGCGCCGATACCGATGCGATTCTGGCTGAGCACGGCTATAGCGAAACCGAGCGCGCCCAATTACGCTCATGCGGCGCCGTGGTCGAACGGTTGCCCCGCTGAGATCTTTCAGGCATCGTCGCACCATAACTCAATAGCATCAGGAGACACCGCGAATGAAATGGCTTGCTTTGGCCGCTGTATCGGCCGCCACCTGTTGGTCCTCAGTCCAGGCGCAGGACTACCCCGTGCGTCCAGTTCGTATCATCGTGGCCTACCAGGCGGGCCAGGGTACCGATGTCGCGACGCGCTTTGTCGCCGAGCAGCTCACCAAAGCAATCGGCCAAAGCTTCTTCATCGAGAACCGCGCTGGGGCGGGCGGTAACGTCGGCACAGCAGAAGCCGCTCGTGCGGCACCCGATGGGTACACGCTCACGATGGGCACCTCGGGCACGCAAACCATGAACCCGTTTCTGTACGCCTCCACCGGCTACGATGCCGAAAAGGCGTTTGACCCGATTATTCTCGTCAGCCGATTTCCCATGGTGATCGCGGCCGGCCCCTCGGCCTCGTTCAAGAATATCGGCGAGTTGCTTGAGGCTGCCCGCGCCAATCCGAAGGCAGCCGACATGGCAATACCCAGCACCACGGCAAGGTTGGTGGTGGAACTTCTGAAGGAACGCACGGGTATCGGTCTGTTCGGCGTGCCCTACAAGGGATCCCCGGCAGCGGCCACGGACGTACTCGGTGGGCAGTTGCCGATCCTGATCGATACCATCAGCGGAGCAAGGCCTGGGCTTTCCAGCGGCAAGCTGCGCCCCATCGCCGTCACATCAGCCAAGCCCAGTGCGCTGCTGCCCGGCGTTCCCAGCGTGGCGGAACAGGGTGTCCCCGGCTTTGATGTATCAGCCTGGAATGCCCTGTATGCGCCGCGAGGCACGCCCGCCGCCATCATCACCCGGCTTAACGCCGAGGTCGCCAAGGTGCTTGCACAGCCCGATGTGCAACAACGGCTGCTTCAGCTCGGCCACGAGCCAGTTGGCGGCACGCCTGCTGAGCTCGCGGCATTCGAAAAGTCGGAGCGCGAGAAGTGGGGACCCATCATCAAGAAGGCGGGTCTTAAGGCTGACTGATCGGCTGAGCGGGTGTCGCGCTGCAGTCAGCTCGACTCGCGGCGCGGCCTCCCGATCCGGATCGCGCCTCGCCAGGGCAGCGTCGCATCCAGGCACTGCCCGCGCTGCATGATGCTCACGCGCCCCTGCAGCGCGAGGCCTCGGGCGACCTCTCTCACTTGCGGCATCAGCACTCGCCAATGATGGGGTGCGAGCAACCTGGCCGCCTCCGATGGGCAGATGGTCGCGTCGGGCGATCGCGTAGACAATAAACATTCGATCACCTCAACCACTCGCGCTTCAGCAACGCGATAATCCGGGTCTGAGTTCATCGAGCCCTCATCATGAAGCGTCAAGGAACGGCGCGGCGGCCACGCAATCCCGTGGCCAGGGCCGTGCGCACACCGGTTTACCGCCCACGTGCCGAGGAAGACAAACGGCGCAAACTGCGCGACAAGCCGCCCAAGCCGCGTGAGCAGGTGGAGGGCGATGAGTCGTGATGCCTGGAGTCTAAGCCTTACGCGACCAGGCCTATTGGCAAACCCGGCTTGTAAAGCGATTCTTTAGCGCGCGCTGCGAACGAGCCTGGCCCGAAGTTTGATATCGAGGTCGGGCTCAAGTCCAACCATCCCGCTGCTGAAGTCCACCGTGAAGGCTTCACCCGAGGCGCCCTGCGCCGCGGGAGCCGGAAGCCAGGACGAGCTCCAGTAGGACGAGGCGGGAGCGTCGAGCGTCACCAGCCTCTGCAGGTCTGGCTCGGTGCACCCCGCCGGCATGATGCCGCTTGCGCCGGGGCTTGCCGCCTCGGTAGGCCGCCAACGCAGGCAGTCCACCAGGCTCGCCAACTCGGCCCGGTTCGGCAATCGCCAGTCTGTGTAGCCACGGTTTCGCGTGGCATCCTGGTTGACTGCAGACGAATCGGTCAGCGCCTCACGGAAGCTTCGATCGGCCGCCTGGCCCGGGGCCGGGTCGCATCGACTCAACCCAGCGTTAAAGGTCTTGCCGACCGAGCAGATCTGCCACATCAGACCACTGCGCCTGTCCAGCAGCGTTCCCGCGGAAAGGTCGGCTGACCAACGCGCGCTCCGGTGATAGGAATCAGCAAACCTGTCCGCCAGGTCTGCCGTGCTGACCGGTACGATCCGCAATTCGAATCGGCTCGCCACTGTCTGAACGCGCCCGCCTCCTTCAAACAGCACACTCCAGGCCTCCACCCCGACCGGAGCCCCCGCCAGCGTGCTGGTCCAGAAGCCGCTTCCTTCGGGCAGTGCAGCGGGCTTCGGCACTTCGCCTGGACGACTATTCCGGCGGGAATAGTTGAGCATGGGCAGCCAGGTCAGATTGGCCGCCACCGTGTCTGCATTGACTTTCTCGCCGCCACTGAAAATCAGCGAGTGAAGCTGATCGACCGACGGAATCCGCCAGCTGCCTTTCGGGCGCCCGCAGGCTTCAAAGTTTGTCATCAGCGCGTTGATGTCCTGCTGCTGGTAGCGGCCTTCAAAATCAGTCGCAAGCCAGACCAGGCCCGTGACGTTGTCTCGCGTGCAGCCCCAGTCTGTCGGTAGCAAGCCGGGTTGGGCGCCCGCTGCTAGCGTGCAGCCTGTGGAGCCCTCGGCTTTTCCGTTGTTACAGATCCGGGTGTAATCAAAGCCACCAGGAGAACTGGGATTGACCTTCCCCAACCGGATGGCCTGTGCACCGCGACCCGTCTGCGCATCCTGAAGCGCGCAATCAACGCCCGG
>CAZORB010000033.1:0-32654 GCA_964581825.1 uncultured Bordetella sp.
AGTTCGACAACCTCTACGGCTGCCGCGAATCGCTGGTCGACGCCATCAAGCGCGCCACCGACGTCATGATCGCCGGCAAGGTCGCAGTGGTCTGCGGTTACGGCGATGTCGGCAAGGGTTCGGCGCAGGCGCTGCGCGCGCTCTCGGCGCAGGTTTGGGTGACCGAGGTCGACCCGATCTGCGCCTTGCAGGCGGCGATGGAAGGCTACCGCGTCGTCACAATGGAATACGCCGCCGACAAGGCCGACATCTTCGTGACCGCCACCGGCAACCGCGACGTCATCACCTTCGAGCACATGAAGCGCATGAAGGACCAGGCCATTGTGTGCAACATCGGCCACTTCGATAACGAAATCGACATTGCTTCGGTGAAAGATCACTGCCGCTGGGAAAACATCAAGCCCCAGGTCGACCATGTCATCTTCCCCGATGGCAAGCGCATCATCATGCTGGCCGAGGGCCGACTGGTGAATCTGGGCTGCGGCACGGGTCACCCGTCATTCGTCATGTCGTCATCGTTTGCCAATCAGACCATTGCGCAAATCGAACTCTGGACGCACCGCGACGCCTACGAGTCGGGCAAGGTTTATGTGCTGCCCAAGCATCTGGATGAGAAAGTCGCTCGTCTGCATCTGAAGAAAATCGGCGCGATGCTCACTGAGCTTTCGGCTGACCAGGCAAGCTACATCGGCGTGTCGGCATCGGGCCCCTACAAGCCCGACACCTACCGCTATTGAGGCCTCAGTGACATGAGGCCTCCGGTCAGTTTCGAGTTCTTCCCGCCGAACACGACCGAGGGCGAAGCACGACTGCGCGGGGTGCATGAGCGCCTCGCGCAGGCCGCGCCAGAGTACTTCAGCGTCACCTACGGCGCGGGCGGTGCTACCCGCGACAAGACCTTGCGCACGGTGCTCGAAATCGCGGCGGCCGGGTCCAGGGTTGCGCCGCACCTGTCGTGCATCGGCGCAACCCGCGAGTCGGTTGACGAACTGCTTGCGCTCTACCGCAGCCAGGGCATTCGAAAACTGGTGGCGCTCCGTGGTGATCTGCCCTCGGGCATGGTCGATACAGGCGACTTCCGGTTTGCGGTCGATCTGGTTCGTCACATCCGTGCGACAACCGGCGATTGGTTCGGTATCGCGGTGGCTGCTTACCCCGAGGTACATCCGCAGGCCAGCTCCGCGCAGGCCGACCTTGAGGCGCTGGTAGCCAAAGCAGCCGCCGGGGCCGATACAGCCATCACGCAGTATTTCTACAACGTCGATGCGTTTCTGTGGTTTCGTGACGCAGCGGTGGCAGCAGGCGTTGGCGCGCCGATCGTGCCGGGCATCATGCCGATTACCAATTATCGGCAGCTTGCACGGTTCTCAGACGCGTGCGGCGCTGAAATCCCACGCTGGATCCGGCAGCGACTCGCGCAGTATGGCGAGGATCTGCCGGCCATCCGTGCATTCGGCCATGAGGTGGTGGCCGCGCAGTGTCGTCGGCTGGTCGCCGAAGGCGTGGACGCGCTGCACTTCTACACCATGAACCAGGCCGAGCCAACGCTCGATCTGCTGGCAGCCTCCGGCGGTTAAGGGCCTTGTCAGGCGGCAGGCGCTCTGCCTGCCGCAGGCGAGCCCAGCATGCGGGTTTCGGTGATTACGCAGTCAAGCGGCCGGTCATGGGGCAGCGCAGCGAATGCCGCGAGCTCGCAGCCGTCATACGCGACGCCCACCGTGGGCACGGATCGCTCCGCTAGCGTTCGATCATAAAAACCGGCGCCATACCCCAGACGGTAGCCGCGACGATCAAACCCCACGCAGGGAATCACCAGCAGGTCGGGCAGCACGGGTTCGAACGGGTCAGGAAGCATCAAGCCAAACGACACTGGGCGCATGGCCTGACCCGGCTGCCAGCGTCCAAACTCAAGCGGCTGATCGCGACCGGGCATGCTCGGAAGAGCAAGCCGCCAGCCAGACTCAACCAGCGAAGCCAGGGCCGCCCGAAGGTCTGGCTCACCCCGGATCGGCCAGTACAGGGCCAGCACGCCAGCCGGGCGCCGCGCGATTACGATTTGCGCCAGCCGCTCGCCAATCCGCAGGTCGGCCTGGCCGCGTTGATGCGGATCAAGCGATTGCCGCCAGGCGATCAGGCGCTTACGCTCGAAATCTCGTGATCCATCCGATAGGGTGCGTGGTATGCTCGGCGCGCTTTCCATCTGTCAGTCATCCAGCTCGGTATCGACATGATCCGCGAGATTGCCATCGGATCGATTGTAGGCGTCGCGATGCTGGTGTCGGCCTGCGCGGCTCAGGCCGACCGGCGTCAGGCACCGCCTGCAACGCAAACAGCGCCCGCACCCAGTCCTGACGAAGCCCTGGTTACCGCTCGCCAAGCGTGGACCAAGGGCGACTTCAAACAGCTCGACGCTGCCGCGCGCCATGTGCCGCGCGAGCATCCGCTCGCCGACTACCCGGCCTACTGGCGGCTGAGCCTGCGCCTGCGGGCCCCGGCATCGTCGGGACAGGCCGAGGAACTTGATGCCGAGGTCAGTCGCGCGCTCGCGCGACACGAGGGCAGCGCAATCGGCGAGCTGCTGCGCCGGGACTGGCTGCTCAACCTTGGCCGTCGCGGTGAATGGCAGCAGTTCGACGCCCAGTACGCGCGCTACACGCGACGTGATGATGCGCAAGTCAACTGCCTTGCCTGGAGTGCGCCGACCCCTCGCGCCCAGCCCTCGCGCGCCGAACTCGAACAGGTCCTGATGGTGCCGCGGGATCTGCCCGACAGCTGCAACCTGCTGCTCGAACAGGCGATCCGTCAGCAACGGCTAGGGCCGAATGCGGCCATGCGACGTCTGCACCGCGCGTTGGAGTCCGGCTCGGCGTCGGCCATTCGCGTGGCGGCTGACCTCCTGGGAGTCGAACCGGCATCGCTGCAGGCAGCCCTTGCAAAGCCGCCGGCAGAGGCCAGCTTTAAAGGCCGGCGCGAGGTTGCATTGATCGCGATATCGCAACTCGCCCGCACCGACCCGCAGGCAGCCGCGCAACAGCTTGAGGCCAGTGCGCCGGCGCTCACCAGCGAAGACCGGCTCTTTGCCTGGTCGCAGGTGGCCGCTGGCGGCATGCGCCGCATGGCGCCTGAATCGCTCGGCTGGACACGACGGGCGGTCACCGCGCCGGTCAGCGACGATACGCTTTTCTGGATGACACGCGCCGCGCTACGCGCTCAGAACTGGCCGCTGGTGGCCGCGCTGATCGATCGAATGAGCGACGAGGGCCGACGCGATCCGGCCTGGGTCTACTGGCGCGCCCGTGCGCTTCGCGCAGAGGGCCGGGTCGCAGATTCCGACTGGCTGCTCCAGCGTATCGCGGGCGAATTTCATTTCTACGGACAGCTGGCCGCCGAAGACCTGGGCCGGCTGACCGTGGTGCCGCCGGCTGCTGCTGCACCCACCGAAGCCGAGATGGCCGTGCATGCCCGCAACGCAGGCTTTCGTCGGGCGCTGAAGTTTTATGACCTGGGCCTGCGGGTGGATGGCAACCGCGAGTGGAACCACCAGCTGCAGCCGATGAGCGACCGTGAGCTGCTGGCCGCTGCCGCCTGGGCCTGCAGCATTCATGTGCTGGATCGCTGCGTGAACACCGCCGACCGCACCCAGCGCGAACACGACTTTGCTTTGCGCTTTGTGACCCCGTTTCACGAGCAGGTCAAACGCGCCTCGGGCGAGCGCGGCCTGGACCCTGCCTGGGTCTATGGCCTGATCCGACAGGAGTCGCGTTTCATCATGGACGCGCGCTCAAGCGCAGGCGCGCAGGGTCTGATGCAGATCATGCCAGCCACAGGCCGCTGGATCGCGCAAAAGCTCGACGTGCGCGACTTCCGGGTGGAGCACCTGAAGGATCGGGACACCAACATCCGTTTCGGAACGTTCTATCTTAAGAACGTGCTCGACGATCTCGATGGCTCGCCGGTGCTTGCCTCGGCAGGCTATAACGCTGGCCCCGGCCGGCCCCGCAACTGGCGCGCAACGCTGAGCGGTCCGGTTGAAGGCGCGATCTTCGCCGAGATCATTCCGTTTCACGAAACCCGCGACTACGTGAAGAAGGTGCTGTCGAATGCCACCTTTTACGCCTCGCTCTTTACTGGCCAGCCGCAGTCGCTACGCAGCTGGCTGGGCCAGGTGAGCCCGCAGCCTGCCGGCTCCACTGAACTGCCTTAACAACGCTCATGACCCTTCATCGAATTCTCGTCCTTGGCGGCACCGGTTTCATCGGCCGCTCGATCATCGCCAGACTCGCCACGCAGGGCGTGCGCGTCTCTGCGCCGACGCGCCGACTGGCGCGCGCCCGAGCGCTCATGCCACTGCCCACGGTTGATGTCATCGAAACCGACATTCACAACGACGCGAGCCTTGCAGCACTGGTGAAAAACCAGGATGCGGTCATCAATCTGGTGGGTATTCTGCACAGCCGAGGCGGCAATCCCTACGGCGCTGACTTTGCACGAGCGCATGTGGAGCTGCCCAGGCGCGTAGTTGCCGCCTGCGAAGCAGCCGGCGTGTCTCGGCTGGTCCACATGTCGGCGCTAGGCGCAGACGGACCCCCGCCGCTGCCATCGATGTATCTGCGCTCCAAGGCCGATGGCGAGCAGGCTGTCATGAGTTCAACGCTCAACTGGACCATTCTGCGACCCTCGGTGGTGTTTGGTCCGGATGACCGTTTCCTCAACCTGTTCGCAACGCTGCAGCGCTTCGCACCGGTCATGCCGCTTGCTCGCGCGCGCACACGCTTTCAGCCGATTCATGTCGAAGACGTGGCGCAAGCCTTCGTCAACGTGCTCGAGCGCCATGAAACCTTCCGGCGCGGCTACGAGCTGGCCGGGCCGCGGGTGTACACCATGCGCGAGCTGGTGCGGCTTGCGGGTCAGCGCGCGGGCTGCGCACGGCCCATCATCGAGCTTCCCGATATGGCAGGAAGGCTTCAGGCCATGATTCTCGAGGCGCTACCGGGCCCAACGCTGATGTCGCTCGATAACTTCGATTCCATGGCACGCGACAACGTGGCCAGTGGGCCGATTGCCCCCGAGCTTGGCATTGACCCGATCGCGATCGAGGATGCGAACCTTGATCCGGTTGCCGTCCGACAACAGCGGCTCGATCAGAGCCGCGGAATCGCCCGGCGCTAGTCGGCCCGGCGCTCGCAACCGATTACGCCCCCGCGCCTCGATGCAGATCTACTGTGTCGGCGGCGCAGTGCGAGACGAGTTGCTCGGGCGGCCGGTGAGCGACCGCGACTGGGTGGTCACCGGTGCAACCCCCGAGCAGATGACCGCGCTGGGATTTCGGCCAGTCGGTCGTGATTTCCCCGTGTTTCTGCATCCCGACACCCACGAGGAATATGCGCTCGCCAGAACCGAGCGCAAGATTGCTCGCGGCTATCGGGGCTTTCAGATTCACAGCTCGCCCGAGGTCACGCTGGAAGAGGATCTCAGGCGGCGCGATCTGACCATCAATGCGATCGCGCGCGCAGCCGATGGTTCGCTGATCGACCCCTGGGGCGGCCAGGCTGACCTTGAAGCGCGCACGCTGCGGCACGTGAGCGAGGCCTTCGCCGAAGATCCGGTGCGTATTCTGAGACTCGCGCGATTTGCAGCGCGGCTGCCGCAGTTCTCGATTGCAGCAGAAACGCTGGCGCTGTCGCGCAAGATGGTAGAAGCCGGCGAGGTCGATGCACTGGTGCCCGAGCGTATCTGGCAGGAGATTGCGCGCGGACTCATGGAGGCGCAGCCTTCGCGGATGTTCGAGGTGCTGAGTCACTGCGGCGCGCTGGCCCGACTGCTGCCCGAGCGTAGCGCAATCGACGCAGCCTGCGTAGACGCCTCAGCGCGCTGCGCGGAACCGCTCGAGATCCGCTACGCGCTTGCGATGGCCACCCCCGGCGCCTCGGCCGTTGCCCAGGCCTGCAGCGCGCGACTGCGGGCGCCCGCAGCGTGCGCGGAGCTCGCGCAGCTCCTGGCCGATCAGGGTCTTGCCAACCCCCTTGCCGGCGACGCACCCACCCTGCTAGCCCGCCTTGAGCGCATCGATGCGCTCAGGCGCCCCGAGCGCGCGCGCGCTTTCGCACGTGCCTGCGCCTATCGGGCGGCACAAACCGATGGAGGCTGCACGGCAATCGATGCAGTCGAAGCCGCCTGGGCTGCGCTGATCGATGCGGCGCGTGGCGTGGATGCCGGGGCCATTGCGGCTCGCGAACGCGCGCTTGGCCCTCAGGACTTACCCGCGCGAATTCAGCAGGCCCTGCGCGAGGCGCGTACCGCTACGCTCGCCGCGGCGCTGGTGTCTCGCTTACCTGCTCACACTGGAGACGTTAAACGATGAAAGCGCTGCTTTGCCGTCAGCATGGCCTGCCCGACTCGCTGGTGGTCGACGAGATTGACGATCCGGTCGCGGACGCCAGCGAGGTGGTGGTGGATGTTCGTGCCGCCGGAGTCAACTTTCCTGACGTGCTGATCATTCAGAATAAATATCAGGCAAAGCCCGCCTTGCCGTTTGCACCCGGCGCGGAGTTCTCGGGCGTGGTGAGCGCAGTAGGCAGCGGCGTGACCGATCGCCGTATTGGTGATCGGGTAATCGGGTCGGTCACCTTTGGCGCCTTCGCAGAAAAAGTGAAGCTGCCCGCATCACGCACCTTCAAGATGCCCGACAGCCTCGACTTCGAGCGCGGTGCAGCCTTTCTCCTCACCTACGGTACCTCGTATCACGCACTGGTCGACCGCGCTCAGCTGGCCGCAGGCGAAACGCTGCTGGTACTGGGGGCGGCGGGCGGCGTAGGCCTGGCTGCAATTGAGATCGGTAAAGCCCTAGGTGCGCGAGTGATCGCAGCGGCCTCCAGCGCGGAGAAGCTTGCGGTCTGCCGCGAGCACGGCGCCGATGAGTTCATCGACTACACGAGCGAAGATCTGCGCGAACGCATTCGTGCCATCACGGGCGGACGCGGTCCTGACGTAATCTACGACCCGGTCGGTGGCAGCTACGCCGAACCGGCGTTTCGATCGATTGCGTGGCGCGGTCGTTATCTGGTGATTGGCTTTGCAAACGGCGACATTCCAAAAATGCCGCTCAACCTTGCGCTTCTGAAGGGCGCCTCCATCGTTGGCGTATTCTGGGGTCAGTACACGCAGCTCGAGCCGCAGCGGTTCCAATCGGATGTCGCGACCATGTTTGACTGGATTGCCCAGGGTCGGCTCAATCCGCATGTGTCGGCCCGTTATCGACTTGCCGAGGGTGCCCGCGCGCTGGAACACCTGCTCGCACGGCGAGCCACCGGCAAAGTGATCGTGCTGCCGTGACTCAACCGGAGCGCCTCAAAACAGGTGCGAGATGCCTGCTGCCATCAACGACAGAAGCACGGTCGACATGACCGGCAGAGAGATTTCGCGCCCGAAGAGCGTGAAATTGAAGTCGCCCGGCAGCCGACCGATGCCGAAACGACGCAATAGCGGCATCAGCCCCGAAAAAAGCGCCAGAGCGATCACCGTGGCAATCAGCCATTTGATCATTGATCGATTATCGCACCCGAGCCCATCGCCCGCGCGCCGGTCAGCGGGCGTTGCGCCTCGCAGGGCGGGTACGCCGCCCGCCCCTCGCCATGGCCCTTGACCCGAACGGCCGCCCGCAACCCGAGTCCGCTGGGCCGCTCGGGCGCATCACCGGGTCGCATCCGGTGCTGCGGGCCATGCTGTGGGCGACCCTTGCCGGCATCACGCTCAACCTGCTGAATGCCGTCTCGCGAACCCTGGCGGCCGACATGGATCCGGTGCAGGCGCTGTTTCTGCGCTATCTGGCGGGCTTCGCGCTGATGATGCCGGTTGCACTACGCGCGGGTAGCGAACGCTGGCGCACGGGCGATGTTCCCGGGCATCTGTTGCGCGGTGTCATACACACCATCGCGCTCGCCATGTGGTTTACCGCGCTGCCGTCGGTCAGCCTTGCCGACACCACGGCGATCGGCTTTACCACCCCTATTTTTCTCATGCTGGGTGCGGGGCTACTGCTGGGCGAGCCGATGGTGGCAGCCCGATGGATCGCGGCCGGCGCAGGGCTTGCCGGGGTGCTGATCGTGGTCGGTCCGGCACTCGGCGGTTCGTCGGCTGGTGCGATGCTGCTGATGCTCGCCTCGGCACCCATGTTTGCGGCCACCATGCTCATGAGCAAGCGGCTGGCGCGTCGCGATGGGCCGTCGGTACTGGTGCTATGGCAGGCCGCCTCGATCACGCTGCTGTCGGCACCGTTTGCCTGGTGGAACTGGCAGGCGGTGAATCTCGAGCAGATCGGCCTGATCATTCTGGCGGGCCTGCTCGGCAACATCGGTCAATACGCCATGACGCGCTCGTTTCATCGAACCGACATCTCAGCCACCCAGTCGGTGAGGTTTCTCGACCTGCTGTGGGCATCGATTTTTGGCTGGCTCCTGTTTGGCGACGTGCCCGCACAGACAACCCTCGCAGGCGGGGTGGTGATCATTGGGTCATCGCTATGGATCGCGCGACGTGAGTCGCGTTCACGCGCGGGCGGCTGAATCGCCCGCCTCCAGCGCGGCGCGGCGATCGCGCCCGGCCAGCTTCAGCGGCGCGCGGGTGGCGCCGCGTGAAAACGCAATCACCTTGAAAAGCTCACCCATTTCCGCCTCGGACACCAGCATCTGCAGGGCCTGCGCCGCCTGGGCGTAGCCCGCCGGGTCAGACGGAATCTGGCGCTCGGTAAACCGCTGCGCGAGCCCGCAACCGAGCAGAAACGCCGCCTGAGACCCATAGCCCAGGCAGGAAAGACCGGCCTGGCTTGCCGCGTCATACACGGCGCTGAAATCGACATGCGCGGTGATATCGGACAAGCCTGGCATCCAGAGCGGTTCGGCATGCGAGCGGTGACGATAGTGGCAATTCAGTGACCCCGAGGCCCGACTGGGGTGATACAACTCAGCCGCCGGAAACCCATAGTCGATCAACAGCAGCACACCCTCTGCGAGCCGCTCGGACACACTCGCCACCCAGGCGGCGGCCTGCTCGCCGAGCTCTGAGCGATAACCGCTGGCAGCCAACGGCTGAGGCCAGCCCGCCCGCGCCAGCCGCGCCTGAACCGACTGTACGAAGGCCGGGTCCGCCGCACGGCTCGTGAGCTGCAGCGCGAATGGCGACGCTTCGCCGGGCGCTACACCTGCGCTCGTCTGTGCGGCCTCCGAACCCCGCGTCACAACACGCTCAAGCACGCAGCCCTGATTGAGCTCAAACAGCCGCACCGGCAGCGCATCCAGAAGCTCATTGGCGAGCACGATGCCGTCGAACCGGTCGGGCAGCGAATCAAGCCACTGCACGCGGTCGAGTGCGTGCGGTGCACGCTCAGCGATCGTCGCCCGCTGACGCGCGCGAAGCGCCGCCGATAGTTCAATGATCCGGTATTGAACCGACGCAAATCCCAGCGCCTCGAGCTCGATAAGAAGCTGCACGGCGAGTTCGCCGGAACCGGCACCAAACTCCCACAGGCAGGGCGCAACACCCGGCAGCCAGGCTGCCAGCTGGTCAGCGAGACACGCGCCAAACAGCGGGCTTAATTCCGGGGCGGTCACGAAGTCACCGGCCGGACCGAACTTGCGACGGTCCGAGGCGTAGTAGCCAAGGCCCGGCTCATACAGCGCAATCGCCATATAGCGATCGAACCCGATTTCGCCATGGCTTGCGGCGATTTCATCGTGCAGACGAGCGACCAGCCGCAGCGAGCGGTCATGCTCGGCGGGATCGGGTTCAGGAAGCTGCAACGGTGTTGATGAGGCTCGCACGGCCTCGATTATTTCACCGGACGCGGCCAGGACCGAATGGCGGATGCTTTACACTGCCGTCGCGCCTGAAACGCCCGAGTGCGAGCGTCACGGCGCGCCTCTGCCACTTCATACCGACTGGCTCCAAGCGTCACTGCCGATGTCTGCCGTCCCTGTCATTCTGATCACCGGCGCCGCCCGTCGAATCGGCGCGGGGCTTGCACGTGTGCTGCATGCACGCGGTTGCAATGTGGTCATCCACTACCGACACTCGGCTGATGCGGCCAAAGCACTTCAGGCCGAGCTTTGCGCACAGCGCCCACATTCCGCGCACATCGTTGCCGCCGATCTCAGCACCGCCAGCGGTTGCGCCGAGACGGTCGCTGCTGCCGTCAGCTGGCAGGGTCGGCTCGACGGACTGGTGAATAATGCGTCGACTTTCGTGCGCTCGGCGCTGGGCGAGGTCGATGAGGCGCACTGGGCGTATCTCATCGATGGCAATCTGAAGGCTGCGTTCTTTTGTAGCCAGTACGCGGCGCCCGCGCTACGGCAATCGGGCGGCGCAATCGTCAATGTGTGCGATGTACGCACCGATAGGCCTCTGCCCGGGTTTTCGGTCTACACCGCAGCCAAAGCAGGCATCGTGTCACTCACCCGATCGCTCGCGCTTGAACTCGCGCCACAGGTGCGCGTCAACGCGATCTCGCCCGGGTCTCTCACCTGGCCCGAGGACGACACCTTCAGCGCGGACGAACGCACCCGCATCGAGGCCTCGATTCCGCTGGCGCGAATCGGCGATGGCAACGACATGGGTCGGGTAGCCTACTTTCTGCTGCGCGACGCAGACTACGTGACCGGGCAGGTAATCGCTGTCGACGGCGGTGCTGGCCTTGCGAGTCCCTAGGGTTTGAATATGACCGACCGATTTTCCGATTGCTATCGAATGCTCGTACAGGGGGTTGAGGTCGACTGTCTGCTGGGTGTCTATGAGCACGAACAACGCGAACCGCGCCGCATCGGCATTGAGGTGGAGCTGTTCGTGCCCATCAGCGAACCTGCGGCGCGCGATGACAGGTTATCGGGCACGGTCAACTACGAAGCGGTGATGCAGGCGATCCACGCAACCGCTGCAAGCCGCCGCTTCAAGCTGGTCGAGTCGCTCTGCTCAAGCCTGGTCGAGGAAATCGCCAGGCTGCAGGGGCTCAGGGCGCTGCGCGTCGCGGTGACCAAGCCCCACCCGATGCCTGGCCTGGGCTCGGTTCGGATCGAGCAGTGGAGGCAGTTATGAACGCCTCCGAACGTCTGGCCCGCGAACGCAACAAGCTTCATAAGCGGCTGCTGCGCCAAACCGGCCAGGCAATCGCAGACTTTGGCATGATCGGCGAAGGCGACCGCGTGATGGTGTGCCTGTCAGGCGGCAAGGACAGCTACGCGATGCTCGATCTGCTGCTCACGCTTCGCGAACGCGCCCCGGTGCACTTTGACATCATTGCGGTCAATCTTGACCAGAAGCAGCCAGGCTTTCCCGAGCATGTGCTGCCCGACTACCTGCGCTCAATCGGTGTGCCGTTTCACATCGAAAACCAGGACACCTACTCCATCGTGACCCGGGTGATTCCCGCGGGTAAAACCATGTGCTCGCTCTGTTCGAGACTGCGGCGCGGCATCCTGTACCGCGTCGCCACTGAACTGGGCGCAACCCGCATCGCGCTGGGCCATCATCGCGACGACATTCTCGCCACGTTCTTTCTCAACCTGTTCTACGGCGGCAAACTGAAATCCATGCCGCCCAAACTGGTCTCCGACGACGGGCGCCATGTGGTGATTCGACCGCTTGCGTACGTCCACGAAAGCGACCTGATCGATTACGCCGCGTGGCGCCAATTCCCCATCATTCCGTGCAATCTGTGCGGCTCGCAGGAACATCTGAAACGGCGCGAAGTGGGCGAGATGCTGAGGCAATGGGATAAGCGTCACCCGGGCCGCACCGAGCATATCTTTTCAGCGCTCGGCTCCGTCGCGCCCTCGCATCTGCTCGATCGAAACCTGTTCGATTTTCTATCGCTCAAGCCCTCGGGCGAACCCGATCCCGACGGCGACATCGGCTTCGATGTCGACCCGACGTTTGAGTCGCACGCCCCGGTTCCGGCCGATCCGACCAGCGCGTCTCAAAGCAGCGTTGCGCAGCCCGTTCCCGTGTCGTTCATCGCACGCGCCCGAGGCACCCCTGCGCTTGATGGCGAGTCAGCGAGCTAGCCGTCACTCATGGGCACGCTTCGACTGATCCGGATCCTGTTCGTCGCGTGGCGTTTCGGTCTCGATGAGATCGCTGCGCAAGGCGCAGCCGCCACGCTTGGCTCGCGCTGGCTGCTCGCCTTCGCAAGGCTCTTGCGATTGGGGCGGCAGCTCGATGCTCCTCGCGGCGAACGGCTGCGCCGGACGCTGGAAAGTCTGGGGCCGATCTTCGTGAAGTTCGGTCAGGTGCTGTCCACCCGACGCGACCTGATGCCCACTGATATCGCCGACGAACTGGCGCGGCTGCAGGATCGCGTGCCGCCCTTTCCGGGCGAGCTGGCAGTCCGCGAAATCGAGACTGGGCTGGGTAAGTCAATCGATGAACTGTTCGATGATTTTGATCGCGTGCCAATCGCCTCGGCATCGATTGCGCAGGTGCATTTCGCCCGCCTGAAAGATGGCCGCCCGGTGGCAGTCAAGGTGCTACGCCCGGACATGCGAGAGGTGATCGAACGTGATCTGGCACTGCTGCGAACCATCGGCCACCTGCTGGTACGAATTTCAGCCGATGCCCGACGGCTTCGCCCGCTGGAGGTCATCGACGAGTTTGATAACTACCTGCACGATGAACTCGATCTGATCCGTGAAGCGGCCAATGCGGCGCAACTTCGCCGTAATTTCGCGGACTCGCAGCTGCTACGTATCCCGGAAGTACACTGGGACTGGTGCGCCACCAACGTGTTCACGATGGACCGCATGCACGGCATCCCCATCGGCCAGATCGACCGGATGCGCGAGGCGGGAATCGATCTGAAAAAGCTCTCGCGCGACGGCGTGGAGATTTTTTTCACCCAGGTGTTCCGGCATGGTTTTTTTCACGCTGATATGCATCCGGGCAACATCCTGGTGGGCGATTCGGGCGATGACTTCAACCGCTACATCGCGCTCGATTTCGGCATCGTCGGCACGCTGTCGGAATTCGACAAAAACTATCTTGCACAGAATTTTCTGGCGTTCTTTCGCCGTGACTACCGGCGAGTCGCCGAGCTTCATGTCGAGTCGGGCTGGGTACCTGCAGAAACACGGGTCGAAGAACTTGAGGGCGCAGTGCGCGCCTGCTGCGAGCCGTTTTTCGACCGACCGCTCCGCGAGATTTCACTGGGACTGGTGCTGATGCGGCTCTTTCAGGCCTCGCGCCGGTTCAATGTCGCCATCCAGCCGCAACTCGTACTGCTGCAGAAAACGCTTCTTAATATTGAAGGTCTGGGCCGTCAGCTCGACCCGGACCTCGACCTGTGGGTCACCGCCAAACCCATCCTCGAGCGTTGGATGAATGATCAGATCGGCTGGTCAGGGTTTTTCGCCCGGCTTCGCACCGAGGCGCCCCTGTGGGCCAATACGCTGCCGCAGCTGCCACGTCTGGTGCATGCAGCGCTCGCCGCCCAGGTTGACCGCGGGCGAAGCGAGGCGGTCTCCAATACCCGGCTACAAACGCTGATAGCTGAGCAGCGTCGGCTGCGCCGTTGGGTGGCATTGCTCTGCATATTGGTAAGCGCCATGGCGCTTACCCAACTCGTGCCCGCACTGCTTCTACTGATGGGCCGCTAACTAGGGGCGCGCGCCCCGCGAAATCATCCGCATGACATCGCGTTCGATGTCAGACAGCTTGGCGCGCATGGTGTCGCGCTGACTGCGGCTTGCGGTATTGATCATCGCCGCCGCCACCCGGTCACCGTTGGCGGCATTGGCCTCAATTCGGCGCGCCCGCGCCGGATCTTCGCTCTGCCAGAAGCCCTGCAAAAACGCGGTACTCCAGGCAAGCGCCTGCTCACGCGAGGGCTTTTCGCGCTCGATCCGGCGGAGCAGCCGAACCAGTCGTTCGTTGCGCGACTGGCGCTCCTCGAGCCAAGCCGCCTCATCGGAGGGCTGTTCTGAGGCCAGTCGGCGCAACTCGGTTTTCTGAGCGGCAGTGATATCGCCCAGCAGCCACTGCATCCGCTCCTGCCATCGCTCAATCCGACCTTCCAGGCGCTCGGCGGGAGCCCCCTCAAGGTATTTTCGCCGCAGCTCCGCAGTGCTGTCGGCGAGCCGCCGCTCAAGACGGTCGATCTGCGCGGGGCGAAGCGTTAACGCCAGATCGGCCAGATCGGGGGCGATTCTTTCAGCCGGCTCCTGCCACAGCGCAAACATCTGGGCGCGCCAGGCAGCGATATCAGCGGCCGCGATCGGCCCATCAAGCCTGCGGATACCGTTTTCCACCAGCGCCGCATACCGCGGCATCTGCGTCTGCCGATGCCACGCGTGGATCGCATCGATCCGTTCGGCTGCAAGGCTGCGTTGCGCTGAGTCAAGCGACAGGTGGCGGTCGAGCTGCCAGCTTGCGTACCAGGGCAGCATCTCGTAGCCGAAACGGGCGACCGTGCAGCCGCTGAGAACCAGAACCGCGACAAGCATCACCCAGCCGCGAATTACCCGCGTGCTAAGCTTTTCGGGTTGTGGTGCGCGAAAAGCCGTCTCGCGGCGCTCCCGTTCCCAGCCCCGTTGCCCGTTGGCATTCCGACCATTGGTGTTTTGCACCGCCACATTCTATCGGCCCATGAACATCGTTATCCTGGCTGCGGGCAAGGGCACGCGCATGCAGTCCGATTTGCCCAAGGTGCTGCATACGCTTGCGGGTCGTCCGCTTCTCGCGCATGTGCTCGAGCAGGCCCGGGCGCTCAAGCCGCAACGCATCGTTGTGATCTACGGCCATGGCGGCGACGCCGTTCCGCGCGCACTGGCGAGCGATGACCTGGTCTGGGCGCTGCAGTCGCCGCAGCGGGGCACGGGCCATGCGGTCATGCAGGCGCTCCCACACCTGATTGATTCGGTGCCAACGCTGGTGCTCTATGGCGATGTACCGCTAACCGGTGCGGAGACGCTTGCAACGCTGGTGGCGCCCGCCAGTCAGGGCGCGCTGTCTATTCTCACGGTCAATCTCGATGACCCCGCCGGCTACGGCCGCATCGTGCGCGACAGTGGTCGGGTCGTCAGAATCGTCGAGCACAAAGACGCCGACAGCGCCACCCGCGCCATCCGCGAAGTCAACACCGGCATCCTGGCCGCGCCCACACCGGCGCTTCGGCGATGGCTGGCCGGGCTGTCTGATAACAACGCGCAGCGCGAGTACTACCTGACTGACATCGTCGCGGCCGCGGTGGCCGATGGCGTAGCAGTCGAGGCCACGCAGCCAGCACATGACTGGGAAACCCTGGGCGTCAATAGCCGGGCTCAGCTTGCACAGCTTGAGCGAATCTACCAGCGCACACAGGCCGACTTGCTGATGGAAGCAGGCGTAGCGCTCGCCGACCCCCAGCGCATCGATATCCGCGGCACGCTTGAGTGCGGGCGCGATGTGTTCATTGATGTTGGCTGCGTCTTCGAAGGGCAGGTGCGGCTTGGGGCGGGCGTCACCGTTGGCCCCTACTGCGTGCTGCGCAATGTATCGATCGACGAGCGCGCCCAGGTGCTTGCGTTCTCACACCTTGATGGCGCGCAGGTGGGCGCCGATGCGCGTGTCGGGCCCTACGCGCGGCTTCGACCCGGCACTGAGCTGGGCACGGGCAGTCATGTGGGCAATTTTGTCGAGATGAAGGCAACGCGGCTGGGCGCTGGTTCAAAGGCCAATCATCTCGCCTATGTGGGCGATGCCGAAGTGGGTGAGCGCGTCAATATCGGCGCAGGAACCATCACCTGCAATTACGACGGCGTCAACAAGCATCGCACCATCATCGAAGATGATGCCTTCATTGGCAGCGACACGCAGCTGGTCGCACCGGTTCGGGTTGGCAAAGGTGCAACCCTGGGCGCGGGAACCACGCTCACGCGGGACGCGCCCGCCGATCAGCTCACCGTGTCACGCGCACGGCAAACCACGATCGCAGGCTGGAAGCGGCCGACTCGTAAGAAGGACTGAAGGGGGTTTCGATGTGTGGAATCGTTGGCGCGGTTGCGCAACGCAATGTGGTCCCGATCCTGATCGAGGGGCTTCGCAAGCTCGAGTACCGAGGCTATGACTCGGCCGGTATCGCGTTAAACGACGGCGATATCCGACGTGTGCGTGCCGTAGGTCGGGTGGCCGATCTGCAGGCGCGCGCTGATGGTGAGCACGTCGAGGCGCCGACTGGCATTGCACACACCCGCTGGGCGACGCATGGCGGGGTCAATGAGACCAACGCTCATCCACATGCGTCGGCAAGCCATGCCGCCTCCGTATCCGTGGTCCACAACGGCATCATTGAAAATCATGAATCCCTGCGCCAGCAACTCATCGCTGAGGGGTACACCTTTGAATCGCAAACCGATACCGAGGTGATCGCGCATCTGCTCCACCGCCTGGTAAGTCGGGGCCTTAGCCTCTTCGATGCGGTTCAGCATGCAGTGCGCGAGTTGGAAGGCGCCTACGCCATCGCCGCGATCAGCCGCGCCGAACCCGGCACCGTAGTGGGCTCACGGTGTGGCGCGCCGCTTTTGCTGGGCGTTGGCAACGATGGCCGCGGCGATCGCGAAAATTTTCTCGCATCCGACACCTCTGCGCTTCTTCAGGTAACGCGCCATGTCGCCTATCTCGAAGAAGGCGATGTGGTTGAGATTCGCACCAACGGGTATCGCATCGTCAATTCCTCGGGTGCGCAAGTTAACCGGCCGGTGATTCTGAGCCAGCTCTCAGCCGATTCCATCGAGCTGGGCCGATACGCGCACTACATGCAGAAAGAGATTTTTGAGCAGCCTGGCGCGATCGCCAATACGCTTGAAATGCTGCTGGGCGCCTCGTCTATCGAGCCTGGGCTGTTCGGTGCCGACGCACGGCCCATCCTGTCGCGCGCACAGCGGGTCTTGATTCTCGCCTGCGGCACCAGTTATCACGCGGGCTGCGTGGCGCGCTACTGGCTCGAGTCAATCGCTGGCATCCAGACCACCGTCGAAATCGCGAGCGAATACCGCTACCGAGAGTCGGTGGCGCTCGAGAACACGCTGGTCATCACCATTTCACAATCGGGTGAAACCGCCGACACGCTGGCGGCGCTCGCACATGCCGCCGCACAGGGCCTCACCGACACGCTCACCATCTGCAACGTGCCCGAGTCGGCGCTCATTCGTGCATCGAAGCTTCGCTTTCTCACCCGCGCGGGACCCGAGATCGGTGTGGCATCTACCAAAGCCTTCACCACGCAGCTTGCAGCGCTTTTCGTGCTCACGCTGGTGCTTGCGAAATTGCGGGGGCGGCTCTCCGTCGAGCGCGAACGTGAGCTGATTGCGCAGCTACGGCACCTGCCGGCGGCAATGAATCGGGTGCTCGAGTGCGAGCCAGCGGTACGCGACTGGGCGGCCCGGTTCGCCGCGCGTCAACATGCACTTTTTCTCGGGCGTGGCGTGCACTACCCGATCGCACTCGAGGGCGCGCTCAAGCTGAAGGAAATTACCTACATCCACGCCGAAGCGTATGCCGCGGGCGAGCTCAAGCACGGGCCGCTCGCGCTGGTTGACGACCAGATGCCCGTGGTGGCCATTGCCCCAAACGATGCGCTGATCGAGAAGTTGAAATCAAACCTGCAGGAAGTTCGTGCGCGCGGCGGCGAACTCTTCGTGTTCGCCGACCGCGACACGCGCATCAGCGCCGGTGACGGCGTACATGTCATCAACCTGGGCGACCACGCGGGCGCCCTGTCACCGATTCTTCATGTCGTGCCGCTGCAACTGCTTGCATATCACGCAGCGCTCGCGCGCGGCACCGACGTTGATAAGCCGAGAAATCTGGCGAAGAGCGTGACGGTGGAGTGACTTTTATTAGGACTGCGTGTGAGATCACATCGTTTGCCGCCTACGCGTATTCCGTACAAAATATTGCGCACTTTCGTCCACAGGGTAGGCAAGCATGGGAATTGCTGCAAACGATGTCGTCCCCCTGTCGCATGCCCGCGCCAATTTCTCTGAGCTGGCCGAGGAGGTCCGCAGGGGCGCCGAGAAGATCATCACCAAAAACGGGGAAAGCTATATCGCCCTGATCGATGCGCAGCGTCTGGACTATTACCACCAGCTTGAGCGCGAACGCATCCACTTATTGCTGATCGACGAGGCCGCCAAAGGCCTTAGTGATATCGCAGCCGGCAAGGTCAAAGACGCGCGAAGCGGCATTGCCGCCCGTAAGCGTCGTCGTACGCCCTGACGGTTCGGCGCTGCGCGCTACGCATGGCGAAAAGGGCTGTCGTCAAACTCACCGCCAACTTCGAGCGGAACCTCGAAGACATCGAACGCTTCCTTGCCGCCGAAGACATACCGCAGGCCTACGATCACCTGCTGGATGAACTGCTGGTTACCGTGATTTCCAACCTCGAGCGCTTCCCGGAAATGGGCAGGCCGTTCTTGAGCCGGCGGCCTGGCTCTGTCGAGACGACCAATGGCGTAGCAAGTCTGCGCTCAAAGCTGTTGGCGCTTACCAAAGACCCAGAGGCGCTTCGCGAAGTCCTGTTAGCGCATTACCTGGTGCTCTATGCACGAATTGACGGCGCGGTGTACCTGCTCGCGATTCGACATCAGAGGCAGCTGTCATTTGATTTCGCAGCGCATGGCCGTTAGTTGGCAACCAAGAGTGTTCGATCGTTACGCTTTCCCCCGTACAAACGATGTCCGGTGCTTTATTCGGGATTGCCTAGGTGACAAGCGCACCGTATTGCCGGCAAAATCTGCCCCGACCGCGACCTCGGGCACCCCAGAACGCTTGCCGGCTGTCGGCGGTTTGTAAGACTTTGTATCTGCACTGCGCCGCGAAGGTTTCGATCCGCTAGATTCGTGAACGGTGTTCCGCACCGCGAGCTCAGGCTCTACGCGTCGGGATACGGTCCGCGTCATCCAGTGTTTCTGCCTGGCTTTCTGACCGGCGTCAGTTTCCGCTACCTGCTCGTCCCGGACTCGTTTCCATGCAATCTGACCCCTCGAAAAAGCAATTTGCTGATCGGCTGATCTCTGCCATGCAGGATGCCGGCTATGTTGCGAAGCCGTCCGTGCTGGAGCGAGAGTTTAATCAGCGGTATTGGGGCAAGCCGATGACGCTGCATGGCGTGCGTCGCTGGTTGCTGGGTGAGACGCTGCCCTCGCAGGACAAGCTTCTGGTGCTGGCTGAGTGGCTTGGGATTGCACCCCATGTGCTGCGGTTCGGTGACGAAGTGACGTCGCGCATCGAAGAGCGCCGCGCGCGCTGGGACTCTGGCATCGGCTATCAGGAGCGAGAGATTTTCGAGGCGTTCCTGCAGCTTCCAGTTCCTCAGCGCAAGATGGTGCGCGAAGTGATTCTGGCCTTCGTGAAGGCTTACCCCCCGCAAGCCTGATTTTGGCGCGCGTGGCCGCTTGGCGTTACCGCCACAGCGGCCTGCGAGTCTTAGTATTTCAAGATCCAGTTGCGGCAGGCTCGCCGATAGAGCCGTCTTGAATTCTCGATTCAAACGCTCGTAGTCG
The DNA here is from genome assembly GCA_964581825.1 of uncultured Bordetella sp. Lineage (GTDB taxonomy): Bacteria > Pseudomonadota > Gammaproteobacteria > Burkholderiales > Burkholderiaceae_E > SYIM01. The sequence continues at coordinate 19,521 of CAZORB010000033.1, forward strand.
CTTGTACACCGACATCAGTTCAACGATGGTTGACCAGCTGGTGACAAGGTACTGAAACGACTCCTGCACCTTTCCGAATGCCCGAATGATCTGCTGCATCGTGCCCAGCGTGATCGCTCCGGCAACCAGTGTGGGCCCCAGGGCGAGATACGGCACCAGCACACTGAACTGCAGGTAAGACCACTTGGCGATATCGAAGTACAGGTAGTGGAAGAACAGCCGGAAGTAGTTCTGGCGCACATCGCCAAACAGCTGTGCAACCGTGGGCGGCGCGGCGCGTGAGACATCGTCCTCGCCGTGAACGAGCTCCTTGCGGTAAGCCGCCTCGACGCGCTGGTTATGAAATTCGAGCCCTGGCAGCCGAATGCCAACCACCGCCATCAAAACCGTTCCCGCCAGCGCAAACAGGATCGCCACATAGACCAGCGCGTGGGACACCTCACCCACCCAGGGCAACTCTTTCACATGAGAGGACAAGGCCCAGAGGATTGGCAGGAAGGCAAGGAGCGTGAGTACGCTTCGCATGAAGCTTACGCCGAGCGACTCCATGATCCGGGCAAAGCGCATCGTGTCTTCCTGTACCCGTTGCGATGCACCCTCGATGTGGCGCAAATGCTCCCAGTGCGCCATGTAGAAGTCATTCATCGCCGTGCGCCAGCGAAAAATGTAGTGCTTGATAAACCAGTCGAGCGCAACGGCGATCAGCACAAAGGTGCCCGCCACGTGACCGAAGGTGAGCAGGTAGCCAAAGTATTCGTCGAGCGCCACCGAGCCGGGCGTTGCCAGCGCCTTTTGAATCAGGTTGTAGAACCCGCCAAACCACTCGTTGATCTGCACGTCCAGCATCACCTTGTACCAGGTGGCAAACAGAATCAGCGCGGTACCCAGAATCGACCACAGAAACCAGCGTCGGTTGAGAAAGAAGCTTCGAAACACGGCGGACTCCTGGTTAGCTGCGGTCGGGTCGCTGGCCCGTGACCTGGTAATACACGGCGCTCACATCGAGCTCGCCCAGCCCGGCTACCCGGGCTGCGTGCAACTGACTGCGAGCGAAGGAGGCGAGCGGCACGGGTCGGTCGAGTTCCTGCGCGAGCGCAAGGAAATAACGCATGTCCTTGTCCATCAGCGCAAGCTGAAACTGCGCGGCGAAATCGCGCTTGAAAACCTTGGGCAATTTGGTTCGCGTGAGGCGCGAGCCTGCAGGGCCTTCATTCAGAAGCTGCGTGACCGGCTCGGGATCGAGGCCGGCGGCCTGCGCCACCATCACCGCTTCAGCGAGCGCGGTATTCATGACCGCTGAGAGCATGTTGTTGATCAGCTTAATGGTGGCACCATGGCCACTGGGCCCGATCGCAATCGTCTGTTTACCCATGGCTGCGAGTAAAGGTTGCGCGGCTGCGAGCGCATCCGATTCACCGCCCACCATGAACACAAGTTCGCCTGAGACGGCCTGCGGCACGCTGCCTGCGACCGGCGCATCGAGATAGGCGATTCCGCGCGCCTTCGCTACGGCGGCGACCTCGCGCGCCAGCGCGGGAGTGTTGGTGCTCGAGTCAATCACCACCGTTCCCGCTCGAGCGCAGGCCATCACGCCTGCCGAAGGATCAAGCATCACCGCGCGGGTAGCCTGATCGTCCGCCACGATCGAGACGACGAATGCAGCGCCTTCAACCGCCTCAGCAATGCTTGCGCAGACCGTGGCGCCATGCTCGGCGAACGCCTGGGCGCGGGTACCCGAGCGATTCCAGACGCGGACGGTCAGTCCAGCCTTGATCAGATTGCGTGCCATGGGCGCGCCCATCGCGCCCAGTCCCAGAAAGGCTATGGGTCGATTCATCGTCAGTTTCTCCAATGTGCGAGTGATGCGCCATCGCCGACTTCGCGCGAGCCGGTCTAGCAGCCCTGCCGGCGATGCGGCAAAGCGCGCACTCTACCTCGCCGTATTCGCCATTCACCGGGCCTGGGGTCTTGAGGCTAGGCCACGACATAAGACGCCGATGTTGCAACGCAACACATTGCGCTGATATTTGTTGAATTTGAACCCCATTGTTCGATAACATAGGAAATGTTGCATTGCATCATATATGCCGGTTTACGCTGCCCTCGCCACCCATCACGGACCCAACCATGATCACTCCACCCGACCACCTGATGCAGATGCAGGCCGACGCGCTCGCCGCCTCCAAGCAGGCCGCCGCCAAAACCCTGGAAGGCTGGCAAAAGCTCGCGGAGCTGAATCTTCAGACAGCACGCGCATCGCTCGAGCAGTCGAGCGAGCAGATCAACGCGCTGCTTGCCGCACGCGACACCAAGGCGCTGGCCGATCTGGTGACCTCACTTGCCCGCCCGCCGCAGGATCAGTTCTCGGCCTATGCCAAGGCGGTATACGCCATCTATCGCGACGCCAATCAAGACTTCGCCTCGTTGCTCGACAAACAGGTTGCCGCGAGCAACCAGCAACTCGCCGAATCGGTGGAAACCCTGGCGCGTACCGCTCCCGCCGGCTCAGAGGGCGTGGTGTCGCTCATTCGCCAGTCAATGGCGGCTGCGCAGACGGCCTATGACCAGGTCAATCAAGCGGGCCGTAAGCTGACTGAAATGGCTGACGCACAAATAAAACCGACGCAAAGCGGCGCCAAGAAACGCGGCTGATCAGGCCTAGGTGTACGCCCTTGCCTGGTCGTGCGGGACCGCGGCCCAATCGGTGCGGTCCCGCACTGTCCCTTAGTCGACCTGAAGCAGCAGCTTGCCGACGTTTTTCATGGACTCGCAGGCTTCATGCATATCGACGATCTGCTCAAGCGCATAGACCCGCTGAATCTGATGCGAAAGCTTGCCGTCGCGAAGCGCCCGATCAATAAAGCGAACAGCCTGCGTATGGGCGTCATCTGACATCACGTAAACCAGCAGCGTTCGAAGCGTCAGATCCTTCGCAAGCATGGCGTAGAACGGCAGCGTCGGAAGCTGCTCAGCATCCGACCCATAGGCGGCAATCACGCCGCGAGGGCCCAGCATCTTCACGTCATCGGCCAGATTGACACCGGCAGCCACCTCCACGATCCGATCGAGCGTGCGCCCGGGACCCAGCAACTCGGCAACCCGGTCGACCACCTTCTCGGTTCGGTAGTTGATTACCGCATGCGCACCGGCCTCGAGGGCTCGTTGTGCCTGCTCATCCCGACTGACGGTGGCGAGCACCAGCGCAGCGCCGCCGAGCCGAGCCATCTGCACCGCGTAGTAGCCCACCGCGCCGGCACCGCCCTGCACCAGCACTGTCTTGCCCTCGATCGGCCCGTCGGCAAACACGCTGTAATGGGCGGTCATCGCGGGAACGCCCAGACATGCGCCCGCTTCAAAGCTCACGCCCTCGGGCAGGGGCACGGCCTTGTGCGCGGGCACGGTCGTGAACTGCGCGGCCGTACCAAACGGTCGACCGAGGGCGGCCTCATACACCCAGACGCGTTCACCGATACGCGACGGACTGACCCCCGCTCCCACCCGATCGATGACGCCAGCGCCGTCCTGATGGGGAACCACCCGGGGGAACGGCATCACGATATTGCCGCGCGCACCGCCGCGGTTCTTCGTATCGGAGGGATTGACCGCCGACACATGCACGCGCACGCGGACTTCGCCCGGCGCGGGCTCCGGATCGGGAAGCTCGCCAAGACGCAATACCTGCGAGGCCGGACCCTTGGTTTCGTACCATGCTGCTTTCACAGATATCTCCTGAATGGTGGGGTGCCGCCGACCCCGGACTGAACAAGTCAGACGAGTTTACCGGCGTGCGCCGATTCGCCGCAGTTCGATACCAAGCTTTACGATCGATTACATCCCGCGCGGCCGAATCAACCTACCAGCTGTCTACGATGGGTAACGAAGCGCATCGATGCGCTTTCCGCATCACTCATTCCGCCGTCCCATCAGGAGAATCGTCGATGAAACGCACACGCGTCCTACCCGCACTCGCCGCAGCCCTCGCGCTGACCGCCAGCACCTGGTCGATCGCGCAGCAGCCACCCTCCGCAATCCCAGCGCCCGGGGCGCATCCCGGCCACCACGGCGCCCATCACCACGCTGGCGCACACCCTCATCATGGCGCGAGGCATGGTGGACGAGCCGGCAGCGACGGTCTGATGATGCCTGGCGCGGGCCTCCTGCGTGGTCTGGATCTGAGTGAGGCGCAACGCGACCGCGTCTTCTCGATCCTGCACGCTCAGGCACCCGCACTTCGCGAAAAAGCCCGCGAGGCGCGCAGCGCGCGCGAGGCCGTTCATCAGCTTGCGCTCGCAGGCGAGCTTGATGAGGCGCGACTGCAGGAGGCCGCACAGCGGGCGTCGCGAGCTATGGCTGATCTCGCCGTGCAACGGGCTCGCACGCATAACGCTCTGTTCAAAGAGCTCACCCCCGAGCAGCAGTCACAATTGAAGGCACGTAGCGAGCATCGGGGGCATTCGGGCCGGCACGGTCGGGCGGACGTGTCGGGCGCGCTGAATGCGGGCTAAGCGCCCCCGCTGATCGCCGGGGCGGCCCAGCCCGCGATGACCGCGCCCATGGCATAGTGAGTCGATCTCACCATGCTTGATACCGCCTTCGACATCGCCGGCCACACGATCAGCCGCCTCGAGCTGCTTGCCTTCGCGCTCGCCCTGGCGGGCGTTGCGCTCACAGCCCGGGTCAGCGTCTGGGGCTGGCCGCCCACCATCGCTGCAAGCGCGTTGTACGGATGGCTGTTCTACGAGCATCGGCTCTATGGTGATGCGGCGCTCCAGGCCTTCTTCATCGCGGTATCGGTCTGGGGCTGGCGCGCCTGGCTGCGCACACCGGAACCGCCTCCGTCGGAATCCGAACCGCAGCAGAACCTTCATCCAACGCTCGGCATCCAGTCGCTCGCGCCTGCCTCGTTGTTCAAGCTTGGACTCGCGCTGTTCGCCGCCTGGCTTGCGATCGGTGCGCTGCTTGCACGCTTTACGGATACCGATGTGCCTTGGCTGGATGCAGCGCCCACTGCCGGAAGCGTCTTCGCGCAGGTGCTGCTCGCACGAAAGTTTCTGCAGGCCTGGGTGGTGTGGATAGGCGTTAATGCGGTCGCCATTGCGTTGTTTGTCACCAAGGCGCTCTGGCTCACCGCGCTGCTCTACGCGGTGCTGCTCGTGCTGTCAGTCGCCGGATGGCGCCACTGGCGACGGCTCGCAGCATGACCGCGCCCCAGCTAATCGCCGTGCTTGGCGCAGAGTGCAGCGGCAAGACCACGCTCTGCGAGCAGCTTGGCACGCAAATCGGTGCGGCCATCGTGCCGGAGTATCTGCGGCAATGGTGCGAACGAGAGCAGCGTACGCCGGCTCAAGGCGAGCAACGCCATATCGCCGCCGGGCAGCTCGCGCTCACGCGAGAAGCGCTGCGACAGGCGCGAGCGCGATCTACACGCTGGGTAATCAGCGATGGCTCACCACTTCTCACCGCCGCCTACAGCATCGAGTACTTTGGAGACCACTCGCTGGTCCCGCTGGCCCTTCGACAGGCTCGCCGCGCCCGCCTCACGCTACTCGCCGATCCGGCAATCGCGTGGCAGGCGGATCGGCACCTGCGCGATGGGCCGCAGCGACGCGATGCGGTGCACCGCATCCTGCTCGCCTTGCTGAGCCAGGCAGGGGTTCCTTTTCAACCGCTCACTGGCTCACCCGCAGCGCGCGTGCGGGATTGCCTTGCGCTTCTGCGCTAACATCGCGGCTGGTCGCTAGGGGTCCCGGACAAATCCGGCCTGATGCGGGCCACGCGGCGCGCCGTTAAGTGCGCGCTTCGATGCCCGATTCGGTCGGTCTGCCTTGCAGACGGGTGAGAAAAACCCTTGGAACCTGATCAAGTTAACCCTTGCGCAGGGAAGCGTCCGTTGTCGAGCAGTCGAAGCGCTTCTGGTTTCGGCGTGCTGTGCCGATCCGGTCAGTCGCTTATCGTTATGGCGAATGGCCCGAAAGTCGTCACCTGGCATCGGGCTTCAGTGCGCAAGCTCTGGAGCCCTCACCATGCGCCCGTTTGCTATCTCCATCCCATCCGTTGCGGCGGCCCCGGCCTTCTGCGCACTATCGCTTGCGCTGGCCGCCTCGACGGCTCTCGCGCAGACCACTGCGAAACCCGCTGCACCCGAGGCGCGGTCGCTCGCGCCAGTGGAAGTAAGAGCCGGGCAAGGGAACCCATCGGGACAGCGCGCAACCGTGGGCGGTCTGAGCGACGCGCCGCTTTCTGAGACACCACAGAGCATCTCAGTGATTCGCGCTGACGCGCTCCGCGACACTGGAGCGACCAGTCTGTCGTCTGCGATTCGAACTGAGCCATCCGTGGGCGATTTCTACAACACGCTGGGCTATATCGAGAGTCTGCAGATCCGCGGCTTTCAGCTCGACAACGCGCGCAACTATCGTCGCGATGGCCTGCCGATTTCAAACCATGCGCCCTTTGCGATCGAGAACAAATCGTCGATTGAAATTCTGAAGGGCCTCTCCGGCATTCAATCCGGGCTTGCCGCACCCGGGGGTCTGGTGAATTTCACGCTGAAGCGCCCGACCGCCCAGCCACTGCGCGAAGTGTTTGCCGGCCTGAGCGAGCGGGGTACAACGATCGTGCACGGCGATATGGGCGGACGCACCGGCGGCGATGGCGTGCTCGGCTACCGGATCAACGCTGCGCTCGAGGAGCGCAGGCCCGAAGTGCGAAACGCCCCCGGTGGCCGGGAGTTTTTGAGTGGCTTCTTCGATCTGCGACTCGGACAGGGGTGGCTCGCCGAGGCGGAGTTTGAATCGCACACCTCGCGCCAGATCAGCGTGCCAGGCTTCGGTCTGCTGGGCGGCACTGTGCTGCCACCGCCGATCGATCCCCGCATCAACCTGAATGCCCAGCCCTGGTCGCTGCCATTCGACAGCCGCAGCCTCACGGGCTCAATCAGGCTCCAAAAGCTGCTGGCAAACGACTGGACTGCATCGGTGCGGCTCGGTCAGCAACGCATCCGTACGAACGACAGGCTGGCGTTTCCGGATGGGTGTGGCGACATCTACCCAGGACTGTGCGCGAACTACGACACCGATCTGTATGACTATCGCAGCGATAACGAGCGGCGGACGATGGGCTCGGCGGAACTGATGCTGCGGGGTGAGCTGACAAGCGGGACCGTGCGCCATGAGATCACCGCGTCGGTGCTGCGTACCGACTATGACGAGCGCTACGACGCGACCCAGATCTACCACTGGGTCGGTCGGATCAATGCGCTCGCGCCCACCGCGCTGCCTCGCAGCGCCACGCCCGATACAACGCCCAACACCTTGCGCAGCTTGAAGAGCACCGAGGTGCAACTGGCCGACGTGATTCGTCTGGATAAGCGATGGTCCGTATGGCTGGGCGTACGACACACCTCACTCGACAGCTCGAGCGCTCGAACCAATCCGGCCGACCCGCGGGCGCTTGCCTACTCTCAGCAGTTCACGACGCCCTGGGGGGCGCTCGGCTACAAACCCTGGGAAGGTGGCTTCGCCTATGTCTCTGCCGGACAGGGCATTGAAACTGACGCGGCACCCAACAGACCTTCGCGATACAGCAACGCAGGCTCGGTTCTGCCAGCGCTTCGCAGCCGCCAGACGGAAGCGGGACTGCGGCAGCAGCTCACGGGTGGCGGGCTTGCAAGCATCACCTTTTTTGACATCAACCGGCCACTTGCCGCCGATATCGCGGACCCCGCTGATGCCAACAAAGAGATGCGCGTTGCCGGCGCCCGCGAGGCGCAACACCGGGGCATTGAGCTCGCATGGGTGGGCCAACTCTCGCGCGACTGGACGCTGGCGGCACAGGCGACTGCGCTGGACGCGAAGACCACCCGCGCGCCTGAGGCCACTGAAATCGGTAAGCGCACGCGCAACACCACGCCCCTGGCGGCCGCCGCCAACCTGGGTTGGCGCGTACCTGGCGCTGCCGGTCTGGTCTGGAACAACCGGCTTGCATGGAGCGATGACAAGGCGGTGACCGCTAATGAGTCGGTGCTGCTGCCCGCCTGGTGGCAGCTCGACACTTCATTCGTGTGGCGCCAGCGGCAAGGGCGGCAAACCCTGACTTGGCGCGCTGGCGTTGATAACGTGCTGGACCGCCGCTACTGGCGCGATGCGCCCACCACCTACTGGGGCGCCACCTATCTGTTCCCGGCACCGCCCCGTACCTTCCGAGTGTCGCTGCAGGCAAGCTTCTGAGCGCACGCCTGTACGGCAACCCACGCTCAGCCGGGCCCCGCTTGGCTGAGCGCCTGCGAGACGCGACCGAAGAATCGATCGGCATGATCGGCTTCGAGCCAACGGGCAACCAGCACCAGGTCGAGCTCACGATCAATCCAGGTAAATGACGAACCCGCGCCGATCGCAAACACGCTGCTGGCGGGCGCTGAGGGGAATACCTGACGCGTTCGGTTCAGCCAGACCAGCATGCCGTAGAACGGCGCGATCGGACAGGGCGTGAACATTCGGTCGATCCACTGCGCGGAGATCACCTGTTTGCCCTCACTGGCGCCGCGATTGAGCAGCAGCGCCCCGAGCTTCAGCTGATCGAGGCTGCTGATCGTGACGCCACCGCCCCAGTGCGTGCCACCGGGCACCGACTGCATCGGCCGCCCGTCAATCTCGACCCAGGCATGATCGTAGCCACGCCATGACCAGTCGTCGGACGCACCGATCGGTTGCATGATGGCTTCGCGGAAAACCTCAGGCAACGGCTTGCGAAACAGGTGCAGCAATGCGAGCGACAGCTGATTAATGCGGACGTCGTTGTACTCCCAATAGCTGCCAGCTTCGTGCAGCGGTCGAGCACCGCCCTTGGGGCCAGCATCAGGGCCCGCGGGCTGGAACGACAACCGGCGCCAACGATCCACCTGGTCGGGCAGTCCGAAACAGCTCCCTTCCCATTCGCTGGTCTGCTGCAGCAGATGCGTCCACCGAATCGGCGCGTTGTGTGCACTGTCAAAGCCGATGCCAGGCAGACGCGCGCGCACCGGCTCATCGGGATCGGTAATCAGGCCGCGATCCACCGCGATCCCCGCAAGCAAGGCGAGATAGGTCTTGGCGACGCTGAAGGTGAGGTCAGCACGCGCGGACTCACCCCATTGCGCAATTTGGCGTCCGCGATGGACGATCGCGCCACTTGCCGGGCCGCGCGCCGACACCGGCCCAAGCAGCCGGTTCCAGGGCGGCGGATCGGCGCCGTGCACCCCCCAGGTGCTGCCGTCGATGCTCGGCTCGCGCGACCACTTTGATTCGTGCGCGATCGCATCCTCGATCGCGCCTGCAAGGCGCTCGGCCACGGCGGGCTCGGCATTGATCTGGTTTGGCATGGGCTGGCTCCGAAGGTTCAATGCGCACCCATACTGAGGCTTGCAGTTGGGGCGCGACGCGTGAACAGGCTACCATCGCAAAGATGAACACCTCTGACTCCGCACGGTCGCTCGACGAAAGCGAGCTCGCACGCCTCGACGAACTGCTCGCCCAGGCCCATCCCGAGCATTCCATGATGCTCGAGGAATACGATGGCTTCTGTGCGGCGCTTGCCTGCTCACCCACCCCAATTTCTGCCGACGAAAGCCTGCCAGTGGTGCTGGGCGCTGAGCCCGGCAGCGCGCTTGGTTCCATGTCAGAGGGCGACCGCAGCGAACTGCTTACGCTGCTGGGACGACACCGGCGCGCCGTTGCGCGACGGCTGTACGAGGGCGAAGCCTGGAACGCGGTCATCGGTACCGACGAGTCCGGCCGGGCCTTGGGCGATGCCTGGGCCATCGGGTTTCTGCGCGGCATGGAACTGCATCCTGACGACTGGGACATGCTCGATGAAGATGAGGTCTGCGAGGAAGCCTTCGAGCTGATCCTGCGCTTTGCCAGCGAAGCGGGCGCGTCTTCCGATGCAGAAGCCGGGGGCGAGGAAGCCGGCGGTCGATCGGTTGAGCGGCTGGATGAGGAGCCCTTCGAGCCCATCGAGGATGGTGAACGCGAAGAGATGATCGACCTCATGCTGGAAGGCGTCTCAGAGATTTTTAATCGACTCGCACCGGCGCGCGAGCAGGCCCTGAAACCGGCCACGATCCGGCGCGATGCGCCGCGGCCGGGGCGCAATGACCCCTGCCACTGCGGCAGTGGTCGCAAGTACAAGCACTGCCACGGCGCCGGCTGAACCGGCCCGCACGCAACGCAGGAGGGAAACCGCCCATGTCTGAACAGTCTCCACGGATTGCAATCGTGACCGGCGGTGGCACCGGCATCGGACGCGCTGCGGCGCGCGCCCTCGCGGGCGCTGGCTGGCAGGTCGTGCTGGCCGGCCGGCGGATCGAGCCACTCAATCGTGCGATCGCCGAGATCGGGGACAACGGACCGAGGCCGCTTGCGATTCCCACCGATGTCGGCAACCCGGAATCCGTGCGGACGCTGTTTGACCGTACCTGGGACACATTTGGTCGGCTTGATCTGCTGTTCAACAATGCGGGCACTGGCGCGCCGGCAATCCCGATCGAGTCGCTCAGCTATGAGCAGTGGATGACCGTTGTGAACGCCAATCTCACGGGCGCGTTTCTGTGTACCCAGCAGGCCTTCCGGTTAATGAAGATGCAAACGCCACGCGGCGGGCGCATCATCAACAACGGCTCGATTTCAGCGCACGCACCACGGCCTTTCTCGGCGCCGTACACCGCCACCAAGCATGCGGTCACGGGTCTCACGAAATCCACCGCGCTTGACGGCCGCGCCTGGGATATTGCCTGTGGCCAGATTGATATCGGTAACGCAGCCACCGAAATGACCGACCGCATGACGCAGGGCGTTCTGCAGCCTGACGGATCGAGCCGGCCCGAGCCTCGGATGGACGTGGACCATGTCGGCCAGGCCGTTCTCTACATGGCCGGACTGCCGCTCGAATCAAATGTGCTATTCATGACCGTGATGGCCACCAAGATGCCGTTTGTGGGGCGTGGTTAGCCCAGCTTGTGCCGCCTGTGCCGCCTGTCGCTCAGGTCCCCTCGGCCTCAAGCAGCATCGTGTCGAGAATCGCGTCCGCGCCTTGCGCGCCGCTCACCGCGCTACGCCCGTTCACAATGAAGCACGGCACACCACGAATGCCTGCGCGGCGCGCTCGCTGGTCGGCCTCGGCAATCGTCTGATGCGCGAGCGCATCGTCCAGCGCATGGTCGACTGCGGGCTCTGTCAGCCCTGCCTCGCGGGCGATCCGGCGCAGCTCTGACGCATCGGTCAGATCGCGTGCCTGCTGAAAGTAAGCCACAAATAGCGCCTCGACAACCGCATCCTGAAGCCCTTCCTGTTCGGCGGCTGCGTTGATGAGTGCGTGCGCGCGTACCGTATTCGGTTGCCGCACGATCGATTCAATTGCCAGCGGCAGGTCGACTGCGCTGGCTGCGCGATTCACATTGGCATAAATGCGCGAGGTATCGGCACTGCCAAACTTGCCCGCCAGATAATCGGTTCGCGCCATGCCTTCGGCCGGCAGATCGGGGTTGAGCTGAAAGGGGTGCCAACGTACCTCGACAGGTCGATCAGGATGATCGCGCTGCCAACGTGCAAGCGCCTGCTCGAGCTGGCGCTTGCCAACAAAGCACCACGGGCATACGACATCGGACACCACATCGATTCTGAGCGGGTTTGCGTCCATGGTGCTGGCCTTTCAATGATTGGGTCTGGCGTTTCCTGGCCGAATCTTAGCGCCCGATTCCCGGTCGGACATACAATGCCGACTCTCGGATCGCAGCGTGCATCCTCTAGAAACCCCAACACGGAATCGGGCCATGGAACAAGACATGATCGGACGCGTAGTGCTCGTTACTGGCGCGAGCAAAGGTATTGGACTCGCCTGCGTGGAGCGTTTCGCGCGCGCCGGCGCCAAAGTCGTCGGCATCTCGCGAACTGCCGCCAACCTCGAGGAGGCTGCGCGCCTGCTGGCAGCGAAGGGCGTAGCGATGGCGGCCACCCATGCGGTCGACCTGACCGATGCAGACGCCGCAGAAGCTGTTGTCAGCCAGATCGAACGCGAAACTGGTCCCATCGCGGTGCTGGTCACGTCCGCAGGCGCCGCACGCCGCTTTGGCCCCGACGAGCTCGATTCCGCCGCGTTCCATCAAGGCATGAACGCGAAATACTTCAGCTACGTGAACGTCATCGCCCCGGTGGTCCGCGCCATGGCGACACGCCAGGCCGGCGCGGTCGTCAACATCATTGGTATGGGTGGCAAGCAGGCGGGCGTCATGCATATCGCGGGCGGCGGCGCCAATGCCGCGCTGATGCTGAACACGGTGGGCTATGCGCGTGCATTTGCCGACCGCGGCATCCGGGTCAATGCGATCAACCCCGGACTCACGCGCACCTCGCGTGTCGACGAAGGACTGCGTGCAGCCTCACGCGTGAGCGGTCGTCCGGTCGAGGAACTGCTTGCCGAAGAAACCGCACGCATTCCGATGAAGCGTATGGCCGAGCCGCATGAAATTGCCGAAGTCGCGCACTTCCTGGCAAGCGAGCGCGCGAGCTACGTGAGCGGTGTGGTCATCCCGATGGACGGCTGCAGCGCCTCGGTCATCTGATCGCAGGCGGCTCCGTGTCTGACGCCCCTATCGTCTCAGCCCGCTCAGCGACCGCCGTGCATGGCCAGGCCATCGCCCGGCTTCGTGGGCTGCTCGCGCAGCAGCCCATTGCGCGTGCCGATCAATTCGCCCGCGGTTGGCGCGCCGAGCAGGGGCTGATCGCGGCGCTACCGCCCCGCTACGGCCAGGTGCTCGAGTCGCTGCTGTCGCGATTCGAGTCGGCTGCAATGTTCGGCGAGGAAAGCTGCTCGTTCAGCGCCGCCGATCTGCGCAGCGAGTTGAGCGTGTGGCTCGACAAGGCCGAGCGCACACTCGGATGAGCAGCGCAGCCCCCTATGCGGGGCTCGATCCCGACACGGTTCTGAACGCACTCGATTCGGTGGGCCTGCGCGGTGACGGCAGGCTGATTGCGCTGAACAGCTATGAGAACCGGGTGTATCTGGTGCACCTCGAGGATGCCGCTTCGGTCGTCGTCAAGTTCTACCGGCCGGGCCGCTGGAGCGATGCGCAGATCGAAGAGGAGCACGCGTTCGTGGCCG